>DATFYP010000075.1:0-19213 GCA_035314985.1 Nitrososphaerales archaeon
CCCACGGGTGCGGCCTGAATATCCTATATAAAGGGTATATAAGCGGAGGACCGTGGTGCTGTCAAGATGGCGGGAGACAGGTCAAATTGATAACTCCGGTTTTGGGGGATCAGGTCGTACCAACGCTGAACCGCACGAAGACCAGGTCCCCCCATTCATCTCCGCAGGCGATGGTATAGACTCCCGGGGCGAAGTTTCTGAATGTCGAAGAACCAGATGCGTCTTGGACCCAGTACCCGCTCGTGGTTAATGTGAAATTCATCTTCAAAGTTCCCCACCCTGGCGCAGTCGCCACGTCGCTGTGCCCGTCGAAGGCGTAGTAGGCAGCGTTGTAAAGATCGGGATTGAAACAAGTGTATGGAGGAGGGCCGAAGACGCTGAGGGGCGCCCCTAACGAGTAGTTCTGTTTGTCATAGTACCCGCTCATGACCGATATCCCATAGGGAAGAATCCCTCTGCCGCAGGCCGACAAGGAAAGACCTGGAAGGGGCCAGCGGCTTGCACCTGTCAAGTTGATGGGGCCGCTGAGTACGTTGGACAGGTCCGTCGTAACCTTAACCGAGCTTCCATGCTTGACTTGTGAAGAGCTTAGCGAGACGGACAGCTGGAGGCCCAAAGCTGAAGTGGTGGAAGAGGAGACCTCTTGGCTTGTTCTCGTCAAAAGAATCGCTCCAGCCGCAAGAATGAGGACAAGAATCGCAGCAACAGCCAAGGCGGTCTGTACTTTCAATTCCTGGTTTCCTTGATGGTAGACGGACCATAATAAGCCTGGATTCGAGAACGGTGGTCGTAGACTCGGCATTTGGGTTCACTTGCTGCCACCGTCTCTTCGAAAGGTTTCATGCCCCTCACCAGCCGGCATCTCCCAACAGTTACGAGTCGGAGGATTGCCCCTCCATCTCCCGAAGAGTTACAAGAACTGACCGTGAAGTTCTCTCAGCTCTGCGGGAGATGGGCAGGTATTCCTTCGACCATGCCGGACCTGTAACGGTCGGGAGACCGTATGCCAGGAGAGGATTGTGAAGATCACGAGGAAAGATGAGGCCCAGCCAGATCGCAAGATGCGCACAAGAACGTGTGCGTTACCAAGAGTGAACGTTTGGTACCCCCGCTTCTTGTTCTCACCAATAGCAATAAATCTCCAAAGCTAAACGACAGGCTGTGGCACCAAGCTTACGACCAATCTACTGGGGAGCAATTTCATTTTTCATCGGCTTGGTAGGTTGGCTATGGTCCATCGATCTCTATGGGGCAATGGTCCATTCAGTCCCGTTCGGGTCAGCCCCCTCTCTTGAGTGGCAGCTCATAGGACTTCTCACAGCTGTCTTCGCTCTTGTCTGGCTTTCCAGCCTACCCATAGCCGCCGTCGCGGAAGTCATCGGCCGACGAAGAAGACTTCGGAAGTAGGCGGATTTCCGGGACCCTGAGCGCCACTAGCACGCTTCACCGAGTCGACAAAGGGGACACCCACCCGAGGAATTGACAGAACCACTCTGGCGCAGGTTTTTATAAGGTCAGTCCCTCAGTATTCTCATGAAGAAAAACACAGTTCCTTCGTTTTTGATAATCTCTGTTCTCCTACTGACAAGCATGTCTCAAGTACTTGCGGTGAAATCATCTCCAGCCCAGGCGCCAGTTTTGACACCCTTGCCTGCAGTGCAAGCATGGGTCAATGCTGAGAATGACGTCCCTCTACCGGCATCCCACGGCTGCTTCACGATGGCCTATCCAAACTCCTCTTGGCAACAAATCTCTTGCGGCAGCTTGCCGCCGGGTGGTCTTCCTCCCATGACGATTGGGGGTCCTTTGACTGTCGGAGGATCGAGTGGTGACGAACGGGATACCGGGACAAACGTCATTTCCGCCGTGACTGGGTCCTTTACCTCGGAGAAAGGGTATTAGGCTGAACAGGATTCGGCCCTCGATTGCTTCCCCTTTCCGGGTTATGACTGGTATTCACTGCAATTGAACACCAACTACTTTACTTCCGTGGCTCCCTACTCGTGGTGGGATTCATGGGTGCAATTCGGCCTCCAAAACGAAGGTTGTATCAGTTACAACACTTCTTACCTGAGCGCAAGTGAATGGCTCATAGGCTACGTACCCTCCCACCAATCGTGCCCCAGCGGCTTCACTTTGACTAGCGGCAGCAATTGCCTCTCCCGATCCTACACGACGTTGCCTCACTACTTTGATCCAGCGTACCTCACTAAGTACACCCTCAAACGCTCAGTCTCTGCCAGCTACCTAACCGCGCGGGTATGTGATAACAACGTACCTCAGTGTTGGGCCAACAACTACCAATACGACTACTTGGGACTCGCGTCTTACTGGAAACAAACTGAGTTCAACATCCTTGGCTTCGGGACAGGAAGCCAAGCCGTCTTCAGCATGGGCTCCGGAGACTCAATAGGGCTAATGATGACAGATTCTGGTGGTAGTCGGTCCTGCGGCCCTCTTGTCACCTGGACGGCTGAAACCAACAATCTCAATCTCGGGACCTGCTCGGGCGGCACCTCGTACATAGCATATTCGGAGCATTAGCAGACAGCATGATTGGGGGCTTTCGGGCCCCTCCCTCTTTCTATTCCGTACAGTTCCGCCCTGCATCTATGCGCGTCTAACCATTCTCTCCGGATTCCCGCTGAACAAGACCGTGGAGTTCGAGGCGGTTCCCGTTCTAAGCGCTGTCCTTCCCTCGCGTCAGCCGCCTAGATGGAGTCTCATTGAGGCGGGGAGGTCGGCTCGGCTGAAGGAGTGGGGTGTTCTTCGGCGTCCTTCCTGCCCCCCAAAAACTCGTACCCTACCACCGCGACGACGATCAGCGCCGCAATGATGTAGTTCAGGCCGTCGGGGAGGGACGCGATGCGTTCTATGTAGGGCACGACGAAGATCACCTTCCCCTGAAGGCAGGCGGGTGTGATGGGCGACCTGGCAATGCCGACGGCCTGGTCGGTGTAACCGTTGTTGTCTCCCTTGGTGATGAATCCGAGCGCGACCATGGAGACCACCCGGTGTATGACCGGGGCGACGGCGCCGTCCACCGATATCGCGCTGCACGGCCCGCCATAGACGATGATGTCCCCCACGTGAATCGAGCTGGCCGGGCTGTTCTCGATCACCACCAGGTCACCCTCCACCAGTGTCGGAAGCATGCTCGTCCCGTCCACCCTCCGCGTGTACGTCTCCAGGGCGAATGCGAAGACCACGAGGAAAATGATGAAGGCCGCTGCGAAGGCGATGGTCCTGGCGGCTGCCAAGTGTAGCCCACCGACCCGCGAAGGGGCGGTTAAACTTTGATGCGAGATGTTTTAACTCGGCCTCTCGGAAGGCCAACTGCATGGTCTCGAGGCTGTTGAAGGTTCTCGTGGCGGACGCCCTGATACTTGTCTGCGGCTACTTCGTCGCGGTCGACCTCCAATGGAGGAGCTCGTACGCCGTTTCCGAAGGCCTGTCTCCGTCGACCTCCTACCTCCCCTTCGTCAGGCTGTTCACCATGGCAGGGAGGGCCATCCCCCTCCAGAGCCCGCCCACCCTGGACTGGTTCCAGGTGCTCGCGGCCGCGTTCATCGTCGTAAACGTCTGGTATGCCTTCGTCACGCTCGGCAACAGGCGCAAGGGGCGGCCTGGCGGCTCGGCGATGGAAGCCCCAACCTCTTAGCCGACCTGCCCCGGTCTCCCACTGGGATTCCGGCTTCGCGCCCAACTCACTCGAGCTGGAACCTTCAACCACCAACCCCGAATCAGGTTTAAGTTCGGGGACTCGCAGTCGAGCATTCAGGCCTGCGATCGGTGCCAGTGATGATCAATGGAGTTGAGTAGAGGTTCGCAGAAGAGAATGAGGGTCACGAAAGAGAGGGCAGCAGGCGCCTTGCTGCTGGTCGCCATAGCCGCTTCGTCCTTCCTCCTGGTATTCACATCCTCCCTCCTAAAGTCCCCCGCGCCTCAGTCGAACTCCCAGACCGGCGGAGGCCCGCCTGACGACAATGCCACCGGCTCGCTAAGGCTGGCGATCAACGTGGTCGGAGCAGCGCCGCAGTCGCCGGTGCCGGGCCTGACGGGGTTTCCGGGCGTCTTGGGGACGCCCCCAGGGGTCATTTCAACGTCCGCCCCTGTGCTGTCGAACGGCCCAGCCCTGCCCTCCGTCAACTTCACCATCGTAGGGGTCGGCTTGGCTCAGCCTCCGATCCGGCTGGTAATGCAGCAGCCCGGCGAAGCGGAGGTCAGCGCGCGCGTCGGATTCTACACCATCTCCACCAGGAACGAATACTACAACCTGTCCGCGTCCGCCCTCGTCACGGCCAACTCCGTCACGGAGGTCGACGTCAACGTCACCGAATCCGTCCTGCCTGCCCTATTTTCCGTTGTGCCCAACCCGGACGGCTCGACGGTGGTTGACTCATGGCAGCCCCTGACCGTGGAGGTCGCCACGCCCACGCACGTCCCTGTGAGGGGTTCTACCGTTTTCCTGGAATACGGAGGGTCGTCAACACTGTGCTCGCCGAAGTGCCCGGAGGCAGACAGCGGGAGAGTCGTGTCGAAAGTACTACAGTCCGACCCGAGAGAGTCGGGCCTCTGGCTCGTCATCTCGCCCGCGCAACCAGTCCAGCTGGCGAGCCTTGGAAACCTGGCGCTACTTTCCTTCGAAGCTTCCTACAGGGAGGGCTTCCTTGGCTCTTAGCGACCCGCTGGTCATCGCCTCCTTGGTCACGATGGACGTGGCCATCTACGGCGCAGGGATTGTCGGCCTGCTGAGGAAACGGCAAGCCGAGCTCAGTCCCCGCGACTCGGAGAAGGCCTTCTCACAGCTCGAACGGTCGCTCGGCAGGGCGTTCCCGGACCTCCCCAGTGGGTACACGTGGAGGGAGGCTCTGCAAAGGGTCGAGGCCCTGAACTTGGACGTAGACTGGACCGAAGTCGTGAAGGCTCTCAGGCAGTACGAGGACTGGAGGTACGGGGCGATGGTGAAGCCGGAGGCGGTGAACCCGGAGGTCGTGCGGCTGGCGAGGGAGCTCTCGAGGAGGAGAACCAGACGGCAAAGCAATTGAAGGACAGGGTCGCCAGCGAGATTTCGAAGGTCGTCGTGGGGAGGGAGAAGGAGGCCGAGCTCCTTCTGGTCTGCATGCTGGCGAAGGGGCACGTGCTGCTGGAAGGGGTCCCCGGAGTATCCAAGACCCTGCTCGCCAAGGCCTTTGCCAGATGCGTGAGCCTGGACTTCGGGAGGGTCCAGTTCACCCCGGACATGCTCCCCCTCGACATAGTCGGGGGGTTCGTCTTCAACCTCAAGACGAGGGAGTTCGACTTCAAGAAGGGCCCGGTGTTCACGAACGTGCTCGTGGCCGACGAGATCAACCGCGCCCCCCCGAAGGTGCAGAGCGCCCTCCTTGAATCGATGCAGGAGCTGCAGGTGACGGTGGAAGGGCGGACCGAGAAACTCCCGGCCCCGTTCATGCTGATCGCGACCCAGAACCCAGTGGAGTTCCAGGGGGTCTATCCGCTCCCTGAGGGGCAGGTCGACAGGTTCATGGTGAAGGCGACCATGGACTACCCCTCGCCTGACGTCGAGTCGAGGATCATCAAGAGGAACCTGGTGGAGTTGGACGTGGCCGACGTGGAGTCTGTGGTCTCGCGTCAGGAGCTCGGCGAAGCGTTCGAGGCGGTCGCCCAGGTCAAGGTCAGCGACGACATCATGGGCTACCTCGCCGAATTCGCCCGTGCCTCCAGGATGGACGTGCGGGTGCGGCTGGGGGCCAGCCCGAGGAGCCTGGTCCACCTTGCCCACTGCGCCCGGGCCTTCGCCTACATCAGGGGCCGGGGCTACGTAATCCCCGACGACGTGAAGTTCCTGACCCCCTACGTGATTGCCCACAGGCTGAGGCTCGACCAGACCTCTCGGATCAAGGGGGAGAGGATCGACCCCTACCAGGTCGTCAGGGAAACCCTGGACAAGGTGAAGCCTCCACGGTAGGCCTCACCCAGCGGGGGCGCGAGTACCTGGTCGGCCTGCTGTTGACCGCCGCTGTCTCAACCGTCGCGAGCCTCTACGTCTTCCTGGCCCTGTCGCTTTCGCTCTCACTGGCGGCGTGCGCCTCCCTCCTGCTCTTCCTGAGGAGCCAGCCCAAGGGGACGGACGTGCAGGCGGTCCCCGAGGTGTTGAGGATGCTGAAGAACGAGAGCGCGCCTCTCTCCCTCGGGTCTTGGCCCAGGGCGGCCAGGTGGTGCACACTCGCCTCTGCCTCCCTCCCCCGCATGAACGGGCTGTCGCTCAAGGCGGACGAGGACGGGCGAGACGGCAGGTTCATCGTGACCGCGAGCCACGCAGGTCGGTACGAGGGGCTCGAGGTGAGCGCCACCTTCGTCGACGCACTGGGCGCCTTCAAGAAGGACGTCGCAATCAAGCCCGCGAGGTTCGTGGCCGAAGTCCTTCCCCTCTCCCTCCTTCTCCCCCCGCAGAGGGTCACTGTCACCGCGGCGGCCTGGGGGGAGTTGCCGGCCGGCGTGAGAGGCTCGGGCCAGGAGTTCTACGGCCAGGAGGACTATGGCTACTCGACCGAGTCAAAGGACATCCTCTGGAAGCGCGTCTCGAGGGAGCCCGAGCCGCGGCTGGTGGCAAGGGTGAGGGAGGCCAACGTCCCTCATTCCCTCAGGGTGGCGCTGGTCTCGAGCGCCCGCGGCGACAGGACCCTTTGGATGGACGCAGTCTCCGAAACCCTCGGGAGGGTCGGCGGGTCGCTGCTCGCCCTCGGGATGGGGATGGAGACGACCGTCGCGACCCTCGACGGAGACGTGTCTTTCGCCGCGTCCACCCTTGACGAGCTGGCCGAGCTGGTAATCCAGATTTGGCGCGCCCCGGGAGTCCCTGGCGCAGTGGGTGATTCGGTGGCCGCGGCCGACCTCATGCTGGTCGGGTCCGGGGCCCTCTCGAGCCGGGCGGTGTTCGAGCTGAGCGACAGGAAGCCCACGCTTGTGGTGCCCGATGGGGGCGGTGTCTTCAGCATGGGGGGGTGGGCCAGGCTCGTCTCAGAGGAGGGAGACCTCGAGTCGTTCCTTTCCGGTGTGATTGTTCGTTGAACGTCGACAGGCCGACCGCGGTCCTCACAGGAGTAGTCGTGGCCGCCTTCCTGTTCCTCTACGCGGAGATGGGCTGGCTCATAGCGAGCAGCTACCTCTTCCCCCTCACCCTCGTCGAGGCCGTCGTCCTCTCGACCCAGCTGATCCGCATCGTGGTCGTCCTTGCCGTCCGCCGGCTCCGCAACGCTTCGCCGTTCTCCATCCTGGACTTCCTGTCGTTGGAGACCTTTGCCTTTCCCGTCCTCGGGCTTCTGGGGCTGGTCACGGGGAGCGGCATCTATCGCGACCTCGGCCTCCAGGTGATCTTCGGCTGGACGGTTTCCCTGCTTCTCCTTTCCCCCAGCATAATGATCTTCAGGTTCGCCAGGTCGATGAGCTCGGGGGCTCCGCTGTCGGTCCTGCTGCCGTATTCTGCCGTGCTCTTCGGCGTGCTGGGCTCGCTTCAGGGTCTCCCCGCCCCACCACCGGGCGCCGGCGGTCCGTCTGCTCTCTTCGGGATCGTCCTCGGCTCGCCCCTGGGGGTGCCATCTGCCTCGCTCCGGGCCGACTCCTCCGGGCTTGCGGCTGCCGCCGTAGTCACCTTCTTTGCACTAACGGTCTATGCCTCCACTAGCGGCAGCGGACGGAGTGCTATGCGGACCGCCGCGCTTGCGGTGGCCCTGGCGGGAGCCCTGGGCGCCCTCGGCTGGGAGTTTGCCTGTGCCCGACTGACCACGAACCCCCTGATTCTGCTCACGCTTCCTACCGCAGCCGTCGGAGGGACTCTCTGGTGGGTGACCCGTGGAACGCGGGGCTAGGTCCCTCATCGCGCTGTCGCTCATTCTGGTCGCGCTGCTTCCAGCCGGGGCCGGGGCCTCTTCCCCTGGGATTCCTTCCGCGGGCCCCTACGTCAAACTAGGCTACGGCCCGACGTCCCTGACGGCAGTGACACGGGGGACGCCGGTCTACACCGTGGGAGACGAGCTCTGGTTCATGTCGGACTACAACCAGAGCGTCTACGTCAACGTCGTCCCTCCGGACGGCTCCTCGCCAGCAGTCAGCCAACCGGTCCCCCCCCACGCCGCAGTCAGGCTCTATGTCTTCGGCGCAAGCGACTCCCCGGGGGACTGGGTCCTCGGAGTCAGGGTCACCAACTCGTCCTTCGGGTCCGTCCGATTCGGCTTCGAAAAGGTCCCAGTATTGGCGGCCCCGTCAGTAGTGGAGTCTTCCGTCGAACCGAACGGGACCCTGGCGGCATCACTCCGGGCCAGCTTGGGGAACGAGTCGGCAGCCCAAGGATGCGTGATAGGATCCGATGCTCCTGCGGTTGTCCAGGTTCCGTACCCGAGGAGCTTGGGCTCGGGCAACGTCGCGCTGGCCTACGCCGGCGGGACCATGAGGATTTCAAACGCAGCCGGCGCTGCCTCGCAGACGGGAACCGCGTTCGACTTCTGGGTTGAGCTGTACTACACCTACTCCTACATCTCCCCGTCGAACCCCCGGCAGCTCATCACCGGCCAGGTGCTGGCTGCGGGCACTCCGACGGTGAGCCTCGGCGGCCGAACCCAGACCAACCAGTCGTCCGCCCTCGCCCGATACGTGCAGCTGAGGACGGGCAGGTACGACCTCCGGGCCTTCTTCAGGTACGCCGGGGGCCTTTCAGTATATGAGACGACCGTCGTCATGCAAGGAGGCAATCCTTGGGTATGGCTGGGGGGGTGCTTGGACTTGGCGGACATGGCCACAACCTTCGCGATAGCCAGCCCACTGAGCGGCGCCCCGCCCTCCTGGCCCAGGGGCATCTACTCCATGGCCGACGTTCTGGGTGTCGAGGGCTTTTCGTACACTCCTCTTCCCCTTAACCTCTCTAGGATTTCCCTTGTTGCCGCGCCCTGGGGAGGACGGGTTCCCGGAGGAATCTTAGTCAGGATTTTCGCATCCTCGGCAGGCTCGTCATGCGTTGACTACAACTCGACGGTCTACTGCGACCTCAGCCGCGTCCCCTCTACCCTCACCCTGACGCTGGGATACGCTGGAATGGCCGCAGAGAACTCTAGCCTGCCCATCGGGTCACGCTTCTACGCGGGCTCCATCGATGTCCCCCTCGGGAAGCTTGTCCTGAACGTAACAGCAGGAGGGGCGCCAGTTTCGAGCGCTTCCGTCACCGTGAACGCAGGCAGAGCCGTCGAGAAAGGGATCACGGGCCAGGACGGCACCGCCACCTTCCTGTTGCTCGGAGGGAACTACTCGGTGGGGTTCCGCTACGGCGCCTACAACACCACCGTGGCCGTCCGAGTGACCCCAGGCAGCGCCTCTGTCGTGGATGTCAGCGTTCCCCAGGCGATTTCCGATGCCTATGTGTATCTGCTCCTGGCCCTCGGCGCAGTCGGCGTAGCCTTCGACGTGTGGGCCTGGAAAGGGGTCGCCCGAAAGAAGGGCTGAGCGAGCCAAGCCGCGGAGACCGCGCAAGACTTCCACGATGCGCCGCCCGCTTATCCGATTTCTTCTTTTTTCACGAGCCGAGAATATTTAAATCGAGCCAAAGCGTGTATTGGCAAGAAGAAAATGGAAACATACAGATACATTGCTACCGCAATCGCACTCCTAATGCTCTTCTCCGGAATCCCGCTGGCGTCATACGCGGCGCCTCCGGGAGTCATCCCAAGCGGTTCAGGCTCGACCCTCTCGCTTCACGGGCCTCTTATCGATTCGATCAAGTTCACAGTGATCGGCTCCGACTCGACGCTGTACAGCAGTCTCACATCCGGGACGATACAGGGTCCCGAGTGGTACTTCAGCACCGGTTCCTTCTTCCAGGCCGCAACCGACAAGGACCTATACGCGAACTCCACTACCACCTATTCGTTCTACGGGTTCGCATTCAACAACCTGCGCCCCATCACCGGCAACGTCCACTTCAGACAGGCCATCCAGTACCTCCAGGACTACGGAACCCTGCAGAGCGTGGTCCTGTCCGGCGTCGCCGGGTCGGCGCAGCCAGACCTATACCTGTGTAGCGCCTATCCGACGGTCTGCAGCCCGAACACATACAGCCAGTACTCCTACAGCCTCGATCAGGCTATCGCCCAGCTGAAGCTGTCAGGACTCACTTGGACAAACTCGAGCAGCTCGCTAAGCAGCTACAAGTGGTATTACCCAAGCACTGCCGGCCCTCTGGCTGGCAAGCAGTTCGTCCCCAACCTGTGGTACAGAATCGACGACCCTCTCAGGACGCAGGGGGCACTCCGGCTCGTCTACAACGCCCAGCAGATCGGACTAACCTTCAACGCCCAGGGGACGGCGCACGCATCCTCAGTCGTCTACCACCCATCGCTATCAGCCGTCATCAGCGGCGGCGTCTATAACCCTGAGACCGGCTACAACTCCGCGCCCAAGTTCAACTCCTCGGTCGCATTCACGACCGACACCTGGGACATGTACACCTTCGGGTGGATCACGAGCCCCCTGTTCAACTGGCCGTACAGCTTCTTCAATTCGCAGTTCGTCACCTCGACCCTGAACTACGGCAACTTCTACAACAGCACCATGGACTACTGGACGAACAAGCTCAACTACGCCACTACCATGAGCGCGGCCCAGACCGACGCCAAACAGGTGGCGACAATATTCTCACAGCAGCTGCCGTACGTCATGCTGTTCTACACCAACCAGCTCTACGCCGTCTACCTCAAGGGATGGACCGGGTACGTTGACTACGCAAGCACGGGCCCGATGACGTCCTACGGCGCCTACTACTCGTTCCTCAACCTACACCCGACCGGCCAGGCGACCGGCGGGTCGTTCAACTACGCCGTTCACAGCGCCGCAGACATAAGCGGGCTCAACCCCATCTACAACACCAACTGGGTTTGGCAGGTGGACCTCTGGTCCGAGATCTACGACACCCCAATCACCTTCAGCCCGTACCAGCCGACGACCGCGCTGGCATACCTCCCCTGGGAGGGGAACTACACGGTCAGGTCCTTCAGCGGCATGACAGGAGCAGCTCCGGGCTGGTTTGACTTCCAGACCCCCAGCGACGCGCTGTCAGCCCAGAGGATCGCTAGCGGACAGGTGATCACCTTCAACCTCTACCGAAACATGACCTTCTTCGACCACGTCCCAGTGACAGCCAACGACCTCAACTTCTCACTGCTGGTGAACAACCTCGCGGCGACGCTGCCCGACAACGCAGCGCCCACCGTGGGTGAACTCGCCGGTCCGACCGGACTCATCGCCACATACATACCGCCGGGCAACCCGTACCAGCTAGAAGTCTACATCAACAGCTCTTCCATCTGGAACATCGCCAACCTTCCGGTCTCGATCTACCCGCAGCACATCTTCAAGTACTTCAACCCGGACATGATATCCGGTGGCACCGTAGCCATCGACACCACGCAGAACCTCCAGGCGGCAACATCCTGCTCAGGATGCAGCGCCTACTGGGCTGCGGGACAGTCCTACACGAACGCACCGACCTGGATGAAGTACCTCCCCAACCTCGAAATATCCAACGGTCCGTTCTACCTGAAGTCCTACGACTCGACGACGGGCTCGGGTGAGCTGGACAGGAACGTGAACTACTACAGGGCCGCCTGGTGGGCAGGGGCCCCGACAGTACAGCCAGGCAGCAGTTACTCCTTCTCGACCTCCATCAGCGAGAACATCTACAACGCGGGGACGGCACCCATGGGCGCGGTCGCTCCAGGAGCAACGGGCTCCGTGGGCGTGACCAACGCCACAGGGACGGTCGCCCTCTGGTTGAACGGCAAGCAGGTAGGGACGCCAGTCGCCCTGAACGCGGGGTACGGCGGAAACTACATGGCTTCCGTCCCGACGACCTCTCTCTCTCCCGGACTGTACGAGGTTGTCGTGAACGCGACCTACACCTTCTTGGGGCTCCACAGGACCTGGTTCCAGGCCGAGGGGCTTCAGGTGGGCTCTGCACCCGTCACCAGCACCACCAGCACCGCGCCTTCCAGCTCAAGCACGACCCTTCCAGTCCAGACCTCATCCACATCCACAACCACCGCACCAGTGGACTACACGCCGTACATCTACGGCGGAATAGTCGTGGTCATCATCATCGTCATCGCGGTAGCACTCACAAGAGGACGCAGCAGAGGAGGAACCTAACCTCCTCTCCCCATTTTTGCGATATGGATTGTTGTTGGTGACAGGTTGTCGCTTAAGCGTTACATCGCGCGGAGAGCGGCGTACACCCTAGTCCTGATATTCGTCATCATCATTTTCAACTTCGTCCTGTTCCAGATTCTCCCCTTCACGACCTCGTGTCCGGGCCTCAGCTACAACGAATGCGTGATCTCGCTGTACGTCCCTCCGCCGCCCGCCAGAGGGGGGACCAACATCACCCTGCAGTACCAGCACGAGGTCACCCTCCTCTTCAACCAGTACGGGTTCAACAGGCCGATCCAGGAGAGGTTCTTCCTTTACATCGAGTCCATGATCACTTGGCAGTTCGGCTACAACATAGGGGCGGCCATCTCGGGCCCGGTCCAGACGACCATCGTCCAGCGCCTCCCCTACACCCTGCTCCTGATCGGCCTTTCCACGATAGCCTCGTTCGTAGTCGGCATTGGAATGGGGGTCGTCTCCGCGGCGAGAAGGGGGCGGGTCGTTGACGTGGCCTCGCTGGCGTCGTCGCTCTTCTTCTATTCGCTGCCGACCTTCTGGCTGGGGGGACTCCTCATCGTCGTCCAGATACTGCTGGGGGGAGGCGGATACAAGAGCGTGGGGCTCTCCACTGCGGGACTCAGCGGCCTGGACTCCACCGCCGCCATGCTTGTGTCCCTCTGGCTCCCGTTCCTCACCCTGACGCTGGTGAGCATCGGCGCGGTCTTCCTGACGATGAGGGCGACCATGATAGACGTGATGGCCGAGGACTACGTCATCATGGCCAGGGCCAAGGGAATCCAGGAGCGCGCCGTCCTGTTCAGGCACGCCCTCAGGAACGCCATCATCCCCATAGTCACGCTGTTCGCCCTGGACCTGGGGTTCATCCTCTCAGGGGCGGTGGTGACGGAGACGGTCTTCGACTGGCCGGGGCTCGGAAGGGCGATCTTCATCGGCATCACCTCCAACGACTTCCCCCTGGAGCAGGCCATCTTCTACATCATCTCGCTGATGGTCCTGCTGGCGAACTTCGGAGTCGACGTCATGTACGGGTACCTGGACCCGAGGATCAAGGCGGGATAGGGTGAGCACCCGCACCCAGAGGAGGCGGATGATGATCAGGTCGATGAGGAGGAACACCGGCCTGCTCCTGAGGTCCAGGCTGGGCGTGGCCGGCATAGCGATAATCCTGTTCTTCCTCGTCCTCGCGGTCTTCGCTCCGTACCTGACGAGCAACGACCCGATCAACGGCCAGCTGGTATCCTCGCCCTACTCCTACCCACAGTGGGCCACGGTCTTCCCCAGGTACCAGGGCTTGGCCGCCACGCAGTACCCGCTTCAGGGGGCCTCCTACGCGAGCAATTCAGACCTGTCGTACTGGACGGTGACGGCGTCAAACTACTCGTTGGGCACCGTCGCGGGGCTCAGGGTCCCCGCCCAGACAAAGACTGTGAACGCCTTCGAGCTGAACCAGACCTTCGTCCCACAGGCGAGCAAGATCTCCACGGGGCTGATCCCGGCCCAACTCGTGTACGGGATGTCGCAGCCCTTCGCCTTCTCCACCAAGCCCCCCACGTTCTTCAACATCACGGCCCAGGTCAGGCTCCGCTCGCTCTCCAACGTCTCCGTTCTGTACCTGAACTTCGTGATCTCGAGCCAGACCCACAACTACACCCTGGGCTCGGTGAACTCCTACACCGTCCGGTCTCAGATCCAGTTCGCGCAGGCCGACGTCGGCCGCTGGAGGGCCCTGTCGCTGAGCAGCGGCCTCCTGGCGAACTCGGGGAACCCGGACTTCCCCATCACGGCAATCCCTGCCACGGTGGTCTTCGCGCACCCGGGGGGATACCGCTTCACCGTTCAGGTCCTCGCTGTCGGCTCGGGGAGCCACGCCTCCTACTCCCTGCAGGTCGGCAACCTTTCCTTCAAGATCGTCGGGACCACCTACGGCCCCCTCGGGACTGACGTCTACGGCAGGGACGTCTGGTCGCAGTTCGTCTGGGGCTCCCGCATCTCCTTCCTCGTTGGGATAGTCTCCGCGCTCGGGTCGGTGGGGATCGGGACGATCACCGGGCTGGCGGCCGGGTACATCGGAGGCTGGAGCGACGAGCTGATCAGCAGGACGACCGACTTCTTCCTCGTAATACCGTTCCTCCCCCTTGTAACGGTAATAGTCTTCGTCATCGGCCAGAACCAGGTCCTGTACCAGGGAATCTACTACTGGATCATACTCATCTTCATCATCCTCTCGTGGCCGACGATCACGCGCATCGTCAGGTCCCAGGTGCTGAGCGTCAAGGAGAGGCAGTTCGTGGAGGCGTCCCGGGCCCTCGGAGGCAGCTCCGGCCACATCATACGCAAGCACATCCTGCCGAACGTCCTGGGGCTCGTCTACGCCCAGGCGGCCCTCCTCGTTCCGGGCTTCATCCTGACCGAAGCCGCCCTCGACTTCCTCGCCATCAGCCTGCATCCGATCAACACCGTGACCTGGGGGATCATGCTTACCGACGCCCTCAACAATGCCGCCCTCACGAACGCGGGAGTCGACTACGCCTGGTGGTGGTTCCTCCCCCCCGGGATCGCCATCGCCCTCCTCTCGCTCGCGTTCGTCATGGTCGGGTTCGCCCTCGACCAGGTCTTCAACCCGAAGCTGAGGGAGAGGTGACCTAGCATCCCTGCCCTTTCCGTCGAGAACCTGACGATGCACTACAAGGTCTCGACCGGGTACGTGAGGGCGGTGGACGGGATCTCCTTCCATGTGGACAAGGGGGAGGTCCTGGGGATCGTCGGGGAGAGCGGGTGCGGCAAGTCAAGCCTAGCCCTTACCCTCCTGAAGCTCCTCCCTTCAAACGGGGAGATCCTCGGCGGGAGCATCAAGGTGGGAGACATCGACGTGACCGACATGAAGGACAGCGATGTGAGGACCAGGGTCCGCTGGAAGGAGATCGCGATGATCCCCCAGGGGGCGATGAACTCGCTCAACCCGGTGTTCAAGGTCGGGAACCAGATCGGGGAGGTCTTCCAGGTCCACAACCACATCCAGAAGAGGGACGCCCTCGAGAGGGCGAAGGCTCTCCTCACCCTCGTAGGCATCGACCCCTCGCGAGCCAACTACTACCCACACGAGCTCAGCGGGGGGATGAAGCAAAGGGCGATGATCGCGATGGCGCTTGCCCTCAACCCGTCTGTCCTGATAGCAGACGAGCCGACTACGGCCCTGGACGTGGTCGTCCAGGCAGGGATAATCAAGCTCCTGCTCGCGCTCCGGAAGGAATACAACATGGCGATCATCCTCATCAGCCACGACCTCGCCCTCGTGGCGCAGATGAGCGACCTCATCGCGATCATGTACGCTGGAAAGTTCGCGGAGTACGGCGACTCCATGCAGGTCTACCACGACCCGCTCCACCCCTACACCATCGGGCTCCTCGGCGCCTTCGCCGACATCAGGGCGCCCAGGGAGGAGCTGGTCTCGATCCCGGGCTCCCCGCCGGACCTCGTCGCCCCGCCCACCGGGTGCAGGTTCAACCCGAGGTGCGCCTACGCGAGGGAGGTCTGCAGAAAGGAAGAGCCCGCCTTCGAGGAGGTCTCTCCGGGACACTTCGTCTCCTGCCACCTCTGGAAGGAGGTCAAGGAGCTGAGGAAGGGAGGCGGGAGCGCATAAGCGAAGACGAGAAGCTCCTCGAGGTCGAAGGCCTCACGATGTTCTTCCCGGTGAGGCTCAGCTTCGCCGAATCGCTTCGGGGGGCCAAGTCCCAGATGGTCCACGCGGTCGACGGGGTGAGGTTCGACGTGAAGAGGGGGGAGATCTTCGGCCTGGCGGGCGAGAGCGGGAGCGGGAAGACCACCGTCCTCAGGGCCGTGCTCATGCTCATCCGGCCCACCTCCGGTTCGATACTGTACAAAGGGGTCGACCTCGTGAAGCTGAGCGGGAAGGAGCTGAAGAAGTACAGGCCCAAGATACAGGTGGTCTTCCAGGACCCCTACGAGTCGGTGAACCCGAGGATGAACGTCTTCGACATAGTCTCCGAAGGGCTGTTCATCAACAACCTGGTGAAGAGCCCGGACGAGGCGACTGCAATGGTCACGCAGGCGCTGAACGACGTGCAGCTGATCCCGGCCGAGTCCTTCCTTTACAGGTACCCCCACGAGATCAGCGGCGGCCAGAGGCAGAGGGTTGCGATCGCCAGGGCCCTCGTCCTGAACCCAGACCTGATCCTGGCCGACGAGCCGGTGTCCATGCTCGACGTTTCAATCCGCGCGGAGGTCATGAACGTCCTCCTGCAGGTCAGGAAGAACCGTAACATCTCCATCATGTTCGTCACCCACGACCTCGCCCTGTCGAAGGACGTCTGCGACAGGCTCGCCATCATGTACCTCGGGGTCATCGTCGAGATGAGCGCCGCCGGGGAGCTGGTCACCAAGCCCTACCATCCCTACACCCAGGCGCTGATCGCGGCGGTCCCGGTCCCCGACCCTGCAGCCGAGAAGGTGAGGGTCCTCGCGAAGGGGGAGATCCCGAGCAACGTCTCCCCGCCGAGCGGCTGCAGGTACCACACGCGGTGCCCGTTGGCCAAGGAGGTATGCGCGGAGAAGGTGCCACCGCTCGAGGAGGCCTCCTCAGGGCACTGGGTGGCGTGCCACTTCTGGAAAGATGCTTTCGAAACCTACTCGAAGGGGGGGACGAGTCTTCTCGAACAGCAGCCCTAGCCGACGCATGGCCGCGGCCCTCCTGGCCGCGTTCCTCCTCGCCGTTCCGCCTTCCCTCACCCTTACCGCGGGGATCCATGCCGGGGACTTGGCTGCCTTCGAATACGTCCAGTCCCTCATCACCCCCCTCCCCAACGGCACAACGTCCGTCCAGTCGTACGAGAGCCGCTTCACGGTGCTGGTGGTGTCGATAAATGACACGCGCCCTCCGGGGGTGATCAGCTACGTCATCGCCTACAGCGAGGCGATGAACACGACGACGTCTCGGACCGGGGGGGTGAACTTCACCGACTTCTTCGACCCCTACGACAACCAGACCTACCTCGGGGCCATCGGGTTCTACCCATTCGTCCACCCCGACCTCCAGCCCGGAAGCAGAGAGAACCTCCCCGTCACGGTCGCGATCACCCAGGGGCCCAACGGCACCGTCAGAGAGACCAGCACGGTCAACGTCACGGTGGGCAGGACCCCAACCTACGCTGTCGTCAACTACACGGCAAGGGCCGGCTCGGCCCTCCCTCCCTCGACGACCCTCCTGAAGTACAACGCCACCGACGGGGTCCTGGCCTACGGGGTCACGAAGGTGCCCTTGGGCGAGGGAGGCATCGAGAGGGACTTCACCTTCAGGCTTGAATCGTTCACTCCCGCCCGCTCACCAGGTTTCCCACTCATCGGATACGCAATCGGCGGGTCCTTCGCGGCGCTGGCGGCCGTCTTCGTCGCCGACAGGCTCCGCGGCAGGCTGAGGCACGGCAGGACAAGGAAGGGCGGAAGGGGGCGCTAGGTGGAAACCAAGGAGCGGCGACCGGACGCCGCCTTGCCCCCGGATGCCCAACGGTCCTCGCCGCTCAGGCACTCGCGCAAGAGTGCCGCTCTGGCGGCTCTGCTCACGGCCGCGGCCGTCTACCTCCTCTTCGACTTCTTCTGGCCGGGCATCATCCTGGGGGTTCTCCTTCTCCTCCTGGCGGTGGCGCTCTCCACCTTCGCGTACCGCTACCGCGCGGTCGTCGCAGCCCTCCCCAAGCCCCAGGGGAGGGGCCGGGTGTCGGTCATGGATGCCGAACGGGCGCGCACTCAGGGGCTCCTCATCGTGGCCCTGGGGGTCGCCACCCTCTTCGTCCCCTTCATCGCGCTCTACTTCCTGCCCGCGGCGGCCGTGGTCGCCTTCGTACTCGCCCTGATGGGGGGACTGGCCGCTTCGGAGCTGCTCTACTTCGCCTGGGTGACGTGGTTCCAGAGGAAGACCAGGTCCACCATCCTCTCCTTCACGGAGTTCCGTGACGAAGAGGGGCGCCAGCGGCTCGTGAAGAGCCTTGAGATGGAGCCCTGGGACGAGAAGGCATGAAGCGGGCCTCGCCTTCGGGAGAGGGTTCAGAAATGAATATCTACGCCTCGGGCAAGAGAGGGAACCGTGGGAAGCGGTTCAGCGGACGTAGCTGGATTCGTCTCCGGTAGCACGCTTAGAAGTAGTGTTCTCGAGCTCCTTTCGACGAAGCCGGTCACTCCGACCGAGGTCGCCAAGATCGAGAACAAGCACGTCAGCCACATCTGCCGGACCCTGAGGGAGCTGGAAGGGGTCGGGCTCGTCGAGATCGTGTCCTCCGGGTCGAGGCAGAAGCTCTACAGGGCGACCCAGTCGGGTTACGAGCTCTACCTGAGCATAACGCACAAGGCAGTAAGATAGCCCGCCGCTTCGACATGGCGCCGCTCTCGCGCGAGAACCTGGGGAAGTTCCTGCTGGACGGCTCCGACACCAGGGAGACCACGGCGGCTCTGGCCTGGCTGGAGCGGGAACTGGGGATAGTCCTGACCCAGGAGAACAGGCACATCGTCAGGGCCATGGCGGCGGTCAGGGCGGGGACCCCCCCGGAGGCGGTCGCGAGGGTGTTGGACTGGAAGGAGTTCGAGGCCTTTTGCGCGAGGCTGCTCAGGGCGAAGGGGCTCGAGGTGACGGAGAACCTCATGCTGACGAAGCCCCGGGGCCAGGTCGACATTCTCGCCCGAACGTCGCGGATCGCCCTGGCGGTCGACTGCAAGCACTGGGCGAGGTCGATGGGGATGTCGGCCCTGTCGAAGGCTGCGGGGGATCAGGCCAGGCGGGCGGACCTGGTCAGGCTGAAGATGGGCCGGCTCGAGCCGATGATCGTGGTCGTCCTCGTCCTCTCTGACGCGCCGACGAAGTACGTCAACGGGGCGGCCGTTGTCCCGGTCCACGTCCTCGGCGACTTCATCGACAACGTCGACAGCTACGCCGAAGGGCTCCCCGGGCACTAGCTGCTCCGAGCGCACTGCCGCAGCATCGATTATAAGGCCCTCA
>DATFYP010000076.1:0-5513 GCA_035314985.1 Nitrososphaerales archaeon
TCAACCTTCTGATGGTCTCCGGGTGCATCCTCAGCCTCTACAACGTCGTGGACGTCGACGGCCTCGCACGCCGGACGAGGCTTCCGGTCGTCTGCCTTACCTACAGAGAGACGTCCGGGATAGAGGACGCCATCGCCCGCCACTTCCCCGACCGGAAAGAGGGGAAGCTGGCTGCCTACAGGAAGCTCGGCGAGAGGAAGCGAATGGCTCTTGGCTCCGGCCACGCGGTGTTCGTGAGGACCAGCGGGGTCTCTGACGAGAAGGCCGGCGCCGTCGTCGACATGTTCACCCTCCAGGGCTCAGTCCCCGAGCCTGTGCGCGTCGCACGCCTGCTTGCCAGGGCGGCCGCCTCCCCCAGGCGGTCCTGAACGATCGAGCCCTCCCGTCCTTGGTGCAACCAGGCCATGGATGATTGTCCGACTAGCGGAGTATCTTGACGCCGGGACTGAGGAGGCCCTTGGGGTCGTAGGCCTCACGTATCTGCTTCATCAGGCCGTGGGTCTTCGGATACTGCCTCGCCACATACTTGGCCCGCAGCATGCCATCACCATGCTCCCCGGTGATGGAGCCCCCCATCCTCCAGACTTTCTCAAAGCACTCCTCCATTATCTCCTCTAGGACTCTCCTTTCCCCGGCGGAGTTCGGGTCCAGGAGCGGCCTCATGTGGAGGTTCGCGTCTCCGGCGTGGCCGTAAGAGATGTACGGGAGCCCCCTCCCTTCGAACTGCCCCTTCAGGAGGGCCACCAGGTCCCCCAGCCTCTCGGGGGGAGCAACCAGGTCCTCGACTCCCGGCAGCAGCGCCCTTGTCCCCACCCTGATCTCCTGGGCGATGGTGAGGATTTCGTTCCTAACCCCCATCGCGGCCGCCAGCTCGCCGGGGTCCGACAGCGCCAGCGGGTCGTACCCTGAGATCTCCGACTCCGAAGCCCCCTCCAGCGTCCGGCCTGCGTCGTCCCGGCCGACGCCGTCGAGCTCGCAGAAGACTAGGTACTCCTCGTCGGTCTTGGACAGGGCCTTCAGCCTCTCTTCCTTGCCGGTCTGCCTGAACACCGACTTGTCGACGAGCTCCACCGCGGACGGCCCCAGCTTCCTGAAGATGGCCACTACCTTGTCAAGCCCGTCGAGCGACGTCTCTACGATGAGAAGGGCCCTCGACTTCGGCTTCGGCGGTGTAGCGAAGGTGATGTCTGTGACCACCCCGAGGGTCCCCTCCGAGCCGACGAAGAGCTTCGGGAGGTCGAAGACCCCGTCGTGCACGACCTTCTCCAGCCTGTAGCCGCAGGAGTTCTTCGTGACCCGCGGCATCTCCTCCCGAATGATCTTCTGGTTCTCGACGATGAGCGCGGCGACCCTCCTGGTGGTCGGGTCCGAATGCTGCGCCTCTTCGAGGGGCATCGCCCTGACAGTCTTCACCCCCTCCTCGGGGAGGATCACTCGCAGCTCTCTGACGAAGTCGACCGTCGAGCCGTACTTGAAGGTCCGTGTCCCTGACGAGTTGTTCGCGACCATCCCTCCAACCGTGCAGCTCTCGTAGCTGGACGGGTCGGGGGGGATCCACCTGCCGAGGGGGTCCAGCTCCCTGTTGAGGTCTGACTTCACTCTCGAGGGACCGCACCGGACGGAGCCGTCTTCGACGACGGTCCCGTCTCGCCGCTGGAGCAGCACGATCCCGGGACCCACGGCCTGGCTCGGGATCGACGTCCCTCCTCCCCTCGGCGTGACAGAAAGCCCCCTTCGCCTTGCGTCCTCGAAGACCGCCATTACCTCGCCGTCGCTCTCGGCCACGAAGGCGTCGGCCGGGCGGATCACGATGATCCCTGCGTCCCTGGAGAGCTCCTCGAATTCGGTCTCGTTGGTGATCCGGCGCAACGCGGCGAGCGAGAACCGCCCGCTATTTCCGTCTTGCAGAGTCTAGCCCGACTTCACGAATACGGTTCCCTGCATCCACGAGTGGAACGTGCAGTGGTAGGTGTACGTCCCCGGCGTCGTGAACGTGACCTCCGCCGATGCTCCCGGAGGAATCGTGCCTGTGTCGAAGGCCCCGGCCGTGTCGGACGTCGCCGTGTGGGGGGCGGAGTCTTGGTTGTTCCAGAAGACGGTGCTGTTCACCCCGATGACCACGGTGATCGCGTCGGGAGAGAACCCGTACTGCGTCTTCGAGTTCGGGGCGTAGCCCGTCGGCGGCGTGGCGGCGCCGGACGGTATCGTCACGTTGACGTAGTGGCCGGGAGGCGGAAGGCCGCTCGAGGTCGACGAGGCCGAAGTGCTCGTGGCGGCGTACAGCTGGGGCGCGACGCGCTGCTGGAAGTACCCGATCGAGCCCACGGCCGCAATCACCAGGATGGAGATGACGACTCCCGCCAGTCTGGTGCTTTTCGTAGAGCCGCTCAAGAACGCTTGCGACGGCGCACGCGCCCGGCTGCCTATAAAATCCTTGGGGGCTCCCGACTCGATTTCGCTGAACCAAAGTTATATGCGGCTGCGCCAACCCCCGCCGCGGAGAATTGGATGGTGGAGGACGACAAGAAGCCTTCCTCCAGTAACCCGGCTTCTGAGGACGAAAAGAAGGTCCAGCAGCCCCAGCCTGCGCCGCCGAAGCCCGCCGCCGTTCCAGTCCCCGTAGCAGCTACATCCGCGCCGCGTCCTGCGCCACCGCCTGCCGCAAGGCCGGCCGCCCCGCCTTCCCCCGCGCCCCAGTCGAAGCCGCCCAAGAGCACAGGTAGAAGGAACTTCGTGAGGGCCGCGATCACTGTCGGCGCCGTCCTCGCGGTCATTCCGTTCGTCCCCTGGGGGGACTTCCTGTCCCACACGGTGGGGAGCTCCGGGACGGCCCTGCGCCAGAAGGTCGTGATAGACAACAACCCGAAGTACGGCGCGGCTGCCGGGAAGCCTGTGAACGTGAACGACCTCACGACCTTCCCGCCGGACTCGCACTGGGTCGTCACCTACCCCTCGTCGGGAAACCCGACCCAGGACGCCCAGAACCCCGACACCTTCGTCAAGTTCGAGCTGATCCGCCTCCCCGCCGGGGAGCTCGGAGGGGACGCGAAGGGCGCCGAATCGTTCGTCGCCTTCAGCAAGGTCTGCGTGCACCTCTGGTGCAGCCCCAACTACAACCCGCTCCAGGGCCACGAGCAGTACGAGTGCCCCTGCCACGGGAGCATCTACGAGGTCCCCGACGGCAAGGCGGTCCAGGGACCGGCGTCCCAGCAGCCTCCCCCCACCAACGCGATCCCGATGCTCACGCTCACGGCCGACTCGTCCGGCCAGCTCTTCATCGAGCCCCCCGTCTGGGACGTGGACCACAACGGGGTGATAGGGTACGGAAGGAACTACTCGAGCTACCTGGACTACATCAAGCCGGCGGCAGAGGGGAGCGGGTGAGAGGATGGCGCAGCAGGAGGAGCCCGAAAGGCGGAACCTGGTCTCGAAGCTGTACCACTGGCTGGTCGACGGCCTCGAGAGGACCGTCTTCATGGGGATCCAGTACACCTTCCCGAAGCGCTTCGTCAGCCCGCTGGGCTACCTGGGCATGCTGACGGGGATAACCTTCCTGATGCTCGGCGTGACCGGGGGCCTGCTGATGTTCTACTACCAGCCGACCCTCACCGGGTGCGGAAGCATCACCTGCGCCTTCGAGAGCATCGACCGGATCAACAACGACGTCCCCTACGGGTGGCTCCTGAGGAGCATACACTACACCGCCTCGAACGCCATGGTGCTGCTGGCAATCCTCCACATGTACTACCAGTACTTCAGCGGGAGGTTCAAGATCAAGAACGAGGTCCTCTGGGTCACCGGGATCATCCTGGGGATCATCACCGGAGTCGAGGCCTACAGCGGCTACGACCTGATATTCAACCAGAGGGCCGGGCTGGCCGTAGAGATCGGCTCCTCCCTCGCCAACGCCTCGCCGGTGATAGGGGGGGGCCTGAGGCTCGCGCTCTTCGGGTCCGGGTTCACCGACTTCATTCTGAGGCTCTACTCGGTCCACGTGTTCATCCTCCCCATGATCATGATAATCCTGGTGTTCATCCACTTCCCGCGCTACCTCGTGTTCGACCTCCCCGTGGTCTCCTCGGTCATGGGGGCCATCCTGATGCTGGGGGCCATCTTCCCCGCCCCATACGTCCCCCCCGCGTCCGCCTGCATCGCGAACCCGTTCCTGGCCGGCTGCCAGTACAACCCCGGCAACCCGACTCTCACCATACCCGAGTGGTACCTCACGGGCATCTACGCGCTGCTCCGGACGGAGTTCGACAAGTTCGTGATGGGAGGGCTGATGCCCGGGCTCATGTTCCTCATGGCCCTGGTGATCCCGTTCATCGACACATCCAAGAAGCTCAACTGGAGGGACAGGCCCTTCTTCACTGCCCTGGGCATCACCAGCATCGCGCAGATACTCATAACGACTGCCTGGGGGTTCTACATCAACCCCGACACCTCCCTCCCGACGCTTCAGAGGCTGCTCGTCCCGCCAGAGCTCTACTTCGCCTCGATGCTGGGGGTGACGGCCACGTCCTTCGTCCTGACCTACGCGGCCCTCCGCTACATCAAGGCCAGGGAGAGGGTCAGGAAGGCGGCCGCCCCGCTGGGGCCCATACTCACCAGGAAGTGGGTCTACGTGGTGTTCCTCGTACTCATCATGGGGCAGGTGGCGCTGAACGGCCTGGCGTTCCTTTCCATCTTCGGCGGCACGTTTCCGGTCGGGAGCCTGCAGGTGGTCTTCACGGGCGGGCTGCGGAACATGACCCTCTTCGACGCCGGGGCGGTGCTGGTGACGTTCGGAATAATCGTGCATCTGTACAGGTACAGCCAGAACCTCCCCTTCTAGGGGAGCCGGATGTCCGCCGCCATTTCGAGCCACCTGGGCCCCACTTCTCTGACCCTGCGTGTCTGATATTTCGCCCGGGCCGGGAGGAGCCCCGCCAGCTCCGCGGCCAGGCCCTTTGCCGCGTCGTCCTCGTCGGTCCCCAGCAGGTGCCGATAGTAGTGGACGGTCGCCCGGGGCTTCGCGAGCAGCAGGGCGGCGGGAAGGAACCTGTCAGCCTGGGACGGGTGCGGCATCAGTATCCGGTCGAACCTCCTCCGGGTGAGCTTCGGGAGCCGGGCGGCGTCTGCGTTGACGACTTTCACCAGCCTGTCGACCTTGTTGGCGATGTCGTTCTCCTCGTGGAGGCGGCAGGCGAATCCGTTGAGCTCGCAGCTGAGGACCCTGGCCTTCTTCCTCTTTGCGACCAGCACCGAGAAGGGCCCGACCCCGGCGAACATGTTGAGGACCGACTCGCCTTCGGCAGTCTCGTCGGCGATCCTCAGCCTCTCGGTGGCGAGCCTGGGCGAGAAGTAGCACCTCGCGACGTCCACCCTGTAGGAGCAGCCGTTCTCCCTGTGGACGGTCATGGTCCTGTCTTCTCCCGCGAGGTGGCGCAGCCTCCGGAGCCGGAAGTCCCCCTCTATCCCTCCCTGCTGCTCGAAGACGCATCTCACCCCCTTCATCTCATCGAGGATCGCCC
>DATFYP010000077.1:0-17099 GCA_035314985.1 Nitrososphaerales archaeon
GTTGGATGGGTCGCCGGCGACTGGGAGGCACTGGCCATCATCCTTCTCTTCCTGGTCCTCTCCGGCGCGTACCTGGGAAAACTCAGAAGACTGAGCCCGAGGTGGACCTGGGCGATCCTCGTTGTGTTCAGCATAGTCTTCTTCCTGGCGGTCAGCCTGCTCTTCTCGTTCGCCGTGGCCGCGAGCTCCGAGGGCTAGTTGCCAGCGGCGCAGGGGCGATGAACGAAACACCGTTCGCGCCCAAGTAGTTCTCCCGGCTGATGGTCGCTAAACCGCCACAACCT
Organism: Nitrososphaerales archaeon; assembly: GCA_035314985.1. Taxonomy (GTDB): domain Archaea; phylum Thermoproteota; class Nitrososphaeria; order Nitrososphaerales; family Gagatemarchaeaceae; genus DATFYP01. The sequence goes on from DATFYP010000077.1 coordinate 285, forward strand.
GCTTCGAGCTCCAGTACTGCGCGGACACCTTCCCGCTCGACGGGTCCACGTACTGTGCGCTTACCGACACTTCGTAGGTCTTCCCCACGGTCACGTTGAGAGTCGTCGGAATGGCCCACCCCCCGGAAGTGGATTGGCCGGGGAGAATCACCCTCGTGAGGTTCCCGATCGGGACCCCCGAGAAGTAGACGGTGATCCCGCTGATTCTTGAAGGGCCGGACGCGGTGACGGTCAGGGTGAGCTCCTGGCTGGTGATGTCAAGCGCCGTCTTCACGCTGAGGTTTGCAGAGTATATCCCGAACGCGGGGCAGGGAGGGGACGAAGGAGAGCAGGACGTGCCTGTGTTCAGGCTGACCGTGCCCGGGCTGGGGTTGAAGTTCGACGTGGCCCTGTCCCATGCCAGGTACGCAGCAAGGACTATCGCGACGCAGACGATGACCGCCAGAGCCTGCCCCGCCCGCATACCCGGCAGCTCGGCGCGGGCGTGGAAAAGGTTTCTCGCCGAACTACCTCCGCAATAATCTTAAGTGCCTTTTCGCGAGCTCGCCCCGAATCACGTCTTGTCTTCAAAGATGTCGAACAGGGTCGGCGCGGAGCTCCTCGGGACATTCGCCTTCGTCCTCGTGGGGGCCGGCTCTGCCGTGGCGACCAAGGCGCTCGGGGTCTCCGACCCGGCTGCCTCTTTGTTGATTGGTGCCCTGGCGAACGGCCTCGGCCTTGCGGTCGCGGTGACAGCCACCATGGGAATCTCGGGAGGTTCGCTCAATCCTGCCGTGACACTTGCGCTGTTCGTCGCCAAGAAGCTCTCGGCTCGGGACGTCGTGCCTTACATCATCGCCGAGATTGCGGGCGCCACCCTTGCTGGACTGGCCTTGATCGCGTCCCTTCCGGCGGCCTTTGGCAAGGCTGTGTTCTGGGGAGCGCCGACCCTCTCCCCTACCATGAGCACGGCGCAGGGTACGCTGCTGGAGCTGATCATGACCGTCTTCCTCGCGGTGGCGATATTCGGGACGGCAGTCAGCCCCCGGGCGCCGAAGGTGGGAGGCTTTGGGATTGGAGTCGCCGTCCTGGCGGACGTCCTTCTCGGGGGGCCCTTCACCGGCGCCGCCATGAACCCCGCGCGGGCCATGGGTCCGATGCTGGCTGGACTGTTCCTCCCCGGCTACTTGTACATCTACTGGGTGGGCCCCGTCGCCGGCGCGATTGTCGTGGGAGTCCTCTACAGATACTTCGCTGGCAACAACTCCTGAAGAGAGGCGCAGATAAATAGCGCAGGAAAATGGCGCACTGCGCGATTGAAAGTCACAGCTGACAGGCTGACTAGGGAGCACGCGAGGGAGGTCCTCGGCAAGCTGGACTCCGCAATCTCCGGGGCTCAGGGACTGACTGCCCGGGAGGCAGCGGTGAAGGCCCTCAACGCCTCGGTCCCCACATATTCGTGGGTCGGGATATACCTCGTCCAGGGCAACGACCTGGTGCTGGACGCCTGGTCCGGCCCCGCCGCCACAGTGCACACACGCATCCCCATCGGGAAGGGGGTCTGCGGCTTCGCTGCGAAGGCGGGCAAGACGGAAATCGTTTCGGACGTGGGCAAGGACCCCAGGTACCTCGAGTGCTTCACCTCGACCAGGGCCGAGATAGTCGTCCCGATACTCAGCGAGGGGGACGTCGTGGGAGAAATCGACATAGACAGCGACCAGTTGGACGCCTTCTCATCGCTGGACAGGGAGTTGCTCGAGGCCGTGGCCAGGAAGCTGGCGCCTCAGTGCAAGGCCGCCTGAGTATAACCTATGTTATAGACTTAAATCGGAGCCAGTGAGAGCGGTCGACTTGTCCATGGAGCTCGAAATCAGAGACCTCCACGCGTCGGTGGAGGGGAAGGAGATTCTCAAGGGGGTCAACCTCAAGGTTCGGCAGGGCGAGACCCATGCGCTTATGGGGCCAAACGGCTCAGGCAAAAGCACCCTTGCCTACACTCTCATGGGGCACCCAAAGTACCACGTGTCTTCCGGCGACGTGCTAATCGGCGGCGAGAGCATAATCGGGCTCACCCCCGACAAGCGGGTGAAGAAGGGCCTCTTCCTGGCTTTCCAGTACCCCGTCTCAGTTCAGGGAGTCAGCATGTTCTCATTCCTCAGGGCGGCATACAACGCGGCGCACACCACCGACCCGAAGGAGCCTCCCACCATTTTCGATTTCAAGGAAGCCGTCGCGGAGAAGATGAAGATGCTGAGCATGGACGACTCGTTCCTGACCAGGTACCTCAACGAGGGGTTCTCCGGGGGAGAGAAGAAGCGGGCGGAGATACTGCAGATGGCGTTGATGCAGCCGAAGTTCTCCGTCCTCGACGAGACTGACTCCGGGCTCGACATCGACGCGCTCCGGATAGTCGCCGAGGGGATCAACAAGGTTTCCGGTCCTCAGACTGGGACGCTTCTGATTACTCACTACCAGAGGATACTGAAGTACGTGAAGCCACAGTACGTCCACGTCATGTACCAGGGGAGAATCATCGAGTCGGGGGGAGAGGACCTCTCCAGGCTCCTCGAGGAGAAGGGATACACTTGGATCAAGGGATACGGGGGGGAGGAAGCCGTGCCGCAGCCGGCCCCATAACCCTTTTATCTTGGGTAATAACCTATGTTATATTCTACGGTGAGAGAGTAGTGGCTTCCAAAGTCGACGTAGTTACAGACGACTACAAGGAGAAGTACGGTTTCAGCGATCCGGTCGAGGCCTACGCCGTCCAGGGGACAAAGGGGCTCAGCGAGAGGGTCGTCCAGGAGATAGTGAGGATTCACGACGAGCCCGCCTGGATGGAGCAGATCAGGATGAACGCGCTGAGACATTTTCTCAGCAGGGAGCCCCCCGCGTGGGCCCCGGAGCTCGGCAAGATTGACTACCAGAGCTTCTACTACTACGCCAGCCCCACCAAGAAGGCGGCCGAATCGTGGGACCAGCTCCCGGAGTACATCAGGAGGACGTACGACAAGCTCGGGATTTCGGACGCCGAGAAGAAGTTCCTCGCCGGGGTGGGCGCCATATACGAGAGCGAGGCAGTCTACCACAGCATACAGGGGGAGCTTGCGAAGCAGGGGGTCGTCTTTACCGACACCGTTACGGCCTTGAAAGAGTACCCCGACATCATGAAGAAGTACTTCGGCACTGTCGTCCCCTTCCAGGACAACTACATCGCGGCCCTCCAGACGGCCGTCTGGAGCGCGGGAAGCTTCGTCCACGTCCCAGAAGGCGTGAAGGTCACGACGCCTCTTCAGGCCTACTTCAGAATCAACGAAAGAAACATGGGGCAGTTCGAGCGCACTCTGATCGTGGGGGAGCCGTACAGCGAGGTGACATACATGGAAGGGTGCTCGGCCCCGGTCTACTCTTCCCAGTCGCTGCACTCCGCGATTGTCGAGATAGTCGCGCAGAAGGGGTCGTTCGTCAAGTACACCACACTTCAGAACTGGTCCAGAGACGTCCTCAACCTCGTGACGAAGCGGGCTCATGCCTATGAAGACGCCACCGTCTCCTGGGTCGACTTCAACGGCGGCTCTAAACTGACCCGGAAGTATCCCTCGATCTACCTCCTCGGGCCGAGGGCCAAGGCGGACATCATCTCGGTGGCCTATGCGGGAGCAGGCCAGGTCCAGGACACCGGGGGCAAGGCAATCCACCTTGCCAGGGACACTACGTCGAAGATAATCTCGCGTTCGGTCTCCAAGGACGGCGGGCACACGGCCTACAGGGGCCTGCTGCGCATTGCGAAGGGGGCGAAGAACGCGAAGTCGACGGTGAGATGCGACGCGCTTCTGATCGACGAGAGGAGCACGACGGCCACCTACCCCTACATGGAGATTCAGGAAGACGACGCGACGGTCAGCCACGAGGCGAGCGTGGGAAAGGTGGGCGAAGAACAGCTGTTCTACCTGATGTCGAGGGGCGTTTCCGAAGGGGACGCCCTGAGCATGGTCGTCAACGGATTCCTTGAACCGTTTGCCAAGGAGTTGCCTATGACGTACGCTGTCGAATTCAACAGAATCATGTCCATGGAAATGACGAACGCAGTGGGCTGAGAGGCCCGGGGGCACAGTGACTGAGGAATGTCGCAACAGGCCTTGGGTCCGTTCAACGAGGACCTGGTGAAGTCTCTTTCCGGTTCTTTGGGGGAGCCTACCTGGCTCAGAGAGGCGAGACTAAGGGCCTTCCAGGAGTTCGTCTCTCTTCCGCTCGAGAGGAACCCGCTCTACACAAAGTACGCCCAGATCTCGGGCTTCGACCTGTCGCAGTTCGCCATGGGCCCCGAAAGGTCAGTGCCTGACTTCCGCTCCTTCTTCAGGGACTACCTGACCGGGAAGGAAAAGAACATCCTCCTCCAGGGGAACGACGCCGCCGTACATTCCGAGCTGGAGGAATCGCTCTCTTCCACTGGAGTCGTGCTTATGCCGCTGTCCGACGCGCTGAAGCAGCATGGGCCGACCCTGAAGCGCCTCTTCGAGGGCAGGCTCGTGAAGTCAGAGCAGGACAGGTTCGCAGCCTTCGTGAACGCGTTCTTCAACTCGGGGACCTTCGTGCACATCCCCAGGGGGGTGGAGGTACGCGGCCCGATCCGCAAGATGCTTCTCGTCGACGCCCCTAGGAGCGGCATTATCGAGCAGGTATTCATCCATGCCGAGGAACAGTCCAAGCTCGTCATGCTAGAAGAGCTATACTCGAGGGGGGCCAAGGCCCCGTCGCTCGTGGCTTCTTCCGTCGAGATAGTCGCCGAACCCGGCTCCAGCGTCGACTTTTCTTCAATCCAGCTCCTGGACGAGCAGGCCATTCACGTCTCCAACCGCGCGATTGCGGCTTCGAACGATTCGCGGGTGACCGTGAGCTCGCTTTCTCTCGGCGCCTCGGTGTCCCGGTCCAGGATGAACTTCATGCTCAACGGGAGGGGCTCGCTCGCCGAAGGGTTTGAGATCTTCTTCACCGATCTGACGCAGAGGTACGACTTCGAGTCAAACCTCTTTCACAATTCGCCCGATTCGACCGGGTCCACACAGGCCCGGGGAATCCTGAAGGGGGAGTCCCAGTCCATATTCAAGGGGATGATAAAGATCGTCAACGCGGCGAAGAACTCCCGCTCCTACCTCGCGCACCATGCAATGATTCTGGATCGAACGGCAAGGTCGGACGCCATCCCGGGCCTCGAGATCGAGAACAATGAAGTGAAGGCCACGCACTCGGCCTCGGTGGCGCAGATTGACGAAGAGCAGCTCTTCTACCTCATGGCGAGGGGGCTTCCTCTCGACGAAGCAAAGAGGATGGTCGCGCTCGGGTTCTTCGAGCCCGTTCTCTCCAGGGTCCCCATCGAGCAGACCAGGGAGGTGGCGAGGTTCATGATAGATGGGAAGTGGAACGGCGAGAAGAGGAGGTTGGTGGACAGGGAGGCCCTGCTCGCGCTCACGGGCGAGTCGATTCCCGAGGCCAAGGAATCAGAAGACATCTTCGAGCGTCACTACAAGTACAGGTGACAGCGAGTGCCTGAATTCTTCCCAGTGCTTAAAACCTCTGACCTCTCTGAGGGGACGATGTCCGCGGTCGAAGTCAAGGGGAATCGCATTCTGGTCTCGAGGCTTGGTGGGGATGTCTATGCCGTGAGCGGAACCTGCACCCACGAGGAGGCAGACCTTGGGCTCGGGTTCGTCCTGGAGGAGAGGGTGACTTGCCCCCTCCACCTGTCCCAGTTCGACCTGAGGGACGGCTCCGTCCTGAGTCCACCCGCCACGGTCTCGTTGAAGCACTTCAATGTTAAAATAGAAGGCGGGACGATTCTGGTCGAGGTCTAGAAGAGGAGGGTTGGTCGGTGGTGCAATCCGAGTCTCTTGACCTGGAGAAGGTCCGCGCGGACTTCCCGATTCTGAAGAGGAAGGTCCACGGGAAGAAGCTCGTCTACTTCGACAACGCCGCTACGACCCAGAAGCCCAGGCAGGTAATCGACGCCCTCTCGGAGTACTACTCGAACTACAACGCCAACGTCCACAGGTCTGCACACACCTTGGGAGAGGAGGCGACGGAAGCGTACGAGAGCGCGAGGGAGAAGGTGGCCAGGTTCGTCGGCGCCTCGGCCAAGGAACTTGTATTCACGAGGGGGACGACAGAGGCGACGAACCTCGTTCGCTTCGCGTGGGGGGAGCGCTTCGTGAAGCGGGGCGACACACTCGTCACGACCCTGATGGAGCACCACAGCAACATTGTGCCGTGGCAGCTCCTGGCGAAGCAGAAGGGCGCCTCCCTGAAGTTCGTCGGACTGGAGCCCGATGGGAGTCTCGACATGGCGAGCTTTGAGTCGCTACTGAAGGAGTCACCTTCCCTAGTCGCGCTGACTCACTGCTCAAACGTCCTCGGGACGATCAACGACGTCGCCAGGCTGTGCGCGATGTCCAAGAAGGCAGGGGCTAGGACTATTGTCGACGCGGCGCAGTCGGTGCCACACATGCCTGTCGACTTCTCGCGGATCGGATGCGATTTCTTCGCCTTCTCTGGCCACAAGATGCTTGGACCTACCGGGATAGGGGCCTTGGTTGGCAAGAAGGACCTGATGGAGGAGATGGACCCGTTCCAAGGCGGGGGAGAGATGATTCGCGAGGTGTTCCAGGACCATTCTACGTGGAACGACGTGCCCTTCAAATTCGAGGCTGGGACCGCAAACATCGCCGACGCGATTGGACTGGGCGCGGCGGCCGATTACCTGTCATCTCTGGGGATGGAGGCCGTCAGGGAGCATGAGGTCGCGTTGCTGAAGTACGCCCTGGCGTCCCTGTCGAAAGTGAAAGGGTTCCACCTGTACGGCCCAGCCGGCGAAGGGCGCAGAGGGGGCGTGCTGTCGTTCAACCTCGCTGACATCCACGCCCACGACCTCGCCACCATTCTCGATGACGACGGGATCGCGATCAGGGCGGGTCACCACTGCGCCCAACCGCTGATGAAATGGCTCGGGGTTCCGGCTACGAGCAGGGCGAGCTTCTACATCTACAACTCGTACGACGACGTCGATGCCCTCGCCGCGGGCCTCGAGAAAGCGAGGAGGATCTTCAAGGCATGAGCGCGGCCGACATCTACAAGGAAATCATCCTCGACTACTACAGGAACCCGCGCAACTTCGGCAGGCTGGAGCTGTTCGACATCGCCTCTCACGATACCAACCCCCTTTGCGGGGACGAGGTGGACATCCAGATCAAGGTTGGGGACGGGAAAACGATCGAGGAAATCAAGTTCTTCGGCAAGGGGTGCGCGATCAGCCTGGCGTCGGCTTCGATGCTCACCGAGCTGGCCAAGGGGAAGGATCTGGAGTGGGTGAAACAGCTGTCCAAGGAAGACATCCTGAAGATGCTGGGGAGCCCGGAGCTCGGCCCATCTAGAATCAAGTGCGCGCTCCTTGGGATGAAGGTCCTCAAGACTGGGGTCTACGGCTACCTCGGCGCCAAGCTGGAGAACTCCGAGGACTAGGACCCCTTCGTCCAGACTCTGGCCCCTTCCCCGTTCCCTCTCGGCGGCTTCGCGGACATCACATGGCGCTTCAGCAGCTGGATCCCCAGGGCTGGGTCCACCCCCTTGGGGCAGACGGCTGAGCAGCTGCCCGCATAGTGGCACCTGAAGACCCCATGCCGCGTGTCCAGCAGCTCGAACCTCTCTCCTCCCCCCTCGTCCCTGACGTCCATAGTGTACCTGTAGGCCTGCGCCAGTGCCTGCGGCCCGGGGAACAGGGAGTCGGTCCCCACGGTCGGACATGACGATGTGCAGAGCCCGCACTTTATGCAGTAGGTGAACTGGAGTATTTTGTCGAGCTCCTCGGGGCTCATGAGGTACTCCGCGGTCGGGCTCTCCATCTCCGCCTCGTCAGCCCTCAAGATGCGGGGGAGCAGTTCCCTGTGCCTGTCGAAGAAGCCATCCAGGTCCGTGACCAGGTCCTTTATGATCGGGAAGTTGTCCATCGGCTGGACGACGACCTTCTCCGACCTGAGCTCCGCCACCTGCGTGTAGCAGGCAAGCCTCGCCTTTCCGTTGATCTTCATCCCGCACGACCCGCAGGACGCCTGCCTGCACGAACACCTCACGCCGATTGAATGGTCTGCGTAGTCCCTCGCCTGAAGTATGGCGTCCAGGACGGTCATCCCTTCCCTGAAGGGGACCGGGAACTCGACATACCTGGGTTTCCTGTCCACCGACGGGTCGAACCTCTGAACCACCAGCCTGATGTCCTTCAAGACGAGACCCCCATCAGGACCGCCAGGAGAATGGTCCGCGTTCCGTAGCCAACGGACGCGACAATCGCGATGACGGTCCCTGCGTCGACCCAGCGGCTCCAGGATGCCGTCTGCCTGAGTTCGTGCAGGATTATCCTGACCCCGTTGAAGCCGTGCACCAGCACGACCACTAGAAGCAATTCGAGAAAGACTATGGAGATGACGCTCCTGTAGGCGGAGAGGACGGTCCCGAAAGAGATTGCCGTTCCGTAGGGCACGAGCACCCCCTGGAGCAGAAGATGGATGGCCACGAGGACGACCGCAGCGGCGGCGGTCACGTACTGAACGAGCATCAGCCTGGATTCTCTCAAAGAGGTCCCTCGAACAGGATCCACCAGGCCAGCAGCGCCGCGATTGCGGCCATCGCCACCGCTGCGACAAACACGTAGCGCTGCAGCGGGTTCAGCCCCTTGGGCTTGTACGGGTACTCGATCGCTCGAGGCTTCCTGAACATGACTCCGAATTCGGCAAGGATGAGCCTGATCCCGTTGACTCCGTGGAAGGTGACCACCAAGACAACGAGGACGAGGATCATGTGGCCGAAGGAGTTCTCTACCAACCCGGAGATGAACGCCCAGCTCGACTCGCTTGGCCCGGTCCCAATGGGTCCGCCGACGAAGAAGCTGGTGTCCCCCAGGTGGCCGAGCACGTACAGAAGGACAGCGACCCCCGTGATTCTCTGGAATGCGTAGGCCCATCTTTCCGCGTTGTGATTATGCGGGTTGATCCAGCCGAGAACCCCTTTCCTGTTGTTCGCAGTCTCCTCCGTGCTCATCCCCTCAGTGGTTCCCCGGCCCGCCCACAGAACTTCAGTAGTGCCTTTCTGCGGGCTGGTATTTAGTTATCGTGACGGGAGAGTAGTCAAGCTTCGGGCCGGACGGGGCGATGCTTGCCAGCGTGTGCTTCAACCAGTTCTTGTCGTCCCTGGCGGGATAATCCCTCCTAAAGTGCGCCCCCCTCGATTCCGTCCGCGCGAGAGCCCCTGCCACGACGATCTCGGCCACCCCCAGCATCCCTTCGACCTCGAGGACGTGACCGAGGTTGGTGTTGTAGACCCTGCTCTTGTCATCGCAGTGGAGGAAGTCGGTCCTCCGGAGCTCCCGGATTTCCTTGAGCGCTTCGGAGAGTCCATCACCGGTCCTAAAGACGAAGGCTTGCCTGTCCATGAGGCGTTGCACCCTATCCCTCACTTCGTAGGGGTTGGTTCCTCCCCTTCCCCCGAGGATTTCGTCGAAGAGCCTCTTCTCTTCTAGCATCACCGCTTCTTTGACTGTATCCGGAACGCTCTTTCCAGATGCGTATCTGGCGGCCTCCGCCCCGGTGAACTTCCCCCACACCAAGCATTCTGCAGTGGAGTTGGCCCCCAGCCTGTTGGCCCCGTTGATGCTGACGCACGCCGCCTCCCCCGCCGCCCACAGCCCCTTCACCCTCGTCGCGCCGTTCACGTCCGTGTCGATGCCGCCCATCACGTAATGGCAGACTGGCCTGACCGGCAGAGGCTTCTCCACCGGATCGATCCCCCTGAACTTTATCGCGATCTCGCGGATTCCCGAGAGCCTCGTCTTTATCTTCTCGGCGCCGATTGGCGACAGGTCCAAGTGTAGGTAGTCAAACCCCGACGTCTCGTCCTTCATTCCCCTTCCCTCCTCGATCTCGGTCATCATGGCCCTCGACACTACGTCTCGGGACGCGAGCTCGAGCTTCTCCGGGGCGTACTTCTTCATGAAGCGGTCGCCGTCCTTGTTGATCAACACCCCCCCTTCGCCCCTGACCGCCTCTGTGATCAGTATCCCCGACGGTATGAGCCCCGAAGGGTGGAACTGGATGAACTCCATGTCCTTGAGAGGGACTCCCGCCCTGTAGGCCATCCACATCCCGTCCGGGGTGGAGCTGTAGGCGTAGGTGGCGAAGCTGTACAGCCGCCCCGACCCTCCGGTGGCGATTATCCCTGCCTTGCCGAGAATCGAAGCGAAGCCCCCGGTCTTGAGCTCGACGGCCGTTACCCCCCTGAACTCCCCCCCTTCGGAGAGGATCGAGGTTGCAAACCATTCCTGGTAGAATGTGATGTTTTCGTACTTGGTCGCTGTGTCATAGAGCGTCTGCATCTCGAAGAACCCCACCTTGTCCTCCGCGAAGGTGGCCCTCGGGTAGCTGTACCCCCCGAACCACCTCTGCGCAATCCGTCCGTCCTCCCTCCTGGACCATGGGAGCCCCCAGTGTTCGAGCTGGTAGATCTCGCCGGGCATCTCTTCGACGAACCTCTCGACCGCGTCCTGGTCGGCCAGGTAGTCGGAGCCCTTTATCGTATCGAAGGCGTGTGACTCTTTGGAGTCTCCAAGCTCCGGGTAGAGCGCCGCGGCCGTCCCTCCCTCCGCGCTGACGGAGTGAGACCTCATGGCCTGGACCTTGGTGACTATGGCGATGTCCGCCTTCCCCTTGCTCACTCTGGCTGCCTCGATTGCGGCCCTGAGTCCGGCGATTCCGGAGCCGACGATGACTACGTCGTGCTTGAGGCTCTGGACCAAGTTCTCGCCAGCGGCGAAGGCGGGAGGCTTAAGACTTTGCCCCCTTCTGCGAACCTCTGGGCCCAGCAGAGCCATCTTCACCCCCAGTCCCGTCTTGGGGGCGTGAAAACAGACGAAAACGCGCCTTTCCTAACAGATTAGGAAGATTCCGTAAATGCCCCTCACCCGAGCGCCACGCCATGGCCGAGGTCATCGACCACGACATCATCATCGTGGGGAGCGGCCTAGCCGGGCTCAGGGCCGCCGCAGAAGTGATGGCGGCATCCCAGGGTAAGGGCCCTACGCTTGCAATCATATCGAAGCTCGCGCTCATGCGGAGCCACTCGGTCGCTGCCGAGGGGGGAACCGCCGCGGTTCTCTATCCTGAGGAAGGCGACAGCCTGGAGCTGCACGCCTGGGACACGATCAAGGGGAGCGACTTCTTGGCCGACCAAGACTCTGTATGGAAGTTCGTGACGCTCTGCCCTGAGGAGATGCGCCAGCTCGAGAGGTGGGGGATGCCTTGGTCTCGGAGGGAGGACGGCAGGATCGCCCAGAGACCCTTCGGCGGGCACAGCTACGATCGGGCAACCTTCGCCCAAGACAAGGTCGGGTTCTTTGAAATGAGGACCCTCTACGACAAGCTCCAGGAGTACGACGGCTGGTCGAGATACGACGAGACCTTCGTGACCTCGCTGGTCGTTGAAGGCGGAGCCTTCAGGGGATGCACGGCCATAGACATGAAGACGGGGAGGTTCGTGTACTTCAGGGCCAGGGCCTGCGTGATCGCCACAGGGGGGGCGGGGCAGATCTGGAAGTTCACTGCCACATCGGTCAGCACCACGGGCGACGGGATTGGGCTCGCCTACCGCGCCGGCCTCCCGATAGAGGACATGGAGTTCATGCAGTTCCATCCCACCGGGCTGATCCCGACTGGGATCCTCATCACCGAGGGGGCCAGGGGGGAAGGGGGGTACCTGCTCAACTCGAAGGGGGAGAGGTTCATGGAGCGCTATGCCCCTTCCAAGATGGAGCTCTCTCCTCGAGACGTGGTTTCGCGGTCGATAATGAGGGAGATAGCCGAAGGGAGGGGGTTCAAGGACGAGGACTCGGGGCTTTCGTACGTCCGCCTTGACCTAAGACACCTCGGCAGGGAGAAGATCGATTCGAAGCTCCCGTTCATCAAGGAGCTTTCCATGAAGTTCGTGGGAATCGACCCCGTCGAAGACCCGATTCCGATCAAGCCCACGGCCCACTACACAATGGGCGGCGTCTGCGTGAACGACAGCGGAAGGGTGCTTGACGCGGACTCTCGGCAGGTGAAGGGGCTGTGGGCTGCGGGCGAGACAGCGTGCGTTAGCATCCACGGCGCGAACAGGCTCGGGTCCAACTCCACGGCGGAGTGCCTAGTGTACGGAAGGTTGGTGGGGAGGGACGTCGTCCGGTATCTGGCGTCGGAAGGGACGGGCCCCAGGGATGTCGTAAGCCCCCAGGTGGCCAAGGAGGAAACGAGAATCTTCGACGGTCTGATGAAGAAGGAGACGCCCTCCGAGGACGTGTACGCGATCAAGGCGAAGCTGAAGGAGGTCATGGACAGGTCGGTGTACGTGTTCAGGGAGGAGGCAGCGTTAACCGACGCCGTCAGAGAGGTCAGGGCCCTCAAGGAGAGGTTCAAGGGGGTGCGGGCGACGGACGCTGGGAGGCAGTTCAACTACAACCTGCAGGACGTGCTGGAAGTCGACGTGATGCTCGACCTCGCAGAGGTCGTCGCCCTGGGAGCGCTCAACCGAAGAGAGTCGCGCGGCGGCCACTCCCGCGTGGACTACCCACAGAGGGACGACAAGGCATGGTTGAGGCACACCATCGCAAGCAGGGCCGAAAGCGGCCCGCAGTTCAGCTTCTGGCCCGTCCGCATCACGATGTGGAAGCCCGTGGAGAGGAAGTACTGAGGCGATAGCATGGACAAGATCACCCTCGAAGTCTTGAGGTCAGGCAAGAAGAGGACGAGCTACGAACTGAAGTACAGGAAGGGGATGACCGTCCTCGACGCCCTGGTCGAAGTAAGGGAGAAACAGGACTCCAGCCTTGCCTACAGGCACAGCTGCAGGATGGGGATATGCGGCTCATGCGGCATGAACATCCAGGGGGTCCCCCGACTCGCCTGCCAGACCCAGGTCAGCACTCTTGGGAAGGAAACTGTCAAGGTCGAACCGCTCCACGGGATGCGTGTCATAAGGGACCTCGTCGTCGACATTGACCCGTTCCTTACCATGCACACATCGGTAAAGCCCTACTTGATCAGGGAGAACCCGAGCGAGAGAGACAACTCCGACAGGGAGTACAGGGTCCTCTCCGAGGAGGTCGGCAGGTTCCTCCAGTTCGACTTCTGCATCATGTGCGGCCTGTGCTATTCAGCGTGCCCCACCATTGCCCTTGACCCTGACTACCTCGGCCCCCAGGCCATCGCCCAGGCGTACAGGTACATGGCCGACCCGCGAGACGAGGGGTGGGAGGAAAGAGTAGAGCTTCTGGACAGGCCGCACGGGGTCTGGCGATGCCACGTCGCTGGATCGTGCAGCTTCGTATGCCCCAAGGACGTCGACCCGGCGAAGGCCATTCAGCTCGCAAGGGTGGAGGTCCTGAAGAAGAGATTTCTCAGGAAGAAGCCCAGGGCAGGTTCGCCGCTCGTGAGCCTCGTGCCTGTCGTCGCGCCGAAGCAGGGGACCAAGGCTCCTCCGTTCGACTTCCGAAAGGGGGAGGCGAAGTAGCATGACCAAGAATCCCAGGTTCAGGTCGGGGCTCCTCGCCAGCCTCGTGCCCTTCGGGTTCAACGTGGAGCGGTGGAGCTATGTCCTTCACAGGGCGAGCGGCGTGATTCTGATAGGGTACTTGGCGGCGCATCTGTTCGAGACGTTCCAGCTCAGCATGGGACAGGGCGCCTGGGCGAACACAATGGCAACGCTTCACTCCTTGGGCCCCCTCGAGATGGTCGGACTCTGGATAGTGGCCGGGTCCGCGCTCTACCACGGCGCGAACGGGATCCGGCTGGTTCTCAACGAGATGTTCGGGATGCTCATGGGCAGGCCGATCATGCCTGTCTATCCCTATTCTCCCACATCTCTCGGGAGGAACCAGAAGCTCGCAGTCTGGGCAACAACCGCGGTCGTTCTCGTCCTCTGGCTTTGGGCCGGGCTCTACCTCCTTGCCGGCCTGGGAGTCGTGTAGGAGGGGAACCCATGGCCCGGGAACATTACAGCCTGATGAAGGAATCCTGGAGCATGCTGCTGACCTATGTGACCGCCCTGGTGCTCGTGTTCGTCCTCACCATCCACCTGCTTCTGGAAAGCCCCTTGACCGGGTTGCCTCTGGACGCCACACTGAGCTTCGGCTTCGCCACCGGGAACCTAATCTACTTCAAGGTCGTCTTCGGTCTCTTGCTCTACGCCGCAGTCATCCACGGCATCAGCGGCCTTAGAGTAATCGCATTGGAATGGCTCCACCCAAGAAAGAGAACATGGCTCCTGAACCTGCTTGCCGTGGCGCTGACCGGCTTCTTCCTGGCGCTCGGGACGTACACCCTCGTAGCGGTCGCCTGACGTCGTCATTGCTGAGTTGAGCATGCCTGCGCGGAAGAACTGCACCATGCCGACTGGACTGAGCAGGACGCTGGATTGCCACGCCCTGCTTTCCAAACGGCTTTAAGACAGTCACGAATGAACCCGAATACAGGATGCGGCGGGCGGGGGTCTCAACTCCGACGGCGGCGGGGCTGCTCATCGCGGGAATCCTGGTCGGCTTGGCTGGCTTCTACTTCGCGTCGGCCTTCTTGACGAGACCTGCAGTCCACACTCAGACTTCCACTGCTACCCTCACGACCACGGTGACCGAGAGGATGCCCACGACAGTCACCCGGACCACCATCCAGGCGGAGACCACCACGGAATCTGCGACCGCGACCCACACCGCCACTCGGACGCAAACCGTCACGCAGACCCAAGCAACCGTCCAGCCGACGACCGTCACCCAGTCTGCGATTCAGACGGTGTCATCCACCCAGACCTCCACCCTGACTGAGGCGACCACGACCCAGACCGCTACTACGACCCAGACGGTCACCGTCGGCCTGGCCACCACGACGCAGACGGCGACAACTACCACTACGATGACCTTCGCCCTGGTGACCACGACCCAGACTCAAACCACCGTCAAGGTTACGACGGTCGCGTTGGTGACTACGACCCTGACTCAAACAAGCAGCAAGACGACCACCATCGCCCAGACGACGACCACCGCCACCCAGACCACGACTCAGACGAACATAATTGCGCAGACGACCATTACTCGCACACAGACCGCAACCATCACTTCCTACGGTCAGACGTCAACGACAATCTCGGTACTCACCATCGCGAAGACGACTACTACAACGACGCAGACCACGACTCGGTCGTTGACGGCCACCGCTACGACGACCCTCACTTCGACCACCACTCAGCCCCCGACTACCACCACTACCATGACGACATACACGGTCACAAGCTCCACGACCACTTCAACGACTGTCAGCACGACGACAACGTCTACATTCGCGAGCACCACCAGCACGACCACAACAACGACGACTCAGAGCACGCCACCGACCGAGACATCCACTACGACCGCGACGGTCACGACTTCGACGACGACCACCGAGACCGACATCTCCGTCACTACCACAACGACCACATGCACCGCTTCGTGCTAGTTTAGGGAGTCGAGGTCCAACTCATTCCGCGCTTTCCTGATGTTCTCAACAATAGGAGCAAGTACTTACAGCGCGTCTTCGGTTTCGACTAGTGTGAGAATCGCACCAGCGGCCACGAGCGATTCTTTTCTATGGAACTCCACTCTCAGGCACGGGGACGCTGTCCCTACCATGGATAGATGCGCCAGAGGGCGCTTGGTCCACACCGACGATTCGGACCAAATCCTTCCCCTGGATAACTGCAATGCCCATGAAACGACCGCCGACTATGGACACGTTTATAATGGCATCACGAATCGCCAAAGGGTTACGAGAGGGGTAAAGTGCCTCACTACGGTTACAGTTTCGAGGGTTTCGACCCAGCGGTACACGTCAGGGCTAGCGGGAGAGAGGTAAACGTATCCCCGAAGGCAGCCCGAGAAGTCGCGCTAGCCGTGAAAGGGATGACCCTCACGAAGGCCATCGAGTTCCTCGAGCTCGTCGCTGAGAAGAAGATGGCCATCGCATTCAGGCGACACAAGCTGAAGGTCGGCCATCGAAGCGAGTTACAGGGCTTCCCCACCGGCTCCTACCCTGTGAAGACGGCCGAAGCCTTCATCGACGTCCTCAGGAACCTCCAGGGGAACTCCGAGTTCAAAGGCCTCGACCCAGAGCGGGTCAGAATCATCCATGCGTCCGCCTTCGCAGGAAAGACCGTCAAGGACTACATCCAGAGGGCAATGGGCAGAAGCTCGCCGAACTTTCACCAGCGCGTGCACATCGAGCTCGTGGGCAAGGAAGAGTAAGAGATGTCGACCAGGCAGCTGAGTTCCGTGAAATCCATTCTTCTCACCAGCAGGTCGTTCGCCGAGCTCGACGAGTTCTTTGAGAAGGCGCTGGTCGACGCGGGATACGGCGGGCTGGAGGTGCAGAAGTCCCCGGTCGGGACCACCTTGAAGGTCTACGTCGCGAGGCCAGGCCTTGCCATCGGACGCAGAGGAACCGGAATAAAGGAGCTCACCGACAAGGTGGCTGCCAAGTTCAACTTCCCCAACCCTCAGATCGCCGTGACTGAAGTCGAGAACCCGGAGCTGAACGCGAGGATCATGGCCGGCAGGATTGCCCAGATCGTCTCGCGCGGGACAGCCTTCAGGAGGGCCGCGATGTGGTCGGTCAACAACATAATGAACGCCGGCGCCTCGGGGGTCGAGATTTCCGTCGCTGGAAAGCTCAGGAGCGACAGGTCCCACGGCGAGAAGTACCGGGCTGGGGTCGTCCCCAAGAGCGGCGACACGGCGGA
>DATFYP010000078.1:0-5293 GCA_035314985.1 Nitrososphaerales archaeon
GTCTACGAACTCCGGGAGGGGCACCATCCTCTGCCTTTCCAAGTCGCTGAACACGTAGGTTGCGGCTCCGCAGACGAAGTGCACCGAGAGCTCGTACTGGGCCCTGCTCGTGAAGGCTTCGACGAAGTTCGTCAGCGGCGAGCAGCTGGGCACCGGGAACCAGTGCTCCGTCCTGATCACTCCCCCGGTCTGCTCCTCGATCCTCTCGAGGCAGTCGGGGATGGTGATTCTCAGGCTCCTCCGCTCCGTGTTCGTCAACCTCCCCGTCAGGGAAACCGGCTGGAAATTGACCGCCCGCACCACGTCGATGTTCCTCTGCCCGAAGCGGATGATGTCGCCGAGCTCGTGGTCGTTGACAGACTTCATCACCGTCGGGACGAGTACGACCCCCATCCCGGCCTTCCTGCAGGACTCGAGCGCGTGTGGTACCTCCCAGTGGTTCTTTGGGTTGGTCTTCGGGGTGACCCCGTCGAAGCTCATGTAGAGGTTCGAAACCCCCGCCTCTCTCAGACGCATGGCCAGCCCCGGGTCCAGGGCCAGGTTGATTCCGTTCGTGTTCAGCTGCACGTGGTCGACCCCCTCCTCCTTCAGAATCCTTACAATCTGCGCCAGGTCCGCGCGCAGGGTCGGCTCTCCCCCCGTGATCTGGACGGAGTTCCCCGCCACCGGCCGCTCCGCCTTCAGGGAGCGGGCCATCTCCCTAATCTGGTCCAAAGAGGGCTCGTATACGTAGGCCCCCTCCAGCCCCTTTCTCACGTAGAAGAAGCAGTACCAGCAGGAGAGGTCGCACCTGTTCGTCACGTCTATGTTCGAAAGGCCCGTGTGAGAGAGGTGGTCGGGGCAGAGCCCGCAGTTTGCCGGGCACGAGCTTGAATCCAGAGGGACGTTCGCCGGGAGGACGCCCTTCCCGTCCTTCCAGTATCTTGAGAACCGGACGTATGTCTCATACGAGCCGAAATAGAGCTCCTCCGTCACTCCGTGCTCAGGGCACTCTTTGCTGATGAAGACCCTGTCGTCCCGCTTGAAGACGAGGGCGGGTAGAAGCCTGTTGCACTGCGGGCATATCGACTGCGTCTGCCTGATGAGGTCCACCTTCTCCTTCCCCTCCTCCGGCCGCAGGCTGGTTCCCGTGGTCTTGGCCAACTTGGCGCCGAACCGGATGCGACTCTCTCATGATGTGATATAAGCCTGCGTTTCGCGTCCACGGCCAGAAGAGGAATGCCAGTGTCCCCGGCTTTCGCCGCTCCCGTGTCAAAAACCGATCCCATCTGGGATTCACCTCTAAATACGGAAGACGACCTCAAGTCGACTACGAGCGAGGAGAGTCACCAGAGACGCAGCCTCCCCAGGAGGCTGGAGGAGGGCGAGTCCTTCGTCCTTGTGGAACGGCCATTGAAGTCGGATTTGAGGGATGTCGCGAGGAGGAGGGCCTCAAGCTGATCAAGCCGCTACTTCAGGAGGACGCTCCTTGGAAGCGGAGGTTCCGGCTTCCGCGGATCTACGTCGAGCTCGCGCGGGGGAATCCGGAGCACGTGCTCGTAGCCAGCAACAGGTCGGGAACCTATGAGCTGTACGCCTACGACCTGGGTACCGACTCGCTCAGGCAGGCGACCAGCAGGCCTTCTGGGACGATTTACGGCATGATTTCCCCTGACGGCGGGCACATCTACTACATGGACGACAAGAAGGGAAACGAGACAGGCCACGTTGTCCGCGTCCCCTTCGGCGGAGGGAGCGAACCCCAGGACATGACGCCTGGGATGCCGGAGTACACCTTGGTGGATCCCTTCGTGGACGGCACCAGCTCCCACATGGGAATCACCGTCCCCGGCCCGGAAGGGTTCGACACCTACGTCCTGGACCTGACCGGAGACTCGACGTCCGAGCCGCGCGCAATCAACAGGAGCAAGAAGACAGCCTTCGGCCCGGTCTTCTCGAATGATGGAAGGGTGTCCGTAGTCGCGTCCACTGACAGGTTCGGCGGGCTTGACTTCACGCTGATTTCGTTCGACACCCGTGACGGCAAGAAGCTCGCGGAGCTCGCCGACGAGTCGAGCAGGATCGAGCCTTCGGAGTTCTCGCCGCTCGCGGGCGACCAGCGGCTACTGGCCGCCAGCAACAGGAGCGGCGCGATGCGCCCGCTTCTGTGGGACGCAGCCAGGGGGACGAGGACAGACTTGGAGGTCGGCGGCCTCGAGGGGGACGTCGCCGGGATGGGCTGGTCTCCGGACGCTAAGACAGTCCTTCTCTGCCAGACCGACAGGGCCACCACCAGACTCTGGCTCTACGACATCGCGGCCCCGGGGCTCACGAAGGTCGCTCACCCCGAGGGGACGATCGCCAGCGCCTGCTTCAGGTCGAAGGACTCCCTTCTCGTGGCCTGGCAGGACTCGGCGAACCCTACCCAGCTGCTGGAGCTGAACCCGCGGAACCCTTCCGCGCCTCCGAAGCGCTACCTCGCACCCGAGGACGTACCGAAGTCCCGGCCGTGGCGGAGCGCGTCCTTCACGTCGTCCGACGGCCAGGAGGTCCAGTGCTGGTACGCTACCCCGGAGGGGGAAGGGCCCTTTGCCACCATCCTAGAAACCCACGGCGGCCCCACCGCGGCCCAGTTCAACGCGTTTGCGCCGAGGAGCCAGGTTTGGCTCGACCACGGCTTCGCCTACGCCAGCGTCAACTACAGGGGCTCAACGACCTTCGGGAAGGAGTTCGAAAAGAAGATCATCGGAGACGTGGGGCACTGGGAGGTCGAGGACATGGTGGCCGGGCGGGAGTGGCTCATCCGGCAAGGCATCGCCAGACCTGAAGAAGTCTTCCTGACCGGCTGGTCCTACGGCGGATACCTCACCCTTCACGCAATGGGAATGCGCCCCGAACTCTGGGCTGGGGGGATGGGAGGGGTCGTGGTGGCCGACTGGGTCACTGAATACGAAGACGAGCCTGACGCAATGAAGGGGTACGACGTCGCGCTTCACGGGGGCACCCCCGCCGAGAAGCTGGAGGAGTACAGGCGGGCCTCCCCCATCAACTACCTGGAGAGGCTGGCGGCCCCCCTCATCATAATACAGGGGAGGAACGACGTGCGGGACCCCCCGCGCCAGGTCGACCTCTACGAGGCGAAGGCCAAGTCCCTGGGAAAGGACGTGAAGGTGGTCTGGTTCGAGACGGGTCACGCGGGGTCAGGCATGAACGTCGAGCTCGCCATCGGCCACCAGGAGACCATGCTCCGCTGGATGCACGAGCTGCTCGAGGCAAAGGAAGGGCGGGCGAGTCAGGGCAGCGGCACGTCGCACGGCTAGACCAACGGGCCCACGAAGCGCAAGGTCTTATTACCGCTCGGGAGCTCTTCGGAAAGGATGGAGCTCTTCGAGGGGGAGGGACTGCGCAGGCGAATGCTCGAAAGCTACGCCAGGAACCCGAACGGATGGGACTTCGTCATGTCGCACTCCCCCAGCTCGGGGTTCGTTGATGCGCTCGTCTCGGGACCAGAGTCGACATGGATGCTCAAGATAGACTCGCTGTTCAAGCCCCTTCCGACTGTCCTCGGCGCGCAGGCCGATGTGGCTCCGAGAAGGCCGGCGAGCGCGTTCCCGTACGGGTTCAGGAAGCTCCCCTCCGCTCTGCTTCTAGAGTTGCTCGGGAGAGAGGGCGGCATTCAGGAGCCCGAGAGGAGTGCCAGCCTGCTCTCCATACTCAGGTCCGAGACCGTTGTGCCGAAGGAGGGGAGCAGCTACGCGCAGGGGCCCTTCATCCTGACCGGTCCAGGGATGCTCGGCCTCTCAGAGGGCCAGAGGGAACTCGACGACAGACTTACCTCAGAGATGCGCCGATTCCTCAGAATCAGGTACCCGGCCTACGGCTGAGAGGTCGCCTCGACCCCGACCTCCTCTCTTGAGGCCCTGTCCGAGTCTGACATGGCGCGCAGGCAGACTGGCGCGTACCCTCGTATCACCGACTCCAGCCGCCCGAGGCTAATCGAGAAGCCGGGGCTCCAGTATCTGGTGGCCCTCCCCGTGCCGGTGCAGAAACCTACAGCCCTTCCATCGTGAATGATTCTTCCGAATCCGGGCCCGACCGAGGCAACCGTCCCCACCAAGAGCGACTTCGCCACCCCGAGGCTCGGGATGCCGAGGGCCATGCCGCACACCGTAGCCATCCCGGCCGAACGAGGATGCGCCGCTCCGTGGGCATCGAAGCAGACCAGCTGGGGGCGGGATTCCAGCCCCTTCACTGCCTCCGCAACGAAGGGGCCCTCGCGCAGGAAGAACAGGCCGCTGACGTAGGGGAGGCTGCAGCTTCCGACGTAGGAACTCGTCTCCTCATGCCTCCCGTCCCTGAAGAGCGATGCCACCGCGACGATCCGGTCGCCGCTGTAAGCGGCGTC
Source organism: Nitrososphaerales archaeon (assembly GCA_035314985.1). Lineage (GTDB taxonomy): Archaea > Thermoproteota > Nitrososphaeria > Nitrososphaerales > Gagatemarchaeaceae > DATFYP01. Next base: position 4,385 of record DATFYP010000078.1, read on the forward strand.
TACGGCACAGATCCTCGACAGAGTTCTGGGGAACGCGACTTTCCTCCGGTAGAGAATCCCCTGCAGGCTGGCGAAGAATGCGGCCTCCGCGGGGTCGAGCGCCCGCGTCATGCTCCGGCGGTGCAGTTCCTTGCTCTCATAAAGGAATAACTCACTGCCAGACCTGTCCCCCACCGTGGTCGTCGAAAGCCTTCCGCTGAATCCGAAGTTCCTCCCTGCCAAGATGAGACTCGTCACGTCCGCGATGAAGGAGCATGGAATCGACCTCTGGATTACGTTCACACGGGAGGGAAATCAAGACCCCATATCCGAGGACCTTATGTTCGGGAACCTCACTTGGCGGTCGGCCGCCCTGATAGGGGCCGACGGCAGCAGGACTGCCATTGTGGGGAGCCTCGAGGTTGAGGCAGTGAAGGAGCGGGGATTCTACGATTCGGTGTACGGCTACGGCACGGAGGGGGTCGCGCCAAAGCTGAAGGAGCTGGTCGCGAAGCGGAAGCCCGGGAGAATCGCCCTGAACCGCAGCTACGACTTCGGTGCTGCGGACGGCCTCTCGACAGGGATGAGCGCTTACATCCACAGAGCCTTGAAGGGGCGCACGGCGGAGCTCGTCCCTTCCGAGGACCTTGTAGTCGCCCTGAAGACGGTCCTGGTCCCTGGAGAAGTGGAGTTCCTCCGCAGGTCCGTGGTGCTCTGCGAAAAGATCTACAGAGCAACGGAGCGTGAAGCGATCAGGCCCGGGAGGACGGACGCTCAAATCCACAACTTCATGGCAGAGAAGGTCCGCGAGATGGGTCTGCAACCCGCATGGGCAGAGGACCACTGTCCATCGGTGCTCATCGGTTCCGACCCTGCCGGGCACAAGGGGTACCACGGCTCAACCCTGAAGGACGGCGAGTTCCTCAAGAT
>DATFYP010000079.1:0-2797 GCA_035314985.1 Nitrososphaerales archaeon
CTCAACGACTGGCCTTGCGCCAGGCGCTCCGGCATGGGGACGAAGCTCCCCTGGGACAAGGAGTGGATCGTCGAGACCCTGAGCGATTCCACGATCTACATGGCATTCTACACCATAAGCAAGTTCGTCAACCAGGAGAAGATCTCCGCCGACAGCCTCACCCCGGCCGTCCTCGACTACGTATTCTACGGGAAAGGGAACCCGGCCAGCCTCGCAAAGCGCGTGAAGACGACCGAGAAGACCCTGAAGGAACTGCACGCCGAGTTCGCCTACTGGTACCCAATGGACCTGAGGAACTCGGCGAAGGAGCTCATCCCCAACCACCTCACTTTCTGCGCCTTCCACCACGCCGCCATGTTCCCGGAGAAGATGTGGCCGAAGGGGTTCGGAATCAACGGGCTGATCACCATAGACGGGCAGAAGATGAGCAAGACCAAGGGCATCCTCGTCACCTGGCAGTCCGCCCTGGAGACCTACGGTGCCGACGCCCTCAGGCTTTCTGCCGCGCTCATCGCCGACGGGATGGACGACGCCGACTGGAGGCGAAAAGGGGCCGAAGACGCCGCTTCGAAGATAGACGCGGTGATCCCCTTCGTGAAGAAGAATCTGAAGTCGGCGGTGAACAGACCCCCCGAGACCCTCGACGCCTGGCTGGTGTCCACAGTCCACAGAAGGATCCTCGCCGAGACTTCTGCCATGGACCAGCTGAAGATCAGGAGGGCATCGGCAACGGCCTTCCTCGACACCTGGAACGATATACGGTACTACCTTCGGAGGGTGAAGAGTCCGAGGAAGGAGACCCTCGTTGACGTGTTCGGCGCATGGAACAGGATGATGGCTCCCTTCACCCCCTTCATGGCCGAGGACCTGAACCATGAGCTCGGCGGGAAGGGTCTCATCGCCCAGGCCGACTGGCCCTCGCCCAAGGACTTCCCCATCGACGAGAAGGCCGAGCTGGCTGAGACCACCGTCGAGCGGGTAATCGAAGACGCCCGGAACATCCTGAAGGTAGTCAAGGGCAGCCGCGCAAAGCTCAATGTCTACGTTGCGTCCGACGAGGCCAAAGCATACTTCTTCGAGATGGTCCAGGCGAAGCAGGGAGGGCAGAACGTCGGCCAAGTCATCAAGAAGTACTCGGCCCTCAAGATCCAGCCTGATCGCGTCTTCAAGCTGGCCTACGAGCTGGGCGAGGATATCATGAAGATGCTGACGGCCAACAGGGGTTTCGATGAGTTCAAGGCCCTGTCCGAGGCCGAAGGTTTCATGTCCAGGGAACTCGGGGTCAAGGTCGCCGTCCAGAAGGCTGGCGCCAAGGGCATACATGATCCAGCCAACAAGGCGAAGAACGCACTCCCGAACAAACCCTCATTCTTCCTAGAATAGGGGAACAACCCAAGTCAGAGTTCAAATACGTCCCTCGGGTCGAAGCGAATTGGCATTGCCTCCCGTCGACTCCAACCTTTCGAACGTTGCAAGGGTAAGGATGTCTCACGAGTACACGGACTCCATGCTCTACGAAAGGCTCTCCAAGACGGTGAACAAGGACAGCCCCTTCGCAGGTGTTCTGATGACGCTCTCAAAGACCGAATACGGCCACTACGAGTTCTGGAAGAGATTCGCCCCGGACGAGAAGCCAAGGCTCGGCAAAGTGAAGCTCTACTGGATCTTGCTCCTCCGACGGATCTTCGGCCTCACATTTGCATCCCGGTATCTAGACAGACACGAAGCATCTGTCGTGAAGGAGTACCAAGGTCTCGCCCAATTCATTCCCGAGTCGGACAAGGCCGACTTCGACAAGATGGTGGAGGATGAAAAGCAGCACGAAAACGAGTTCGCTCAGAAGATCGAAAGCTCGGCGGTCCGCTACATCGCGTTCATAGTACTGGGCCTCGCTGACTCGCTGGTGGAAATCAGCGGCATACACGCTGGGTCGTTGGGCCTCTATTCCAGGACCGAGATTGCGGGGCTGGCTGGTGTTGTGGCCGGTGGGGCCGCGTCCATCGCGATGGCCTCTGCAGCTTTCGCCCAAGCGAAGCAGGGGTTCTCCGGTTCAGCCCGTATAGCGGCAGTTTACACTGGGGTCTCCTACTTCGTTAGCGCCGTGTTCTTGGCAACGCCGTACTTCCTCACGGGCAGTATGGTCTATGCCCTCGGGGCGTCATTGGCAGTCGCCATTGTGCAGCTCGCCCTCACAACATACTACAGCACCGTCATCCAGAACAAGCCTTTCACACGGGACTTCGTAGAGATTCTTGCGATACTTCTTGCTGCCACCGTCGTGCTCTACGTCTTCGGGAGCCTTGTGGGCTCATACCTGCACCTGACCGCGCCATAGCGAACCTTCGCCCCCTCCCGAGCACCGCTCAGGTCGATTGAGGGTTCGCTGGATTCTGTCCCAGGGCTGCCGCAGGAGCGCTGCCAACAATCCTCTTGATGCTTCTCACGAGAGGCACCGCCACCAGCAGCCCCACCAAAGCCTGCGCGACATTGAAAGGAACTTCGGCGGCTGGGGCGAGGGTAGCAACCACAGAAACCGGAGCGATAAGTCTGAGAATCGTCGACTCGTAGATGTAGTATCCAGAGACCATCGCGGCCCCGCCTGCCAAGACCGACAGTACGCTCTGGCCGGACTTGGCCTCTGTCCTTAGCCCCAGATATGCGATGACCCCAAACACCAATACTGCGAGACCCACCCAGACCGCCCAGGGCACCTGGAAGTCTGCCTCGATGCTTGGGATACCCCAGGCTCCGCCCAGAATCAGGTTGTAGGTCCCGGCCAAGAATGTGGTGCCCACAT
>DATFYP010000080.1:0-5689 GCA_035314985.1 Nitrososphaerales archaeon
GTCGCAAAGTCTGACAGCTGGCCGATAACGAAGACGGCAGTGAAGTCGGCTTCCTACCTTTTCGACAGGCGGCACCTCAGCATCAGGGGGCCGAAGGCGATAGCGACGATGAGGATCAGGACCGAGGTCGTGGGCGCCGCCTTCGACTACTTCAGGGAGAAAGGGTTCACCCTCATCAGCGGCCCAACCTTCGTCCAGGCCGCGGTCGAGGGAGGGTCTACCCTCTTCCCCGTGGACTACTTCGGTAGGAAGGCCTACCTGAGCCAGAGCGCCCAGTTCTACGAGGAGGCCGCCCTGCCGGCCCTGCAGAAGGTCTGGATCTACCAGCCCGCCTTCAGGGCGGAGAAGTCGAAGACGAACAAGCACCTGACAGAGTTCTGGATGATAGAAGCCGAGCAGGCTTTCGCGGACCAGGAGGCGAACCTGGGCCTCGTGGAGGGGCTGCTCGCATCGATGGTGAAGCGGGTCCTCGACAACAGGCAGGCGGACCTGAAGACGCTCGGCCGGACGCTGAAGGAAGTCGCCCTACCCCTGCCGAGGATGACCTACGACGAGGCCAGGGAGGTGGCGACGCGGGGCGGCCACCCGTTCGAATGGGGGGACGACATAGGCGCAGAAGCGGAGAGGGTGATCAGCAAGAGCCAGGACACCCCCTTCTTCGTCACCGACTACCCGCTATCCGCCAGGAGCTTCTACCACATGACCTATCCGGACCGGCCGAACGTCACGAAGTCGGCGGACCTGATGGCCCCCGAAGGGATCGGGGAGCTCGCGACTAGCGGCCAGAGGATCCACGACCAGTCCCAGCTGATGGAACGGATAGCGAGCCAGGAACTCCCCGCGGAAGCGTTCTCATGGTACCTTGAGCTCAGGAAGTTCGGAATGCCCCCGCATTCAGGGTTCGGAATCGGAGTCGAGAGGACGACCAGATGGATAGCGGGACTCAAGCACATCAGGTCGGCCAGCCTCTTCCCCCGAACAGTTTCACGACTCTCTCCCTAGGTCATGCTTATTTAGCAGAGAACGGTCGTCGGGCCCGATGCCTGAAACTGAAGAGGACCTGGAGCTAGACTCGCTGCCAGGGGTGGGGCCGGCCACCAAGCAGAAGCTCATCGACGCGGGGATCCACAACGTGCTCGACCTCGCGACCGCGGGCCCCATGGACATAGCTGACGCGGTGGACATCGACGTGACGAAGGCAGTGGATCTGAACAACAAGGCCAGGAAGAAGCTCGTGGAGTTGAACAGGCTCGAGCCTGACTTCATCAACGCGGCCGACCTCCTCGTGAAGAGGAAGGCGATCGACAGGGTCTCGACCGGTTCTAAGAACCTTGACGACCTGCTGGGGGGAGGGATAGAGACCTGGGCACTGACTGAGTTCTACGGGGAGTTCGGGAGCGGCAAGAGCCAGATCTGTCACACCCTCTGCGTGATGGCCCAGACGACGAAAGCCCAGGGAGGGTTGGAGGCGGGGTCGATCTACATCGACACTGAAGGGACCTTCAGGCCGGAGAGGATTGCCGAAATCGCCGAAGCCAGGAAGCTCGATTCCGAGGAAGTCCTGAAGAGGATCACGGTCGCAAGGGCCTACAACAGCGCCCACCAGGAGCTTATCGTGAAGGATCTGGGGAAGGTAATCGAGGCGAACAAGGTCAAGCTCGTGATCCTAGACAGCGCCGTGGCCCACTACCGGGCTGAGTTTCTTGGGCGGGCGACCCTCGCCGAGAGGCAGCAGCGCTTGAACCGATTCATGCACCAGCTGCTGAGGACGGCCGAGATCTACAACCTGGCGGTGGTGTTGACGAATCAGGTTCAGGCGGCGCCGGACAGCTTCTTCGGGGACCCTACAAGGCCCACGGGCGGGAACGTGGTCGCCCACACGAGCACCTACAGAATCTACCTTAGGAAGGCGGCCAAGAACAGGATTGCGAGGATGGTGGACAGCCCCTATCACCCAGAGAGGGACGCCGTCTTTTGCCTCAACGAGCGCGGGGTCGACGACCCGTCAGAAGACTCACCACGAAAAAGGTAATCTCCGGCGCCACAGTTTAATAGGCTAAATCCGTCGGCCTTCGGAGTCTCGATTGAAGCGTTCCGCCGCCCTGGCCTTCCTAGTGCTCACCTTGCTTACGCTTTCTCTTGTCCCCGCCCAGCGTGTCAGCGCCTCTCAGGCCTATTCCGAGAAGATCACCGCCTACGTCGCCGGGACGAACGCGCTTTGGTTCATGAGTTTCGACGGGGTGAACGCCACGTCCCCAAGCATCGCGGCCGTCGAGGGAGACGCGGGAGTGAGCTGGTACAATCTCACGATGCTGAAGACCACTTCGTGGTCGTCGGACTTCCAGGTCTTCGGGCCCAACGGTTACAATCTGATCCCAGTCCCGTTCGTGCCCCCTCAGGGCGCCTTCCTCACCGTCGGCGCTGACTCGTACTCGACAGCGCTCTCCGCGGCTTCTTCGCTCGACTCGTACATTCTCGCTTCATTCGCTTCCTATTCCAACTCGAGCGGGGTCTACAGGTTCTACACCCCCCTTTCGTTTGCAGACATCGTGCCATCCACCCTGCTCCAGCTCGTCCCTGCCCGGGAGGGGGGATTCGCCTCGGCCTTCAGCGCATCGGCCTTCACAACCCTTCAGTCGCCGATTGCCAGCCTGCAGGGCATCAGGGAGGGTTCCTGGTTCGCCCACAACCTGACTGTGGGGTCGATCGCCGGCAAGGCCCTCACGACCGCCTCCCAGCCCACTATCCTAACCTACTTCGGGGCCACGGTGACCTCTCTGGGAGCGTCCAACACTAGCTCCTCGTCGGTCATCTATGTCAGGTTCATGGACGGCTCCGTAAACTCCAGCGACAAGGCTGCGGTCCTGACGACTTCCAAGGGATCGGGAGCGTACGAGCTGAGCCTATCTCGTCTTCAAAAGGTATACGGCCTTAACGTCACGGTCGACCAGACGCCCGAGCTGCTCCAGGCCAGGAGGGTCGTCGACCGGGGGGTCCTGATGCACGACCAGAACGTTTCCGTCACCATTTCCTTGAGCAACCCGTCCGGGACGTCTGCCATCAAGACGGCCGGGTTCTCCGATGACTGGTGGAAGTCCTATGGGTTCTTCAGGCTCGTCAAGGGCAACTCGACGGTGCCACCCGAGAGGGTCGCGACTGGCCTCTCGGTGAGCCCCACGTATGTGCTCGAGTATACTGGCGACAGTACTCAGCAGGTGACGGTGCCGCCCGCTTCAGTCGCCTACACCTACGACGTCGGCTCGATGGAGTTCAATGGGACCGCCAGCAGCAACCCGGTAGCGCTATCGCTCGGCGCTGACAACCCTGTGCTCTACGCCTTCCTGACCCCCGCGAAGAACTCCGAGGGCCCCGTGGGCTCGACGCAGCTCTTCAATGTCACCGTGAAGAATGTCGGGACCCTCACGGCTTCGTCGGCCGTAGTCGCCGACCAGCAGGAAGGAGGGCTCTCCGCGGGAAGCTCCATCACCGTTCCGGTCTCCATCACCTCGCGCGGCCTCACGGGGGGCATCTCGCCGACGGCCTACACGGTCTCCTACTCCACGCCGTCGGGGCAGAACGTCACGGCGGTCACCAACAGCATCCCTGTCCAGTTCACTCACGCTGCCATGAGCCTGGGACTGCCCACACTGACGCTCAGCGCCTCAGTCTCTCCCCTCGCTTCGGGCCTGACCAACCTGACCCTGGCTTTTGCCGCTGCGAACGGGGGTCCAGCCAATCTCACCGGTTTCACGGCCTCGGGGGCCCTCCCTCCGGGCCTGGCATGCGGTACGGCAAAGGGCTCGGGTGTCTCGTGCTCCGGAGGCCGGGTCACCCTCTCGCCGCCGACGCTGCTCGTCTCTGGGAACTGGCATGCCTCGATGGAATTCGACCTCTCCTCGCATCTGAACTATCTCTTTGCCCCGTTCACCTTCCAGGCGCAAACGGCGGGCCTCTCCCTATCCGGTGCCTCCAACGGGATCGCCGCACCTTCAGGAGTCGTCCTTGCGAAGCACTTCTCCCCGCCCTCCTTCTTCGCGGGGATGAGTTCGGCGGTAAGGCTGGATGCCGTCAACCACGGCCCCTTCACAGTCTACAACGCCACCCTCCAGTCGTTCGCAGACAACTTCGACGGCATCGCCACGTTCTCCCCACTCCCGCTGAAGTACGCCCCGTCAATCGGAATCGGGGGGGACCTGAACGTCTCCTACACGGTGACCGCAATCAACTCCTACGGCAACGCCACTTCGGCTCCGACAAAGGCGAGCATGTACTTCGGAGGATTCCTGTACACCCTCAGCCAGCCCGGTCCCTCTGCGACCGTCTTCAAGCCCCTCACCGTTTCGATAGCCGCTTTCCCTTCCAGTCCGACTGAAGGAAGGCCGTTCTCCATCGGCGTCTCGATTCACAACCCATCGGGAGCGCAGGTCTCCAACGTCACGTTCTCGCTCCCGGTCCCGTCGACCATGACTCTGAGCAATCTGCAGAACGCGGTCTACAAGGGGGGGAGCCTGACCCTGTCCGTGGCGCAGCTCGGGCCTCTGCAGACTTATGTTGCGAACGCGACGGCCCAGGCCAGCTCCGGGGTCTCCCTCCTGACCTCGGCGGGGAACCTCACCTTCACCTACGCAGGCGCGACTGTCAGAAGCCCGGTTCCCAGCAAGGCGATCGTCGTCGGAGAGGACGTCTTCACAAGGTACACGCTGCCGTCAGTCGTGGTTCTCATCGGCGTGCTGGCTACCGCTTTCTACGTCAGAAGGAAGCTGTCGGCTACCGCTCCCGTTTCCCCGCAGTAAACGCCTCGAAGGCCGCCTTCGCCTCCGGATACGGCATCTGAGTCGGGGGGTGCTTGAAACAGAAGGCGGAGAGGCTAGTCAGCTGCCCCGAGACGCCCCTGTCGAGGGCTATGCGGGTCCCCCTGATGGCGTCGACCATCACTCCTCCGCTGTCGTAGGCGTCGATCACGCGCAGCTTGACGTCCATCTTGACGACCGTCCCACCGAAGTACTTCCCCTTCAGCCAGATGTAGCAGACCTTGTCGTTCTCAAGGAACGGGACGTAGTCGCTGGGGCCGATCCGGGTCGGGACCTCGTAGGGCGACATTGCCCTGACGGCGCTCGTCTTGCTCTCCCTCTTGTCCTTGAGCCTGCTTTCTTCCAGCATGTTGAGGAAGTCGGTGTCCCCGCCGATGTTGAGCTGGTAGGTCTCGTCGACCTTGACCCCCCTGTCTATCGCCATCTTCACGAGGGTCTTGTGGAGCACCGTGGCGCCAACCTGGCTCATTACGTCGTCCCCGGCGCACGGCAGCTTGGCTTTTGCGAACCTCGCTGCCCACACCGAGTCGGAAGCTATGAAGACGGGTATGGCGTTGATGAACGCGGCTCCGGCTTCGATCGCCGCCTCAGCGTAGGTGTGGGAGGCGTTCGTGCTCCCCACCGGCAGGTAGTTGACCAGGATCTCTGCCCCGGTCCTCTCCAGCTCCTCCACGACGTCAACCTCCTTCTGAGAGGAGACGGGCACCACGTCCTTCAGGTATTTGCCGAGGCCGTCAAGGAGGGGGCCCTTTTTCACCGAGACGCCCATGCTGGGGACGTCGAAGATCTTCACCGTGTTGTTGGGGGCTTGCAGGATGGCCTGCGAGAGGTCTTTCCCGACTTTCCTGGCGGAGACGTCGAACGCGGCCACGAACTCC
>DATFYP010000081.1:0-9352 GCA_035314985.1 Nitrososphaerales archaeon
CCGGCTACCTATGTGAAGAACGTGAAGAGGCCCCTGTGCATCCTGAGCTCCGTAAACGACTCGAGGACCCCCATGAAGCCGGTCCTCGCCTATGCCATGGAGCTACTGAACCAGGGCGGGACGTTCGAACTGCATGCCATCCCTGACATGGGACACCTTCTGACGTCTACCAAGAACCTGATGGACATCGTCTATCCGACCATTTCGTTCTTACAGAAGAGGTTCCCACCGACGAGCGCCGCCGGAGGGCATCCCGCTCCCGACCGGGGGCAGGCGCCTGCGTTCCCCTAGGCCGAGACAATTCGGGTCGCCCCAATTTCGGGGTCGAGCTCGGACGAGACAAGAGACCAGAGCGGGCCCGGTGGGATTTGAACCCACGACCTCTGCGAGCTGGGCTCACTACAGCTTAGAAGGCTGCCACGCTATCCGTATTCCGCCCCGTGACAGGTCTGCGCTACGGGCCCGAAGGGCTGCCGTCAGTGGATTCGACATAAACCTTTGCGGGAACATAGCCGAAGTCGCACGCAAGGGTTTTAACTCGTCTCAATTGAAACATGCTCACTTGGCGGTTTCCCAGCAGCGTCTCTTCGGGACCAACGGCGTCAGGTTCATCCCCGGCGTCACCCATGACCTGGATTTCGTCATAGGCCTGAGCGAGGCCATCGGGACCTATTTCGGAGCTGGAGAGGTCATCCTCGGCATGGACGGCCGCAAATCCAGCCTCTCCATCGCCAACGCCGCAGTCGCTGGGTTGATGAGCTCCGGGCGCGACGTCGCGGAGGCGGGGCTCGTCCCCACTCCAGCACTCCAGTATGCGGCGAAGTCGGCCTCCAAGGGAGGGGTCATGGTGACCGCCTCCCACAACCCGCCGGAGTACAACGGCCTGAAGGTGTGCGGCCCAGACGGAGTCGAGGTTCCCCGGCTCGACGAGCAGAGGATAGAGAAGATCTTCTTCGAGGGCTCCCAGAGGAAGGCCGACTGGAAGACGGTCGGAGTGGCCAGGCAGGAGAGCTCGGTGGTCAGAAACTACATCACCGGGATATTGTCGAAGGTGAACGTGAAGATGATCGCAGAAAGGAAGTTCACGGTGGTGCTTGACCTGGGCAACGGAGCTCAGTGCGTCGCAGCACCGTATCTCGTCGAGGCCATGGGGTGCAAGCTCGTCACCCTGAACTCTGTGGTCGACGGCGACTTCCCGGGGAGGGGCCCGGAGCCGGTCCAGACCAACCTGAAGGACCTCGCCCTGGCGGTGAAGTCAGTGGGCGCCGACCTGGGGGTCGCCTATGACGGGGACGGGGACAGGGCCCTGTTCTGCGACGAGGAAGGAAGGGTCCTGTGGGGGGACCAATCAGGCTGCCTGATAGCAGACTACCTGCTGGAAAGGACGCCCGACGCGACGGTCGTCACCTCGGTGAGCTCAAGCCAGGCCATCGAGATCCTGGCCAAGAAGAGGAACGCGAAGGTGATCAGGACCAGGGTGGGGAGCGTCGACGTGTCCCGCACGATCCTCGAGCGCAAGGCGACCTTCGGGTTCGAGGAGAACGGGGGGTGCATCTATCCTCCCCACGTTGCGGTGAGAGACGGCGGGATGGCGACTGCCCTCATGCTCGAGTGCCTGGCCGCGAAGGGGGTCGCATTCTCCCGCGCCTTCTCGTTCTCGGTGGCGGCCTTCTACCAGGCCAAGACCAAGATGCAGGTCGACAGGAAGAAGGTGGACGCCGTGATGAAGGCGGTGGAGAAACAGGCGAAGGGGAACGTCGAGAGGGTCGACGGCATCAAGGTCTGGACCGACGAGCATTCATGGGTACTCGTCAGGCCGAGTGGCACCGAGCCGCTGGTCAGGATCTTCGCCGAGTCGGACGGTCAGGACAAGGCGGACGCCCTGCTGAAGAAGTTCTCGAAAGTCGTCAAGACGGCTTCAGCCTAGGTGGGTCCATCCTTCGTCGGGGATGGGTTTGTCGAGCCCGCTCCTCCTTAGGACCACCTCTCTGCTTCTCGTGGCCCTCCCGATAGCCAACAGGGTCCCTCCGGCCTTCCGCACCTCCACCGCGGCGGGGGCCAGGTCCCTCTTCTTCAGAGTCCCGACCACCACGTACTCCTCTCCTCCGGCCCAGACCATGCGCTCGAAGTCCAGGTCGTTGGCGCGGGCGAAGGCGCCGACCCCCGGGCTGGCGGGGACTGAATCCAGCTCGAACCCGACCCCGCTCATGTCCGCCAGCGTGTGGATGCTCCTTGCCAGGCCGTCGCTGGAATCCATGCTCGACGTCAGTCGAGGGGCGAGCGCCAGGCCCACCTCCAGGGATGGGTTGGGGTAGAGCACGCTTTTCACTGCCCTTCTCCGGAAAGCGGCCGAAGAGCGCGCTCGTTCGCCTAGAATTCGCAGCCCGGCGGGCGGGAGGCCGAACGTCCCGGCCGCGACGAGGATGTCCCCGGGCCTAGCTCCGCCCCTCTCGACCACTCTTTCAGCGAACCCGAGCATGGCGCAGTCGATGACAAGCTCTTTCGACTCGTTCGTATCCCCGCCGACCATCCTGACCCCCCACTCACTTGCGGCGTCCCTGAAGCCTCTGGCGAGCCCCTTTACATCCGCACTTGAAGTCCCCCTGCGGAGCCCGAGGGAGACCATGAACGAGTCGGGCCTTACCCCCTTGGCAGCAAAATCGCTCACGCACATCGCGACTGCCTTCCGGGCCGCCTGCCTGTACGTCATCCCCTTCGGGACGTCCGTCCCCTCGACAAGCATGTCCACCTTGACGACCAGCTTCCCGCCCCCTGCCGGGACCACAGCGACGTCGTCCCCGATTCTTGCGTACGCGCTCGGCAGCCCTTCTGATGCCGCCAGGATTGTCCTGATGACTTCTGTCTCGTTTGGCGTCCTACCTGCACAACTCCTTCAGCTTCGCCGAGTAGGCGCGCGTCGCATCCGAGGCCTTGCTGGCGGTCTCTGCCTCGGCAGATACCCTCACGACGTCCTCCGTCCCCGAAGCCCTGATCAGCACCCAGGACCGCTTCGAAAGCCAGATCTTCACGCCGTCGGTCGTGTCCGCCCCCTTGCTCCTCTCTGCGAGGACCTTGATCGCCCGGAGGGCCTTCGATTGCGGAAGCGCCACCGCCACCCGGTGTTGCTGGAAGCTCTTCACCTCCCCGTAGGCCTTCCTCCCCTTCCTCTTCAGAGCCCTGATGATCGTAAGTGCGGCCAGCAGGGAGTCCCTGCAATAGTTGAAGGAGCCGTCTATCAGGCCTCCGCTGCTCCCTTCGCCTCCCAGTCTGGCGCCGTTCTCGAACATCTTTGACACGACGTTCGCCTCCCCCACCTTTGACCTCAGGACCTTCGCTCCGACTTCTCCGGCCACAATGTCTACCGCCTGAGTAGTGTCGACTGAGACAACTACGCTCTTCTCCTTCGATTCAGCAAGAATCTGCGCCAGGGCCAGGGTGAGCATGTAGTCCCCTGTCCTCTTGTTGCCCGCGTCATCCACGATTACAAGCCTGTCCCCGTCGCAGTCAAATGCCAGACCAACGTCACACTCTTTCGTCTTCACCATCCTGCGCAGCAGGGCAAGCTCGTCTGCCGTCGGGTCGACCCTGCGACTGAACACGCCGGGCGCGTCGTTCATGGACGTCACCAGGCATCCGAGCCTCCGGAGCAGGGGAACCGCGTGAGTTATCGCCGCGCCCCCTCCAAGGTCGAGGGCAACCTTGACGCCATCGCACGAACCCTCGCCGAACCTCTTCACCAAATCGTCGGCATAGCTTGTCGTCATGGACCTTCTCACCGAGCCCTGCCGAAGCGGCGAGAGCTCCCACCGGGCGGGACCTGCGACCTGGTCGAATGAACTCCGGTCAATCCCCTTGCCGTCCACGATGAACTTCAGGCCATTGTATTCGGGTTCGTTGTGGGACGCCGTCACCATCACGGCAGGCCGCCCCCTTGTGAGGCTCTCTCGGAAGAGCGCGGGAGTCGAGATGACCCCGAAGTCGACCACGCTGATTCCCCGCCCGACCAGCGCGCCCACCACCGCCCTGCTGATGACCGGCCCCGTCTTCCTCGTGTCCCGGGCGAGCAGGACTTCCGTGGCGTTCGCGACCCTCCCGAAATTGTCGGCGAACCTGGCTACGTCCGCCAGAGTCATGTCCACGTTGAGGATTCCCCTGACGCCGCTCACCGAGATTATCATGGGTCTCGCCTCACTTGTGTGTCAAAGAGCGAACATAAAGTAAAGTGTTTTTGAGCTGGGTGGTTTTGACGCGAACCCGCTTCCCGGACCAGCGTATTGCGGGTCAAGGGGTTCAGGGTGAACAAAGGCGCCAGCGTCGGCGAGTACAAGCTCTCCGACGTCTTCGTCGGCCTAGACTCCTCCCCGTCGCTCCGCAAGGTCTTCGGCTCGAAGGTGGAGATGTCCAAGGTCCTCGGCCACCTGAAGCTGCGGGTGGAGGGGAGCGAATCGGGCCTCTGGCTCGACAGGGACACGGGCACCATCTGCGTGGGGCACAAGCACCTCTGGACCGCGAAGTCCGATTTCATCTACCTCGACGTGATCCACGTCCTCGTGCACGTGCGCCAGTTCCTGGAGGGGAGGGAGCTCTACGACCAGGCGTTCGAGTACGTCGAACGGCCCACCGAGCTCGAAGCCTACAGGTACACCGTGGCCGAAGCCAGGAGAGTTGGGATGGACGAGGACGAGATCCTCCGGTATCTGAGGATGGACGCCGCCGACGACTCCGAACTCGGCAAGCTGATTGAGAAGATCGGCGTCAAGGCCAGGCGCTGAAAACTCCGGGTTTTCGGGTGTAAACCGCTTAGAGCTTCTTGGAGGGGATGCCGGGTTTTACGAGGGCGCCAAGGTCGAGTATCTTCTCGATCTCCTTGTCGGCGAATCCGAGTTCCTTCAGCGCCGACCTTATCGGGACCCCCTTCGCCAGCTTTTTGCCGACGACTGCCGCCTTGTCGTAGCCTATCCGAGGCGATATCACGGTGATCAGCGCCGGGCTGCTCTCGGCGTAGGCCCTCATCTTCTCCTTCGCCGGGACGATGCTGTCGATAACCAGCGAAGCCATTCTGTTGAGCGCCTCAGAGAGGAGCTTCGTCTGCAGCACGAGGTTGTACGCCATGAGCGGCACCCCCATGGTCAGCTCGAACTCACCCAGCGATGCGGCCATGCTGTTCGCGCTGTCCAGGCCGGCGACCTCGGCGCATGCCAAGAGGGCGCTCTCGACGGTCACGGGGTTGGTCTTCCCCGGCATTATGCTGCTTCCGGCCACCTCCTCCTGGGACGGGATGTCGATTTCGCCCAGCCCCGTCAGCGGTCCCGAGAACATCAGTCGGACGTCCTGGCACAGCCTGTAGAGGTCCGTCGACACGCCCTTGATCGCGGCGCTCAGCGATGAGACGTCAGTGAGGAGCCTCGTCGCCCTGAACTTGTTCTTTGCGGCCCTGAACCCCAGGCCGGTCTCCTTCGCCAGCTCCTTCGCCACCATGGTCCCGAAGGCGGGGTCGGCATTCAGGCCTGTCCCCACCGCGGTCCCCCCGATTGGGAGGTCCATCAGATGCTCCATGGCCTCCTTCACGAATTCGCCGTCTCTGGCGAAGGCGTCTTCGTAGGCCCCGAACTCTTGGCCCAGCGTCACGGGCAGCGCATCCCTGAGATGCGTCCTTCCTGACTTGTACACCTCGGCAGTCTTCGCCGACTGGGCGTTCAGGCTGCTCCCCATCTTCTTGAGCGCGGGAAGCAGGTCGTGGCTGACCGCGTAGGCCGCCGCCACTCTTACCGCCGTCGGCCCAACGTCGTTAGACGACTGGCTCATGTTGACATGGTCGTTCGGATGGACCTTCCCGCCAGTTTCTGCCGAGGCGAGCTCGGCGAGCAGCTCGTTGGCGTTCATGTTCAGCCCGGTCCCCGAGCCAGTTTGGAACACGTCCACCTGGACCATGTCATCGTGCGCCCCGTTCATCAGCTCCTTCGCCTTGGCCTGGATTACGCGGCCCATCTCCTTGTCGAGGAGGCCCAGCTCGACGTTCGCCTTCGCCGCTGAGAACTTGATGGCCCCTATGGCCCAGATAACCTCACGGGGGAACTTCGTCCCAGTGCTCAGGAAAACTCGCTTAGAACCCTCAACGTACTTCATGAATCGAGGGCGAGCCGCGGTGGTGTCTTAAGACTTTCAGCTTATGGGTTCGGGTAGGACCGGCGCCTAGTGGCCGCCGCAGCCACACGCTTCCGCATGGACGTTGGGGTTCTCGATCTTGAACCCGGTCCTCTGAAGGGTTTCGTAGTAGTCGATCTTCGAGCCCCTGACAATCTCCGCCGCGCCCTTGTTCACCATCACCTTGAGGCCGTCGACGTCCTCCACCAGGTCGCTGGTTCCTGGCTTATCTTCCAAGCTGAGGGCATACCTGTAGCCGCCGCTGCAGGCGCATCCGCCACCCTCCATGACGTCGATTCTGAGGAAGGAACCGTTGCTCTTCTCAGCTTCCATCACCTGCTGAAGCTTCTCCTTCGCCACAGGGGTTAGGACGATGAGCGGCTGCATCTCTTGCATTTCATTGACATGAGACGGTCCCAGCTATTTATCGATTTCCTCCCTTCCCTTACGGGTTAGGTTCGTGAAACGCGCCGACATCACTGCCAACAGCAGTATCATCAGTCCCCCGAGCAAGAGTGAGAGGAGCGCCAGCTCGCTTCCCCTGCTCCCCGTCCCGAAAACAATCGGAAACGGCCCGATCAGAATGAATCCCCCGGTCGACGCGCCTGTCTGCCCCACCGACCCAAAGACCACTGCGGCGGTCCCGGCCACGACAAGCACGAAGCCCAGCGCCATCAGCCTGTTCAAGGTAATCCCCGGTACAGGACGAGGGTCAGCACCACCAGCACGACCGCGAGAGCGATTGCGACGCTGGTCCATCTCGCGTCCGTTCCGAACGCGATCGGAACCGGCCCCACGAGCACGACCCCTCCTCCCTCGACCTTGCTTCCTCCCTCGCCCGATGACCTCAGAGTGGCGGCGAAGATGGCCACGACCCCGGCCAGAGTCAAGAGGAAGCCGACCGACACCAAGTCGACCATTACTCCCAAGTGTCCTGGAGACGATAAAACTTTTTGCGGGCGCCGCCTACCGCTTCCCGTCATATGCCAGAGTACCGATGGTGCGAGAGGTGCATGTCCCGTACCGAGCACGAGGCCGTCGTCGACAACAGGGACTACAACCCCAGAGGGCGGGGCATGTACAAGTGCAAGAGATGTGGGAGGGTCAAGTCGATGCGCCACCTGCGCCCCAGCTCGGAAATCGGCTACTGATTTTCACATCTCACGTCAGGTTTAACACGTTCAAGCCAATACATGATTAAATATCCTGTGCTTTTTGCCATGACCGTTGAGTAATCCAGAGCAGACTCAGGCGACTCAACCCAAGATTTTCGTAAGGGAGAGCACCGGGCTCGTCAAGAACGTTGGTTTCTTTGACAGCATCGCTCTGAACATGAGCAACATGTCCGTGGGCGCCCTGCTCGGCGTCATAGGGATCTCGGGTCTTGCTCCCATGCTCTTCTCCGGGCAGAACATGTCGGGCGTCAACCTGGTCCTTCTCTCCGTGATCGCTTTCGTGGTGTCATTCCCGCAGATCATAGTCTACACGATAATGTCGAGGCGCTACCCGCGAACGGGCGGAGACTACGTCTGGGTCAGCAGGGTCTTCGGCGGTCCTGCGGGGAGCATCCTCTCCTTCATGGGATACACTCTCGAGACTACCGCCTACCTCGCGCTGATCGTCCTCTCGACGGTGTTCGCCATCGGTTCGGTGGGTCTCTTCTTCACGTTCGACCCCAACCTCCTCGGAATCGCGGTCCCGAGCGAGATACCGGGGTCGATGCCCGGCCTGCAGTTCCTGCTGGGGGCGATAATCTTCGCTGCGCTGATAGCCGTGAACGTGCTCAAGCCGAAGGCGGGGTTCAGGCTGGTATCGATCCTGACCATCTTCGGATTCCTCGCCCTGATCCTGTCGATGGGGGTGTTGCTCGGCGCCGGGTCGGCCGGGGTCCAGAGCTACATCAACAGCCCCGGGGGGGCATTCGCGATAAACGGCACCAACACCTACAGCGTCGTCTCGTCTCAGTACCCTGGGGGCTTCTTCAGCTTCGGCCCGACCATCTTCCTGCTCCCTCTGATGGCAGCTTTCGTCTACCCGTGGCTCAATGCCGCGCCTGCCGTCGCAGGTGAGATCAAGGGCAAGGGCGCCCTCAAGTGGAACGTGCCCATAGCCTCCGTCCTGGTGTTCATCTTTGTGACGAGCTCGCTCGGCGTGATGTATCTGACGGCCGGCCAGGCGTTCACCAACGCCGCGTACACGAACCCCACTTTGGTGTACGGGTCGCCGCCGGCGGCCACATCGTTTAACTTCTACACCCTGGCAATGGGCGTTTCCGGGAACGCCATCCTTGCCTGGATAATTGGGCTTGGCTGGATTCTCGCGAACCTGAGCGTCCTCGCATACGGGATCATCGTGATATCGAGATATCTTCTCGCGCAGTCATTCGACAGGTTCCTCCCGAGCAGGATCTCTAACGTCAGCGCACGGTTCGGCTCGCCGGTTCTGGCGCTGGTCGTCAGTCTCGTCCTGACAGTCTCTCTGGTTGGGCTCGCTGCCTTCAACTACGGCGGAGGACTGTTCGGGGGGCTCACCGGACTCTTCGGCGCAATCCTTGCGTCAATGATCTACTTCATCTTCGTGGGACTTGCAGCAGCAATACACGGAGTGCGGAAGGAGCGTGGCATGACCAAGGTGGTTCTCGCCATAGCGGGGATCCTGAATGTATTCGTCTTCGCCTTCCTCTCGTACCAATTCATCGCCAATCCCACGGTGTGGTCCTTGACGCCTCTGACTTACGGGTTCATCATCCTCTCCGTGGTAGCAGGCGCCATAATCTACTACGCCTCGAAGTGGTACAACGGGAAGCGCGGCATAGACATCTCCCTGGCCTACAAGGAGCTCCCACCCGAGTAGCCGCGGACCCCGTCCACCAACACACTCCCACTTCAAGAAGGCTAAGTAGCTAGGCCACGCACTGTCTCGCCATGGAGTTCGCAGAGACGGTCCGGAAGCGCCGAATGGTGAGGCACTTCACGTCAGACCCCGTTCCCAAGGACGTCGTTGACAGAATCCTCGGGCTGGCCCAGCACGCGCCGAGCGCCGGCTTCAGCCAGGGGAGCGCCTACGTCGTGGTCACCGACCCGCAGATGAGGCTGAAGGTGGGGGTGCTGCAGGGAGAGGAGGGTTATTCCTCGGCTGGGTTCCACAGGTGGGTGTCCGAGGCTCCCGTAGACATCGTCGCATGCGTGAGCGAGAAGCTCTACCACGA
>DATFYP010000082.1:0-9163 GCA_035314985.1 Nitrososphaerales archaeon
GGCGCCCCTGGTCCCTCGGAGTGCCCGGAAGCCGCGGAACTCAGGCGCAGGCCCCAGACCTCGCGAGGACGCAGACCTCGCCGGCTCTCTGCTGAGCCTGCTCTCATCTCCCAACATATCGAGCAGGAGATGGGTGTACGAGCAGTACGACCACGAGGTCGGTCTTCGGACTGTCCTGAAGCCCGGAAACGCCGACGCCTCCCTCCTCAGGCTCCCCAACGGTTCCATGCTGGCCGTGAAAGCTGACGGGAACAGCAGGCACAGCTTCCTCGACCCGAGAAGGGGAGGGGCTGGGTGCGTGGCGGAAGCCTCCAGGAATGTGGTCGCTGTCGGGGCCGAACCGCTGGCCGTCGTTGACCACCTCCAGTTCGGGGACCCATCGGACGAGGAGGTGTACTGGACCTTCAGAGAGACGGTCGAGGGGATGGCCCAGTACTGCACCGCCCTGCCGCTTCCGGTTGTGGGCGGGAAGGTCAGCTTCTACAACGAGGACGCCTCTACGAAGAAGGCGATCAAGCCGTCGCCGGTCGCAATGGTTGTGGGGCTCATGCCGGCATCGGTGGGCCGCGTACAGACAGGGTTCCGCGCCGGCGGCGAGTCGATATTCGCGATCGGCACGACGGCGCCAGAGATGGGCGGGTCTGAGTACTACGAGGAGGTCCTCAATGTGCAGGGAGGGGAGGTGCCCCTTCCCGACGCCAGAAGGGACGCGACCGTGTACCACGCGGTGAGGGGGCTCATAGGGTCAGGCCTTGCATCAGCCGTCCACGACTGCTCGAAAGGAGGCCTCGGGGTGACGGTCTCGGAGATGTGCATCCAAGGCGCCCTCGGGGCCGAGGTCGACCTCGGACGGATACCGGGGGGGAGCCTGTCCCCGTCTGAGGCTCTCTTCTCGGAATCTCACGGCCGTTTCGTCGCAAGCGTCAAGAACGCCACGAAGGCTTCCGCCTTCTTGGCCAAATCCCAGGTGGCCTTCGCCCGTGTAGGCGCAACCGGCGGGAACGCGATCAGATTCTCGCGGGGGGAGAAGGCGCTCGCCAGCGTGGGAGTAGACGCCGCCGTGGATGCCTGGGACACGCCGCTGGGGAGGCTGATGGAGTAGTGGAAAAGAAGGAGAAGTGCGGGCTGGTCGGGGCGTACTCGGCCAAGGGCAGCGACGTTGCACCGAGTATACTTCAGGGGCTCGAATCTCTCCAGCACAGGGGACAGGAGTCGTGGGGGCTCGCCGTCGAAGGGAATGCGCTCCTGCGGCGGATGGGGCTCGTGACCAACTGGCATGTCGACGCGGCAGAAGCGGCCTCATACAAGGGCAAGTCGGGAATCGGGCACGTGAGATACTCCACGAAGGGAAGGTCCGTCCTGGAGAACGCACAGCCGATACAGATAGAGTCGGAGTTCTCAATAGCGCACAACGGGACAATAGTCAACGCCGACCAGCTTGCGGCCCCGGTCACCAAGGAGTTCGGAGCCTCGTGCGAATCCGACACCATGGCGGCCGGTTACAGGCTGCTACATCACCTCAGGGAGACCGGCTCCATGTTCGAGGCGTTCGCGAAGCTGTCGAGGGAGATATTCGGCGCCTACTGTTTCATGATACTGGACAAGGAGGGGAGGGTCTTCGCCGCCCGGGACCCCCGAGGATATCGGCCCCTCTCCCTGGGCTGGGACAGGGGGACAGAGACGTTCCTGGCTGCGTCCGAATCATGCGCTCTCGAAGCGATGGGGTCGACCTTCGTCAGGGATATAGAGCCCGGTGAGATTGTCATGCTCGGCCCCAACGAAGGCACCCCTGAATCCTTCAGGTTCTCTCCGAAGGTGGCGCCAGCGTACTGCTCATTCGAGTACACCTACTTCGCACATCCCTCCTCGAGGCTCAACGGAGTCAGCGTGTATGAAACGAGAAAGCGAGTAGGCCGGATACTTGCGAGGCGGTTCAAGACCAGGGCTGACGTAGTCATCCCGGTCCCCGACTCTGCCAGACCGGCTGCGCTGGGATTCGCGCTCGAGAGCGGGATCCCCATGGACGAAGGTTTGATGAAGGACAGGTACCGCAGGAAGGGGAGCATCAGGAGCTTCATCGAACCAGAACAAGGAGGGAGAGAGGAAGTAGTCAGGAAGATAATCCCAGTGCGCGACGCCGTAGTCGGGAGGGACGTTCTGGTCGTCGACGACAGCCTCGTCAGGGGGACCAGTTCCAAGATAATCGTGGAAGCCCTGAGAAATGCGGGGGCGAAGACCGTGAGGATGGCCGTGACCTTCCCCGCGATTCGGCACCCATGCTTCATGGGCATAGACTTCCCCGACCGGGAGGAACTCCTTGCCCACCGGGTGGCAAGGGGCGAGCAGGACGCCGTGAAGACCGCCAACGAAGTAGCCAAGGCCGTAGGAGTGGACGAGTTCTACTATAACGACGTGGTAGGACTGAGCGAAGCCATCGGGCTGCCCGAGGACAGCCTCTGCTTCGCATGCGTTACCGGGGACTACAGCAAGCTGGGCTTCCGTCCGCCAGTTCTCGCAAAAGAGGAGGTCGGGGCCCGCGATGCTTGAAATCGGCGTACTGGTCTCTGGCAGAGGTTCGAACTTGGAAGCCATCCTGGGATCGATTGAGAAGGGGGTCGTCAAGAACGCCAGGGTCGCGATCGTGATCAGCAACGATCCGAAGGCAAAGGCTCTCGCCGTCGCAAGGAGGCACGGAGCGAAGGCGGTCGCCCTCGAGGCCGGCGGGGATTCGAGGGAGGCCTACGGAGTCAGGCTGGCAGAGGTTCTGGCCAAGCACGGCGTCGAACCGGGCAAGGGGCTGGTCCTCCTGGCCGGCTTCATGAAGATACTACCGGAGTCCTTCGTCAACCTGTACACAGGGAGGATGATGAACATCCACCCTTCTCTGCTCCCCGCGTTCCCGGGGATTAGGGCTCAGCAGCAGGCCCTGTCCCATGGAGTCAAGGTTGCGGGGTGCACCGTTCATTTCGTCGTGCCAGAAGTGGACGCGGGCCCCATCATCCTGCAGAAGGCTGTCCCCGTGTACGAGGGAGACACCGAGGAGTCCCTCTCTTCTAGGATACTCAGGCAGGAGCACAGGCTGTACCCGCTTGCGGTGAAGCTCTTCGCGGAAGGGCGCCTTCACACAGAGGGAAGAATAGTGAGGCGAGAACGGTGACCGCGATTCCGATGGACGGAAAGGCTCTGGCCGCCGCCGTGGAAGCGAGGCTGAAGGAAGAGGCGGCAAAGATGGTCGGATCTGGTGTGCAGCCTACCCTGGCGACAATCCTTGTGGGAAACGACCCCGCGTCCAAGGTCTACGTTTCCAGCAAGCACAAGGCCGCTGCCCGGGTTGGTATCGCGTCCAAGAGCTACACGCTCCCGGAGGAGACCACGGAGATGGAGCTCCTTTCGCTGATTTCAATCCTCAACGCCGACCGGAACGTGAACGGAATCCTGCTCCAGCTCCCACTCCCAGGGCACCTGCAGGAGATGAGCATGATTGAGGCAATCGACCCCGGGAAGGATGTGGACGGCCTGACCACCACCAACGCCGGCCGGCTCGTCTATGGCCAGACCGACCTGACCCCCTGCACCCCCAGGGGGATAATGGAACTGCTTCACCACTACCGCATCCCGATCAGGTCGTCCAGAGCAGTGATCATCAACAGGAGCACCCTCGTGGGCAAACCTCTCCAGAGCCTGCTCCTGAACGAGGACGCGACAGTCACCGTCTGTCATTCGAAGTCTAGGGATCTCCCGTCCCTCACAAGAGAGGCCGACATACTCGTTTCTGCGGTGGGGAGGAGGCCCCAGTTCATAGTGACCGCAGACATGGTGAAGGAAGGAGCCGTCGTCGTGGACGTCGCGATGAACCGGGTTGACGGTAGGCTGCAAGGAGACGTCTTGTACGAAGAGGTGTCGAAGAAGGCGTCGCATATCACTCCTGTTCCAGGAGGGGTCGGCCCAATGACTGTCGTCATGCTCATGCAGAACACATTGCTTGCGGCCGAGAAGCAGAACCGCATGCTGGTCTCTTCGGTGTCACATTGATGAGCAAGCGCGAGGTTCGAGAAGAGGCGCTGCGGGCGAGGAGGTCGCTGACCCCCGACGAGGTCCTTCTGCTCAGCGCGAAGGTTCAGCAGAACCTGGCTTCCCTCCCTGAGTTCGGCGCCGCCAAGATAATCGCCAGTTACGTGGCGAAGAGGGACGAGGTGCAGACGGCGGGCATCCTCCGACAGGCTCTTGCTGCGGGAAAGAAGGTGATAGTCCCCAGAAGCGACCTTTCGTCGGTGAGCCTCCGCTTCCACGAGATTCACGCCCTCGACGAGCTGCGCCCCGGAACCTTCGGCATCCCTGAGCCCTCGGCGGGCTCGCCGGTCGTCCCGCTCGGCGAGTCTGACATTATCCTCGTGCCGCTTGTTGCATGGGACCTGAGAGGCCACAGGGTAGGCTACGGGAAAGGATACTTCGACAGGGGACTAAAGTCGAGGGGGAACGCCCTGTGCGTCGGCCTCGCTTTCGAGATACAGGTCCAGGATTCTGTGCCATCGACCCCTACCGATGTCCCCATGGACGTAATCGCCACCGACATGCGGATCCTCCGGTTCAGGAGGAGCGGCGCTTGAAGGGACCCATTCAAGTGGCAGTCATCGCCGGGAGCAAGAGCGACCAGGCGGTCGTCGAGGACGCATCCAACGCGCTCACCGAGCTGGGGGTGCCGCACGAGGTGCAGTTCATCTCGGCTCACAGGAACCCAGACAGGCTCAGGGACTATGTGGCTCGGTCCCCTGCCAAGGTCTTCATCGCAATCGCTGGCCTTTCCGCCCACCTTCCTGGGGTAATCGCCTCCTTGACGCTGAAACCCGTTATCGGCGTCCCAGTCAACGTGAAGCTCGCGGGGATTGATTCCCTCCTTTCAATCGTCCAGATGCCTCCGGGAGTCCCTGTCGGGACTGTGGGGATAGACAACGCACGCAACGCTGCAATACTCGCGGCGGAGATCCTCGGACTGACAGACCCTGCGGTGCAGGAAGGCCTGAAGAAGATGAGGGAGGCGTGGAAGTGAAGCCCCCGGGCAGGTTCGTCAGGTCGGGAAAGGTGAAAGACATCTATGAAGTTGACGGCGGGCACCTGCTCTTTCACTTCACCGACAGGGTGTCAGCCTACGACGTCGTCCTGCCCACGACCATCCCTCGCAAGGGGGAGGTCCTGTGCAAGCTGGGAGCATATCTGTTCGAGTCTCTGGGCGTCCCCCACCACATGGTGAGGCTGGAGGGGGAGGACATGATGGTGGTGAAGAGAATGAGCATGATACCGGTAGAGTGCGTCGTCAGGGGCTACCTCTACGGGAGCCTGATGGAGAGGATGGAGAAGGGGGAGGTCGCCCTCCCTGTGGAGAAGTTGATGGCGACGAAGCTCCCCGAGCCGTACTTCGACCCCACTACCAAGTCTGATCTGAAGGACGAGCCCATAACGGAAGGCGAGATCGTGAGCCAAGGGAGAGCGACCGCCGGTGAGCTTGCGCAAATCAGGCAGTCTTCGCTGGGGATCTACGGGCTCCTCAGCGAGAAAGCAGCAAGGGCTGGGTTCATCCTCGCAGACATAAAGCTCGAATTCGGCAGGCACAACGGCGAAGTCCTCCTGGGGGACTCCGTCGGCCCGGACGAGTTCAGGATGTGGCCTGCGTCGAAGTATTCCCCCGGAAAGACCCAGGAGAGCTACGACAAGCAACCAATCAGAGACTGGCTTTCTTCTGAAGGATACAAGGGCAAGCTGGACCTGGCGCGGAAGTCGGGGGCCCCGGTCCCGCCGCCGCCAACGCTCCCGGACTGGCTCTGCGAGGAGACTGCCCGCAGGTATGCAGCGGTCTATGAAGCCCTCTCCGGAAAGAGACTCTAGGGTGCCGGCGGGTGCCGATCGAATCGTACGCGAAGGCCGGGGTGAACATCGAGAAGGTCAGGCGAATACACCGCACGTTGGCGGAGCAGCTAGGGGCCACATTCACATTCAGGAAGGGAAGGCGGGGCGCCCCGACCAGGCCAATAGGGCTGTACGGTGGCGTCATCGACATCGGCAGGGGAGACTCGCTCACCCTTCACACCGACGGCGTGGGGACCAAGGTGCTCGTCGCCCAGCAGATGAGGAAATTCGACACCGTCGGCATAGACTGCGTGGCGATGACCGTTAACGACCTCATCTGCCTGGGCTCGGAACCCGTCGCCCTGCTCGACTACATCGCGCTCCAGAGAGAGGACGATGCCCTGGTCGAAGAGCTCCTCAAGGGCATCGTCGAGGGGGCGAGGATCGCTTCGGTAGCCGTGGTCGGAGGGGAGACTGCCATCATGAGGGACGTGATCAAGGGGGTCGGGGGCAACGGGTTCGACCTCGCCTCCATGGGGGTAGGGCTCGTCAGGTCCAGGGACCTGATCGACGGCTCGGAAGTGGCCGAGGGCGATGTGGTACTGGGGGTGGCGAGTTCGGGGCTGCACTCCAACGGTTACACCCTGGCAAGGAGAGTTCTGAGAGGGCGGTCCCTGAAGGAACGGGTCGACGAACTCGGCTCGACCCTCGGCGACGCACTGCTGGAGCCTACATCAATTTACGTGAGGCCCACCATGGAAGCAGTGAGGAGGTTGGACGTCCACGGGATAGCTCACATCACGGGGGGCGCGTTCTCCAAGCTGACGAGGCTCACGCCGAGAGAGAACCTGATGTTCGACATCGCCCTCCCGCGCCCCACGGGAATCTTCCGTCTCCTTCGCGATGCGGGGGGCATACCGGAACGGGAGATGTACCGGACCTTCAACATGGGAATAGGCCTGTGCCTCTGCCTTCCCGAGGTCGAATCCAGAAGAGCTTCGAGGATCTTCAGCTCAAGCGGCTTCAAGACCCACAGGATAGGCTCCGTCGGCCGTGGCAAGGGCGTGAAGGTGAACGGTCTCAGTGTTGCCTGACCGGCCCCGGCCGAGTCAGAACTCGGGGCCTTTGCTCGCCCGGCGCGCCTGGTATCTTTGGAGAACGGGGTCGACCTTCTTCTTCACGAATGAAACGCACCTCTCCGGGGCGTCCCCGACGTAGCGGCCGGCGTCAAGCAACTCCCGCAGTTCGCTTCTGGTCATCCTCGACGAGACCGAGCGGTCGGCCCAGAGAAGCCTCTCCAGAGGATTGGGGCGCCCCTCCATCACCTCCTTCCAAGCATCGAACGACCTCTTCCTGATTCGTTCGTGGGCCTTCTGCCTGTCCGCCCCCTTCCCGACCATCTTCATCATCAGCGCCTCGGTCCCTGCGAAGGGGCCGTATCTCTCGAGGTTCTTGGCGATCATCGCGGGATAGACCCGCATCCCCAGCGCCAGCCCTTCGTAGATGGTAAGGCACTCGTCGACCGCAATGAACGCCTCAGGCATCACGATCCGCCTTGCGGCGGAGTCGTCGAGGGTGCGCTCGAGGATGCTGTTGGCCGCGTTCAGGAAAGCCACGCCGGGGAGCGCCGAGACGAATCTCGCCAGCGAGCACATCCTTTCTGCAGTGACCGGGTTCCGCTTGAAGGGCATCGCGCTCGAGCCCACCTGCCTGTCGCCTATCGGCTCTGAGAGCTCCCCGAAGGGGGGCGACTGCATTACTCTGAGGTCGAGGCCGAACTTGTGGCAGCTCTGGGCGACTGAGGCCAGGGCAGAGAGGAGCACGAAGTCGACCTTCCTCGGGTAGGTCTGCGTCGCCACGTCGAAGGACTCAATTCCGAGGCTCTTCATCACGGCCGCTTCCAGCTCAGAAGGCGGGGCCCGCCGTTCAAGCAGAGCCTCGAAGCTGGCTGATGTGCCGACGGCTCCTTTCACCCCCTTGCCCTTGAGAAACTTGGCTCTGACTGTCTCCAGCAGCTCCACGTCAAGCACCAGGTCCTGGGCGTAGGATGCGAACCTGTACCCCAGGGTCGTCGGCTCCGCAGGCTGAAGGTGCGTCCAGGCCATGCAGGCCGTTCTCCTGTGCTTGACAATGCGCTCCTTGAGAGCGGCCAGACAGGCGGCCAACCTCGCAAGAATCAGGTCCGTCGCTCGGATGTAGATCAGCATGTCAGCGTTGTCCTCGATGTCCATCGACGTCGCGCCGAGGTGCAGCTTCCCTCCCCCCTTCTTCGCCTGGGCGGCGAAGACCCTCAGCTCAGCCATCAGGTCGTGGCGGATCGACTTCTCGAGCTCGTGAGACTTGCCGACGTCGACTTTGTCCCTTCCCGCGAAGGCGCTGATGTCATCCAGCTCCTCCTTTGACAGGAGCCCCTGTCCCGCCTCTGCCGTGGCAAGCGCCAACCATACCTGCCGCCACGTTGCCCTCCGCCTCTTCTCTGAGAAGAGTTCCCTCATCTCCCTGCTTCCGTACCGCCAAGTGAACGGCGAGAGGAAATCGCCATAGCCAAAGGTGTCTTCCTTCATCAGCCCATCACGCCATGCCGCCATCGGTCACCTTTTGGCTGTTTCGAGGGGTCCGCCTGCGGGCGACGCTTCCTGCGACCGGCCCCTGACCTCGCGCCACCCCTGCATCGTGTTCAGGTGACGCAGCCTCTCGTCCGGATTGAGGGCCTGGTCAATCATGTATGTGGAGCCTGTGAAGACTATTATCTCTCCCGGACCTCTAAGGTTCCTCGCGACCTTCGCGGTGGCCCGCGGATTGGCCTCGAGATGGATGGGGAGGGCGGGGTACCTCTTCCTTAGCGAGAGGTAGACCTTCCCGGCGTCCTGCCCCTTGAACCCGGCGGATGTCACCACGATCGCCTTCGCCTGCGAGATCAACGGCCCGACCACCTTCACAGGGTCCCTCTCCCCCGATATCCCTACGACCAAAACCTTCTTCCGACGGGGAAAGCGGCTCTCCAGCTCCTTCGCGAGCGCTTCAGTCTTGCTAGGGTTGTGTGCAACGTCGGCATAGACTCCGTCCTCAAGCTTCCAGAATCTCCCGACGTAGCTGGTTTCCAGAATCTTGGGGGCGACCTGCTTGGCTGTCGCGCCGTCAACAAGCGTGGTTATCACCTTCACGGCCACTGCTGCGTTCAACAGTTGGTGCCGCGAACCGACGACGAAGTCGTGGCTCCCTCTGCGCCCTGATGCCTTCAGGATCCCCTCCAGCTCTTTGACCTCGGCCTTGGTGACCGTGGACAGGGGGGTCCCGGCGTCTTTGCAGGCGGCGGCGACAA
>DATFYP010000083.1:0-4250 GCA_035314985.1 Nitrososphaerales archaeon
AGAGGGACGGCAGGGCCGGGACGGGAGTGGTAATCGACGGGGAAGGGCACGTCCTGACGGCGAACCATGTGGTCCACCATCTCGAGGAGACGGAGGTGGCAACTCACGATGGAAGGCGGCTCAAGGCGAGGGTCCTAGGGAGGAACCCATACGCCGACCTGGCGTTGCTAGTGGTTGAGAAGGACGGTCTCAAGCCCATTGAGCTGGGTGAGTCGAGCGCGCTCAAAGTTGGACAGTTCGTGCTCGCACTGGCGAGGCCCCAGCCCGGCTCGGTGGGGGTCACGTCAGGCATAGTCACGGGCGTCAACAGGCAGATAGGCGGATGGCACAGGTTCTCGGTGAGGGACGCGATAGTCACAGACGCGAGGCTGAACCCGGGCTACTCCGGCGGACCGCTGGTCGACGCGAGCGGGAAGATGATCGGGATGAACGTCGCCTACATGATGAACAGGGGGATAGCGGTCTCGGCAGACACGATCCGGCGCTCGATGGAGAGGATGGCGAAGGGAGAGAGCGTCAGGAGGGCCCGCTTGGGCATCCTCTCGAGCCCGATAGAGCTCCCTGATGACGTCGCGTCGCGCCCCGACGTGGACCAAGAGACTGCCCTGATGGTCTTCTCGGTGGAGCCAGAGAGCGCGGCGAAGACTGCAGGGATCGCACTCGGTGACGTGCTCCTCAAGCTCGGGGAACAGAAGCTCACGGACCTTCAGCAGCTCGAAGGAGTCCTTGGAGAGGAGGCGATCGGCAAGAAGGCAAGGCTCATCGTGTTGAGGGGAGAGCAGTTGAAGGAGCTCGAAGTGACGCCGGCGGCCTCCAGATGAGGTGGGTGGATTTGTCCTACCCTACCTTCCCGGAGCCCGAACCTCCGCCCCCGGCTCCGCTGCGGCCACTCAGCCCACGGCCTGGGATACCTCGTCGCCCCTAGGAATCAACTCTCCTCCTTGTCAGCATGGCCTTCGAGATCCTCTCCCGTCTCAGGTAGTCCTGGACAACGCTCCTCCTCTTTCGCGCATCGTAGTGTATCTGAAGTTCATGTCGGTGTATCACAGGTTCAGACGGCGTAAATAGCCCCGAATCGTTTTTCACGCTTCAGATGAATGAGAAGAACCCGACTGTGAGACTCGTCGTCTTCGGAGTCTTGGCTCTGTTCCTTGGGCTGGGCGCCGTGACCCCAGTCTTTGCCTGGCACGCATCCAGTTTCTCTACTCAGCTTGACCCGTCATCCTGTGGGACCAGCGACGGTTGTTCGACGGCTTCGGTCACCGACACTGCATCAGTTACGCTTTCGTCCAGCGGAGCTCCATCGGGCGTGAGCGTCACGTTCAACGTGTATCAAGGCACTTGCTCCGACCATTCTGGGACTGCACTTCTGACCTCGAGCAAGCCGATCACCAGTGACGAAGGACTCCAGCAGGTCACATCGGACCCGTTCTCAACAACCGGCCGCGCCGGGAATTACGTCTGGATTGTGACATACAATCCCGGTAACTACCCATTGACGGATAACAGCCCCAACCCGACCTGCGAGCCGATGAATCTGCAGCCACCCCCGACAGTCCCTCAGTTCCCGCTTGGGATGGTACTGCTCTTCGCGATTGCGGTTTCCGCACTCCTCCTCGTCAGAAGCAAGTACCCGATATCCCAAACGTAAGAATTGGGAATAGGGCGTCTTCATCCGCAAGCTGCAAGGTCCCACTCGGAGGCTTGCGCCCGGCAATCGTCCCAGAAGGGGTCCGCGGTAACTTGTACTTTTCTAGCCCATGAGCCATGCGCCGAGGATGAACACGGACAGCGCGAGGCAGGCGGTCCCGAGCAACTGCAGCCATCCTGGAATGTCATTCATTGTCAATATGTCTCGAAACACGCTGTCTGCTTCTTAACGATGATGAACCCTGAATCCATGTGCGACCCCGAAGTCAATTGCCGCGCATTGGGAACTCGTCCCTTTGAAGAGCCAAATGTTCAATAGGTCTCCCGAACTCGTGAATCCCATGATTTCCGTCGAGAATCACATCCCGGTGAAGAAGGAGTTCAGCGAGGCCTTCGAAGCGAGGTTCAAGGGCGGGACGCGCCATGTACAGGACTCCCCCGGTTTCCTGAGAAACGAGGTCCTGCGGCCCGTCAAAGGAGACCACTACATAATCAGGACCTACTGGGACTCGATGGAGGACTTCGAGAGGTGGACCAAGAGCGAGGCCTTCAGACAGGCTCACTCGAACACCCCCTCTGAGGAGATGTTCGCGGGCAAGAGCTTCCTCACCATACACGAAGTAGTTGCCCAGACCACGAGGGGCTAGGTCGGACGTGGGGTCCATTGCGCCTCCCCTGGGAATCACTCCGCAGCTAGCGATTGCGCCCACGGCTTAGGAAGGTTCCCGGACGAGGAACCAATCTACCCGTTTGGCTGGCGCTGAGTTTAATAGCGCTGCAGCACTTCAAACACGAAGATGGCAAAGAGCGTCAGCCTGAACGGTGGCCGCCGCTTCACCGTCGCACTGCGGCAGGAGAAGGAAGGAGGATACTCCGTGCGATGCCTTGAGCTTCCGCAGGCAATTAGCCAAGGTGAGACCAAGGCGGAGGCCCTCACCAACATCAAGGAAGCCATCGAACTCTCTCTTGAGCACTTGAAGGCCAGGGAAAGGGCCAAGAAGTCGGAGTTCATTGAAGTCGTAGTCTGACTTGGCTCTTCCGCTTTTGAGCTGGAGAGACGTCCTGAAGGCGCTTGCCAAGGGTGGGTTCAGACCAGTGCGTCAGAGAGGAAGTCACGTCATAGTCGAGGACGCCGAGGGACACTTCGTGACGGTGCCCAAGAAGGATGAGATCAAGAGGGGTACCCTGCTTTCGATCTTGGAAGAAGCTGGTCTGACCAGGAAAGAGTTCCTTGAATTGGTAGATTGAGCCGTGCTGGAGTTAATCGCGCCTCCGCCGGGAATCACTCATCCTGCCTTGGGCCATAGGTGCCTCACAAGCACGTCGCCGACGCTTCCAGCGTTCACTACTGAACGGGAGGGATTCCAATTGGCGTGGGCGGCGGTTCGACAGGCGATGCAGGCGTGCTCACTGGTTGGACCGCAGGAGCGGCCTGTTGTGGCGCGGGGATTCGGCGGAACCCGAAGAACGCGAAGAGTTCTGGGACGCAGAGGATGAGGTATACGCCTGCAAGGGCTAGGCTGAACACCCGCGCGAACGCTGCCGCCTGAGCCGGAGTGGGTGTCGGGGCGGGCGTGTACTGCATCGTTATGGGCCCCCCAGATCCGTATCCCGCCAAGATTGAGAGGAACCCTAGAACGAACGCGATGACGACGACTACGCAAGCCGCCACCATCGCAATAATCCTGCTCCAGCCAGCGTACCTGAGGGGCCTGTTCTGGAGGGCCTTCCCCGCGGAGAAGAATGAAATGGTCTCCAACAGGAAGACGGTGACCGCGAGGAGCCCGGTTATCAGGGACAGCGCAAGCAGGGGAAGAAGTGAAATCAGGAAAGCCGGGGTGGCCTGACTGACCGCCGTCGGAATTGGCGAGGTGCCGGTCCAGATCACGCCTGCCAAGCCGGCCAGGAAGACTAGGAACCCGATGAGACCCGTGGCCAGGAAGAGGTTCGACTTGCGGTCTTTGCCCATGCCCCACCAGGCGATGGAAATCAGGAGCGCGGGAATGGGAGTGACGAAACTAACCAGATTGAAGTGTGAGACATCGTAGGTCATCGGAATTGATAGGGTGAAGGCCGCGGCGGTGGAGACAAGCACGACGATGTTGAGCCCGTAGCCGACCGCCCCGATTCTTCCGTAGTTCAATGGGGTCTCGTGCTGATGCGCGTTATTTATCCGAGCCGAGGGAATCCTGCCGTCAAGTTCCTGTCAGAGCTATGCGCCGTACATGGGGTGTGTTGCGCCTCCGTAGGCAATAGTTCGTGCTGCATTGGTCCTTAACAAGCGCCGCGCCAATCGGTGATGAGGTCGAAGACCTCTGAGAGGGGGTCGCTTCCAGGTACAAGTGCAGAACGCCGTGTTCGCGTCTCTAGCCATAATACCCCCGGCACGAGTACCTCAACCGAAGGCTCTTGGAAGCAACAGATTCTGCTGGGAAGGACGGAAGGCGCGGCTCCGCGCTGTCACGCCTTGCCGCCTTCATGATACTCTCTCTTGTCGTGGGAGCCGCGGTGGGGTATGAAATCGGCGCCAGCGCCGTGGTACTGACCACGAGAACCGTCACAGTGGGGCAGCTAGCGGCGGCCACCGGTTCTGACGCGAC
>DATFYP010000084.1:0-6220 GCA_035314985.1 Nitrososphaerales archaeon
GAGGTGAGGATCGCAACGGTCGCCTTGGAGGCGTTGATCACGCCCGCGGACCGCTTCCCCCCCGCTTGGAGAGAGGCGTCGATGGCCCTGCTGGCAAGCTCCGGGAGTTTCTCGCCGATGTCCTCCAGCCCCTTGTCGAGGGTGCTGCTCTGCCTGAACGTGGTAGCCTTCTCAGGAAGTGGGACGTAGTCCCCCTTCGGAAGCCCCTGGAGCAGCTTGTAGAGGTCGGAGACGAACTTCTCCACGCTCGCCCCCTCCACGTTGGAAGTCGAGGCGACTGCCCTCCTGTTGCCCTTGGCGAGGTAGACCTCCAGCAAGGTCTCCTCGATTTGCTTGACAACCGTGACTGAGTTGTTCGCGAACCTGATCATGCGCTCCTTTTCCGCGACCGACAGCACGGTCGCGGCGTCGAGCCCCATCTTCCTTGTCGCGGCCATTGCCGTCTCGTTGAGAGCCTCGAGGTCCATTCTCTCACCTTCCCCCGAGCTTGATCCCAGCTAGAAGCGTGTCCGGGCCGCCTGTCCAGACGGGAGCTCCCTGCGACGGGTCTCCTTTCCCGCATGTTGCCGCCTCAAACTCGAGGGTCCTGCTCCGGGCCTTCACGCTCCCCCACAGCTTCGGGGTGGTTATCTCCAGCACCGGCGACTTCACCAGCCCCTTCATCTGGCCGTTCTGTATGAGGTACGCCTCCAGTGCGACGTACCTCTGGTTGAACCTCTTGTCGTCAATGTTCCATTCCGTGAAGGTCTTGAAGTACACCCCCAGCTTGACCTCCTTGACCAGCTCCTCGAGGGTGTAGTCACCCGGCTCCACGAACGTGTTGGACATCCTGATGATGGGCTCCCTGTCGAAGGCCGAGGCCCTCGACGACCCGTTGCTGGTCAGGCCGAACTCCACGGCAGTGGACCTGTTGTGGAGGAACTCGTTGATTGCGCCGTCCTTTATCAGGCGCCTCTTCTTTCCCTCGACTCCCTCATCGTCCACGGGGGTGAACCCGTTGGAGTGCGCGAGAGTCGGGTCGTCACTGACGTTCGCCTGGCTGCTCCCGACCTTCATGCCGAGGCTGTTCGCCTTCAGGTACGATTCTCCCGCCTGGGCTCCCTCTCTCCCCAGTATCCTGTCTGCCTCCTGGGGATGCCCCACCGACTCGTGGGCCGCTATTCCGGAGAGCTCAGGGCTCAGGATGACGTCCACTTCGTCCGTCGGCGGTTTCGTCGTGTTCTTCAACACCCTTCCGAGAATCTTCGCCTCCTCCTCGACCCTCTCGACAAGACCGATCCTCTTCACCACCTCCAGACCCCCGCTTTCCCCCGCCTGTATGAACCTCTGGGCCGTGTTCCCGGAGTCCATGGCGGTCAGCGAGCCGAAGAACATTACGCGCGGGAGCCTCCCTTCGACCTCTGCCCCGTCGCTGTTCATGAAGTACTTTCGCTCGAGGTCGACGGCGAGGCCAAGGAACCTCCCTGGGATCTGGACCCCTGCCTTCCCGTCCGCTATCCTCTCCTCCATCTCCATTAGCACTCCCCTGAGCCAGTTCGCGTCTCCCCCCTCTATCTTCTCCTTCTCCTCGGCCTCCCACTTTCTTTTCAGGGCCCTGGAGGAATCAAAGACTATCGGCTTCTTGAGGACCGAGGCTGAGGCGCGCGTCATCTTCACCGCTTGGACGACCAGTTCAGTCACGGCTCCCTGCTCCATGGTGTTGGTGGCCGCGAACCCTAGAGCGCCCTTCGCAAGCACCCTGACTCCCATCCCGAACCCCTCTTCGAAGGCAGCGGGCTGACCCTCCCCGTTCTTCAGGAGGTATTCGCGCGCGCTCGTCCCTTGGACCCTCGCTTCAGCGTAGGAGGCCCCGGATGCCGATGCTTTCGAAACCGCGAGCTGCGCCAGGTGCTTTGCTTCCTCAAAATCCATGCGGACGCGGAACAGGCAGTGTGTATTTCTGTTTTTCCGCGCCACTGGTCCCGTGCTGCGACAGCCGTCTCGAGGAGCTATGCGGCCGCGACAGGGATCGGTTTCCCCTTCTCCGGGATGCTAAGCTTCCACCGTGAGTGGCCCTTGAATGAGCCGAAGAGGTCCGGGCGCTCGGTGTGCACTGGAACGACTTTCTTGGGGCCGATCATCTCGACCAGCCTCTCCACTCCGCTGGCAGGTGCGTGCCCCGACGCATGGAGCTGATGGTAGCTGAATCCCAAGTAGTCCGTCCAGTTCCTTATCACTTCCTCCTCCTGCTCTCCCTCCTCGTTGAAGGCCTCCGTAGCGGCGTGAATGTACGACCCGCCCCTCTCCGGCTTTATGTCGATCAGCTCGGGGAAGTTCCAGACATCGAGGTGCAAGAACGTTTCAGACTGCCTCTCCCTGACCTCCCGCGCGGTGACCCCGCAGTCGAGGAACTGCCTCTCCCAGACCCAGTAGTCCTTGTCGTCCACTGTCCCCGACCGTTTGCGCCTGACATAGACCATGGCGTCTTTCCCAACCCGCGGGACCTTCATCCCCGTGTCGGCCTCCAGCTTCTTGAGGACGATCGCCGCCTTCATTGAGACGACCAGGGTCCTCCCCGTCTGGCGGCACGCCTCTGCAATGGTATTGATTCTGTCCACATCGTTCCCCTTGAAGGTCGAGAGGATCAGCTTCCTCTGCCCCTTGACCAGGGCCAGGGCCTCATCGAGGACGGACTTCTCGCTCATGTTCCTCCTCGAGTCGTCGGGGCTCACGCGTGTTCCTTCCGTGAGCAGCATGGCAGGTCTCGACCGCCCGGCCTCCCGTGCGAAGTCCGCTGTCATGGACCCCGCAGGCCCATGGAAGCGGAAGTCTCCCGTGTAGACCAAAGCCCCTTCAGTGGTGTGAACGACGAACCCGTAGGCGCCAGGGATCGAGTGGTCGACGTGGACTGGGACAATCTCCAGCGCCCCCACGCGAAGACGGTCTCCGGTCCGGAACTTCCTGAGCTCATGACCGTCGAGAGGAGAACCGGTAGATTCGCTGTAGGCTTGGTGAAGGAAGGTGGTCGTCTCGCCGCAGTAGACGGGGATTTCCGGGTCGACGTAGGGGATTCTCCCCATGTGGTCCCAATGGAAGTGGCTGAGGACCACCGCGTCTACGTCGGGTTTGGAGTGCCTGAGGCTGGTGTTCTGGAGCGCCTTCTCGGAATATACGCCAGGAATCTCCGGGAGGAGACCGAACTCGAAGAGGTCGCCTGCCCCATTGACCTGCCTCGGCTTTATCACGTCGTTGAAGTACATGGCCCCGTCAGAGAATCCCGACCCGAAGTCTAGAAAGACCCTGGTGTCCTTGTCCTCCAGAAGAAGCTTGTTGCCGCCTATCTCCCCAACCCCTCCGAAGCAGGTCACCCGAGGCCGCATTGCAGGATGCCGTGGCGCCGAAAGTAGTTAACGATTTACTCGGCAACGGATAAATATCAACCCTGCGACATTCGACGCTGGGTTGCTGCTTCATGTCCCCCTGCTTCTGACGGGCGACGAGACGCTGCAGGCGTTCGCAATTCTGGCGATCGCAGTGGGGCTCGCCGGGATCGCGATTCTGATTCTCTTTTCTAGGAAGAAGATCTAAGCCAGAATGCCCGCGGTGTTGTTCGACGTCGACGGCACACTTGTGACCTTCGAGTTCGACGTGCCAGGGGCGAAGAAGGCGCTCGTCGAGGAGATGACAAGAATGGGGATCGACACTTCGGACGTGAGCCTCACCTCCCCTATCCAGGCCATAATCGACGCGGCCAGGTTGAAGGTTCAGAGAGGGAGGGATGACGCCGATTTCGCTCCTCTGAAGAGGAGACTGTACGCGATCCTGGACGACTTCGAGGTCGAGAGCAGCAGCAAGTCAACCATGTTCCCGGGGACCAAGAAGACGCTGCTCTACCTGAGGAGCAGGTCGGTCCGCCTCGGGGTCTTCACCAACAGCGGTCGAAGGGCCGCCTACTCACTGCTTCGAAACGGGGGGATACTCGAGTGCTTCGACTTCGTCCTCACCCGCGAGGACGTGGACACGATGAAGCCCAGCCCCGCCGGCATCCTGAAGGCGTTGGAGAGGTTCTCCCTCCCCAAGGAGGAGGTCTGCTACGTCGGGGACGGCATATTCGACATCACGGCTGCAAGAGCGGCGGGGTTGAAGGTCGTCTCAGTGGCCACGGGGAACTACACCCCCGAACGGCTCCGCAAGGAGGGTGCGGACTTCGTGATCTCGTCGCTGGCGGAGCTCCCTGGGATTCTAGGCGTCTAGCTGCCGTCCGGGAGCGCTTGGAAGGGAAGCGGCTCGAACACCCTGGGTGGGGCTCAGTTTCCGGCCTGGGGCCTTGCCCGTGCTTGAGGATTCCCGCTGCGGGCAGGTCCCGTCTGGCGGGCTGGCACTTGGCGACCCGGCGGCTGCCTCGAAGCGCAGAATCCATAATAACGGCAGGGAATGGAGCCTTCTTGTTTCTCCAATGGCCTCATCCCCCCGGGAACCCCCTTGTTACATCGTAGGCCTGCCTGATTCGCCGGCCGAGGCTTCCGCGGCGAGGCAGAAGTTCGAGCGCCTATCCCGCGAGCTCACGAAGGTGCTCCCTACCATCGAGGAGATAAGGGCGGTAGTGAAGTCGAGCAACACTGCGGAGAGTAATCCCAGGTACGAAGTGTCGGTCGAGGTGTACACACCGACGCAGCGGCATGCGTTCTCTGAGGCCGGCTTCAGCCTGACCAAGATATTCGATTCCATGGAGCCCAAGATGAAGAGGCTGCTATCTTCCCGGTCCTCTCGGGTGACGTCCTCCAAGGGAATGTCTCAGCGGAAGATGCCAGGATAGGGCGACGCGGCTCCCCCTCTGTCGTACCCAGAGTTCTCTCGCGATCCAGGCAGGGTTGCCCTGCGCCAATCTCAAATACTCCAGACGGCGGTCCGATGGCGTGTTCTCTTCGGGGAGGGCCATCCAAGGGCTCGTCCTCTTCTCCGCCGTCCTCGGCGTCGCCTTCCTCTGGCAGGTCAATGGTCTCCTCCCGCCATTCGTCTTCGATTTCCTCGCGACCGGATGGGTCTTGTTCCTGGTTGATGGGGCGCTGACCTTCATTCGCCCGAGGGCCTCGTACGCCATGGCATTCGTCCTCGCGCTGCTGGCACTGATCTCCTCGCTCCCTCAGTCGGCCCACTACGCGTTCATCGCGGAAGGCGCGGTGCTTCCCTCGGTCACTTTCGTCGCCGGGACCCTCGCCCAAGTCCTGCTGCTCGTCCTTGTTCCGTTCCATTTCTTGCGCGCGAAGAGGCGTTCCTCAGCTGGCTTGGTGCAAGGCCAGTAGCCTCACGGCCGCGGTATCCAAGACCCTCCGCGGGGTTGCCTTTCCCGCAACGACGGCGCAGCTCCTGACCGCGGTCGAGGGGAAGACCGTCGAGGGTTGGGAGCTGTCCTACTTCATGGGGCAGGCGTTGGCCAGGAGGAGATACCGAGACCTCAGGGGCGTCATGAACGACCTCGAGTCCTGGCTCGAAAGGCAGGGCTAGCACTGGAGGCGCGCGTGCTTCAGCTCAGATGTAGCCCCAGCTAAGGAGCATGTCGCTCTCTCGCGCCCAGCGCTGGCCGATGTCGGTCCTGTAGAACATGTTCGGGATCATCACGTTCTTCACGTTCTGATAGGCCCTCTCGATGGCGTCTGCCATGGTTGCCCCGGAGCCGGTCACGACGAGCGCGTAGCCAGAATTCCCCGCGATGTGCCAGTCGCCTTCCTCCAGCTTGACCTCGCCGATGTGAATGCCGTCGCGGTTCTGGCGGCGGAAGAGAATGGTGGCCCCTTCTGAGTACTTCTTGAACGCCTTCTCGTCCTCGAACGGCCAGGGCGGAATCGTCACCACGACTCCGACTTGGTATCCTTTCTTCGTCTTGAGCTGCGCCTCCTTCCCCTGGGCCAGGTCGCTCAGAAACACCCCCCACTCGCTCGTAATCCCTTCCATCTGTATGCTGATCGTTGGGTATCCGAAGCGGCACGTCCATTCGAGCGGCCATATCCCCCTCGCGTTCACAATGCAGTTGATGTCCACGTAGCCCACGTACTTGCTGGCGACGAGCTTGTCCTTCATCTTCAGGAGGGTCCTTTCGAACACCGGGTTGCTCTTGGTATAGTAGATGAAGGTGCCCATTTCTCCTGTGCTAGGACCGAGCTCGTACGGGAAGAGGCGCTTGTGCTCAAAGTTCACGCACACAGGCATGATGAAGTCCGTCCCGTTGAAGAAGGCCCCGACG
>DATFYP010000085.1:0-18633 GCA_035314985.1 Nitrososphaerales archaeon
GAAAGATGTCCTGGACGTTCGCCCCCCTGAAGATCTCCTCCTGGCTGTACCTCTCGTAGACCCCCTCTTTCCCGTAGGCGTCGTACTGGCTCCTCTTCTCGTCGTCTGACAGGACCGCGTACGCCTCTGTGATCTCCTTGAACTTCTCCTCCGCCTCCGGAGACTTGTTCCTGTCGGGATGGTACTGAAGAGCTAGCTTGCGGTAGGCGTCCTTGACCTGCTCCTTGGCCGCACCCTTGGGTACTCCGAGTACCTCGTAGTAGTCCCGGCTCGCCATGAGGCCCCCTCCTACTTCCGATCGTCGACTACCTTGTAGTCAGCGTCGCTGACGTTTGAGTCCTGCTGCGTTGGCTGGCCTTGCTGCCCCTCTTGGCCCCCCGGCGGCGGGGCCTTCTGCGCCTGCTGGTAGACCGACGCCCCGACCTCCTGAAGGATTCTCTTCAGTCCCTCGTTCTTCTCCCTGATCAGGTCTGCGTCCTTCCCTTCGACCGCCTTCCTCAGATCCTGGGCAGCCTGGTCGAGCCGGTCCAGGTTCGACTTGTCGACCTTGCCCTCAAGGTCCCTTTTCGTCCTTTCGACTGTGTAGAGTACAGAGTCGGCCTCGTTCCGCAGTTCCGCCTCCTGCCGCTTCTTCTTGTCCTGCTCAGAGTAGGACTCGGCGTCCTTGATCAGCCGCTCCTTCTCCTCCTTCGAGAGTTTGGTGGATGCGGTTATCGCGATCTTGTTCTCCTTGCCGGTCCCCATGTCCTTGGCGCCCACCGTGAGAATCCCGTTGGCGTCGATGTCGAAGGTCACCTCGATCTGGGGGACTCCGCGGGGGGACGGCGGTATGCCGGCGAGGTTGAACATGCCCAGCGACACGTTGTCCGAGGCCATCGGCCTCTCTCCCTGAATCACATGTATGGTCACAGCGGTCTGGAAGTCCGCCGCTGTAGTGAAGACCTTGCTCCTCTTCGTGGGGATGGTGGCGTTCTTCTCTATCAACTTCTCGACGATTCCGCCCAGCGTCTCCACGCCGAGCGAAAGGGGCGTCACGTCGAGCAAGAGGATGTCCTTGATCTCCCCCGCCAGAACGGCTCCCTGAATCGCCGCGCCGATGGCCACTGCTTCCATGGGGTCTACCCCCCTCTCCGCGGGCTTCCCTGCCACGTCCTCTACGAACTTCCTCACCAGCGGCATCCTCGTCATCCCGCCGATCAGAATCACCTTGTCGATCTGTGTGGGCGAGAGCTTGGCATCGTTCATGACTCTCCTTATCGTGTCCTCGGTCTTCGACACGATCGGCTTCGCCACCTCCTCCAGCTTCGTCCTGGTGAGGGTGTAGTGGAGGTTCTTGGGCCCCGAGGCGTCCGAAGCGATGAAGGGAAGGTCGACGTCGGTCGAGATCAGATTCGAGAGCTCGATCTTCGCCTTTTCGGCTGCCTCCTTCAACCTGGCCATGGCCGTCCTGTCGCTCTTGAGGTCGATTCCGGTCTTCGCCCGGAAGTCTTGCACGAGGAGGTCGATGACGGCGGAATCGACGTCGGTCCCGCCGGTCTGAGTGTCTCCGGACGTTGCCAGAACCTGGAAGACTCCCTGTCCGAACTCCATTATCGTTGTGTCGTGCGTCCCGCCGCCGAAGCTGAAGACGAGGATCTTCATCTCCTTCCCGGACTTGTCGAGCCCGTAGGCCAATGATGCCGCCGTGGGCTCGTTGATTATCCTCACGACGTCGAGGCCGGCGATCTCCCCGGCATCCTTCGTCGCCTGCCTCTGGTTGTCGTTGAAGTGCGCCGGGACGGTGATCACGACCTTCTTGACCGGGTAGCCCAGGAAGACCTCCGCGTCATGCTTTATCTTCTGGAGGATGAACGAACTGACCTGCTCCGGGGAGTACTCCTTTCCGAACGCCCTGACCTTGTAGTCTGTCCCCATCTTCCGCTTTATTTCGAAGATGGTGCCATCGGGGTTCGTCACTACCTGCCTCTTTGCCGGTTCGCCGACGATCAGCTGGCCGTCTTGGGTCAGCGCGACGACGGAAGGGAACATCTTGCCTGCAGGAGTCGCCCCCTCGGCGCTCGGGATGACGACGGGTCTCCCCCCTTCTATCACCGCTGCCGCGGAGTTCGTCGTTCCGAGGTCGATTCCCAGTATCTTCTCCCTTGGGCTACTCACTTATTCCCGCCTCCTGCTCACCCTGTGTTCTTGCAGCCAATTCAACCTTTACCATGCTCGGCCTGACTACCTTTCCCCTGAACAGGTACCCCGGACGGATTTCCTCTCTGACGACGTCCTCCGCTCCAGTCTCCCCCTGCACTTTCTCGACGGCCTCGTGCAGCCCGGGGTCGAACGGCTCGCCTAAACAGTCTATCCTCGTGAGTCCGGCGGCTCCAAGAGACGCCGCCAGGTTCTTGTGGACCATCTTTAGGCCGTCAAGCAGCTCGCCACCCTGTCCTCCCTTCCTGGAGTTCTCGATGGCCAATTCGAGCTCGTCGAGGGCGCTGAGGAGCGTTGCCACAAGCCCTCTGAGGGCAGAATCCTCCTTCTCCCTCAGCTCCTTCTCGGTCCTCTTCCTGTAGTTCTCGAAGTCAGCCTGAAGGTACTTGAGGCGGTTCAGCAAATCCTCGCTCTTCCTCTTTTCGTCAGCGAGCAGTACATTCAGCCGTTCCTCGTGTTCCTTCTTCTGTCCGCTGCCGCCAGCATTGCCTTCTTGAGACACTTTCGCCAAACCTCGGTGCTTTCTAGGACGCCCGATTCCAAAATTATAAAGTTTGCATCAACCATAGGGGTGCGTGGAAGAAGGGAACGAGGGGGACATTGACCCTGGGGACGTAGCGGAGGGGGACGAGTCCAGGAAGATGCAGGAGAGGCTTCTCCGCTCCGAGCGCGAGAACCGGTACCTCAGGAAGGACTCGGACCAGCGCAAGTCCATGGAAGAAGTCTTCGACCGCGTCACGCTCCTGGCGGTGGAGGAGCTCGTAAGCAGGAGGGACCTGTCGGAGCTCTACGGTGTGGTGAACTCGGGCAAGGAGGCGCGCGTGTACTACGGGACGGGCGCCGCAGGGAACCCCGTTGCCGTGAAGATCTACCTCACTTCGACTTCGGGGTTCAAGAAGCGGATGGGGTACATCGCGGGTGACAGGAGGTTCGGAAAGCTGCCTTCGAACTCGAGAGAGATCATCTACCTCTGGGTGCGGAAGGAGTTCAAGAACCTGCAGCTCGCTGACTCTGCGGGAGTCCGAGTCCCGAAGCCACTCGCCTTCTACAAGAACATCCTGGTGATGGAGTACGTGGGCGTCCCGCCGAACCCGGCCCCCACTTTCGCGGAGACTGAGGTCGACGGCGAGGACTACGACTGGACCTTCAAGATGATCAAGACGCTGCGCAAGAATGGAAGGCTCGTCCACGCCGACCTCTCGGAGTTCAACATCTTCAAGACAGAAGGAGAAAAGATCCTCTTCGACATGGGGTCTGCGGTTCTGGAGTCCCATCCGCAGGCAGAGGAATTCCTAAGGCGCGACGTTTCGAACATGGTTAGGTTCTTTAGGAAGAGGGGAATCTTCGTAAATGATGCGGATTCCTGGATGAAGGAGATGGTTCCATGAGCTTCGAGCAGATGGTTAGAGTACCCTTAGAGAGGGTCGGGGCGATCATTGGCAAGGAGGGTTCAACCAAGAAGACGCTTGAGAGCGATCTCGGGGTGCAGCTGAGCGTCGACAGCAAAGAGGGCGTGGTTACCGTTAGGTCCCAGGAGGCCGGGAGCGCCGACCCGTTCACGGCCCTCAGGGTGATAGAGGCCATCGGGCGCGGTTTCTCCCCCCAGCGGGCCAAGAGGCTTCTGCAGGAGGGGACCGCCTTCGAAGTCATCGACCTCCGGGCTTACGCGGGAAGGAGCTCCAAGTCCTTGGAGAGGATTCGGGGAAGGGTGATAGGCCTCGGGGGCAAATCAAGGAGGGTCATCGAAGAGCTGACCCAGTGCCACCTGTCTGTCTACGGAAGAACCGTCGCAATAATCGGCGACGCAGCGGAGGTGCAGCTGGCGGCCGAAGCCGTGAAATCCCTCGCCACAGGGAGCCAGCACAGGACTGTCTACAACACGCTCCAGAAGGCCCGTTCGAAACGTAAGATGGAGCGGATGTTTCTCTGGGAGGGCTCATCTCCCGAGGATTTGTCCGAGAAACTGGCGAAAATGGAGAGTTAGCATATATCCGATTCACATGATAGTCCTGATGCGGGAGCGCCGGCAAGGGTTA
Source organism: Nitrososphaerales archaeon (assembly GCA_035314985.1). Lineage (GTDB taxonomy): Archaea > Thermoproteota > Nitrososphaeria > Nitrososphaerales > Gagatemarchaeaceae > DATFYP01. The sequence continues at coordinate 4,233 of DATFYP010000085.1, forward strand.
GATGGCAATGTTGAAAGCGAATTTGGGGACAGCAGTTCATCTTTGCCGTCGCGATGGACGCACGTCGGGGGTGATGTGACCTGAGCAACAAGACTTCGTTCGCGGAGATTTCGCCCTCAGAGTTCTTTCTACCGTAACCGCGACCTGGCTGGCTTCACCAACCCGGCCCGCGCGCTGTACATGGCCGTCAGGGAGCTGGTCGAGAACTCGATGGACGCCTGCGAGTTGGCGGGAATTACGCCAAACGTGTACGTGAGGCTCATCTCCGAAGGGGCGAACCTGGACGCTCCTGACCCGAAGGCGTACCGGTTGACGGTGAGAGACAACGGGCCGGGCGTCTCCCCCCAGCACGTCCCCAGCGCTTTCGGGAAGGTCTTCTACGGCTCGAAGTACGTGCTCCGTCAGTCTCGAGGGATGTTCGGTCTCGGGGGCACGATGGCGATCCTTTACGGGCAGATAACGACGAACCGCCCTGTCACCGTCGTCACCTCCCCCGAAGGGAAGAAGCAGTATGGCTTCCAGATGATGATAGATATCGGGGAGAACAGGCCCATGGTCCTCAAGCGCTTCACCAGCGACGCCGACGGGACGACCGGGACGAAGGTCGACCTGACCCTCGAAGGGGACTACCTCCGTGCGTCCCAGAAGATCACCGACTACTTCAAGCAGACGGCCCTGGTGGCGAGCTACGCGAATATCACCTACGTCGACCCTCTGGGCCAGGTCACCTTCTACGAGCGGGTGACGGAGTCGATGCCCCCTCCTCCAAAGGAGACACTCCCTCATCCCCACGGAATCGACGTCGAGGCCTTCAAGCGCATTGTCAAGCTGTCGGAGGAGCACAACATGAAGAGCTTCATGGTGACCCACTTCCACAGGGTCGGAGACAAGATCGCGACGAAGTTCCTGGAGTTCGCCGGCGTCAGTCCCAACCTCCCGCCAAAGAGGCTCTCCAACATCCAGATAGTCGCCCTCGTCGACGCCCTGCAGCGCTTCCCCGACTTCCTCCAGCCCGATGCCGCCTGCCTTTCCCCCGTCGGGGCAGACATCCTCCTTGCAGGGATCAACAAGGAGCTCCACCCTGAATTCTCCACCGTGGTCTCGAGGCCCCCGTCGTCCTACTCGGGCTTCCCGTTTCTGATAGAAGTGGGGGTGGCGTACGGCGGGAAGGTCCTGCAGCCAGGGGAGAAGAAGCTGTACCGGTACGCGAACCGCATCCCTCTCTTGTATGACGAGAGCAGCGACGTCAGCTTCAAGGTGCTGAACGAGGAGGTCGACTGGAGACGCTACCACGTCCCCCAGGAGGCGCCCGTGGCCGTAATCACGCACATCTGCTCGACGAAGATACCCTACAAGACGGTCGGCAAGGAGTACATAGCCGACAGGCCGGAGATAGAGCGCGACATCAAGAACGCGGCCAGGGAGGCCCTGCGACAGCTGGGCGTCTACCTGTCGCGGAAGGGGAGCATGGAGGCCGTCCAGAGGAAGATGAACATCTACGGCAAGTACCTCCCGTTGATAGCCAAGTTCGCAACGGAGCTGTCGGACCACAGGAAGCCTCCGAGATACCACAAGCTCATCGGAGAGGGCGACGCCGCGGCTGCCCGGCAGGCCGAAGGCCCTTCCGAGGCGACGGCGGAAAGACACCCCACGGAGATGGATTCGGCCGACGAAGAGAAACAGGATCTGATGGAGATTGAGCAAAAGAAAATCGACGAGTACCGCGGAAGCTAGGAAGACGAGTGCCCAGACTCAGCTGAAGGGGCTGGGCTCCACAGTCTACGACGACCTGGACCAGGGGAAGTTCCCGAGCGTCACACTGGCCAGCAGGTCGGTCAAGAACATCGTCTACGACAGGAAGCTTGCGCAGTTCGTGTTGGGAAAGGCCTCGGTGAAGCGCTCCTCGGGCAACATCAAGCACATCCGGCCCTTCACCCAGCTCCTCTGGCTCGCGTACTTCGCGAAGAAGCTCGTCGACGAGAACAAGACCTCGACGCTGAGGGACGTCTACTACTCGGCCCAGGCATTCAATGTGGAGTTCGTCGACCAGGCCGAGTCGGACGAGCTCATCACCGACCTGGAGGTCCTGATGCAGATGGCGAGGGAGGGGATGAACATCTACCCCGAAGAGAGGAGCGCGATCTTCGGGAACCTGACAGTCGAATACACCGTCCCCGGCTACGAGGGGAGGCGGCTCGACCTTTCCTCCCACCCCGACGGTGTGATGATTGGGCCGGCACTCACGACGGCGGAGTTTGCCGACACCGACGCCGAGATGGTCCTGGCGATAGAGAAGGGCGGCCTCTTCACGAGGTTCGTCGAAGAGAGGGTCCACAAGAAGTACAAGGCGATACTCGTGAACACGGCAGGGCAGCCCCCGCGTTCCACGAGGTATCTGCTGAGGCGCATGAACCAGGAGCTGGGACTCCCCATCGGGATATTATGCGACGCGGACCCCTGGGGGGCGCACATAGCGATGGTGATCAAGTCGGGCTCGGCCAACGCGGCCCACCTAAGGGAGCTGACCACCCCCAAGGCCGTCTGGCTGGGGGTGTGGGCCTCGGACATCGTGAAGTACAAGCTCCCCTCGGACAAGCTCACGGACGTCGACATCAAGAGGCTCTACGAGCTAAAGGCGGACCCCCGCTATACCGAGAAGATGTGGCACGACGAGCTGGACACTTTCCTCAAGATCAAGAAGAAGAGCGAACAGGAAGCTTTCGCCCGCTACGGGCTCAGCTACATCGTCGACACCTACCTTCCGGAGAAACTCGAGCTCATGAAGAGCGCCTGACTAGGCGCCGGGTGAAGTCGCCTTCGGCTGTCTCACCTCCCCGTCACGCTCTTGTATGCTTTCCGACCGCCATCACTTCTAAATACCCATTTCTTGTTGCCTCGAAGAGACCATCGTGACCTCCGACGTCCAGCAGTCCAGGATTGACATTCTGATCAGGGTCATAGGCGCCATCACCTTCGGCTTCGGTGCCCTGCTGGTGTACTACAGCGCGGTCAACGCGACCACCGCAGGGATAGCTCCCGAAATAATCACGATCAATGCCTCGCTGGGCGTCCTGCTCGCCATCGTGGGTTTCCTAGCATTCTTCGCCAAGTTCAAGTGACGACGATGACAGTCAAGATAGCAGTCGCCGGTGTCGGGAACTGCGCATCAGTATTCCTGCAAGGACTGCGCTTCTACGCCGGGAGGGAGACCCGTGGACTCTGGCACCCCGTCGTGGCGGGGCTGAAGGCGAGAGACATAGAGGTCGTCGCCGCATTCGACATAGACCAGAGAAAGGTCGGACTCCCGATTTCAAAGGCCATTTTCGCCCCCCCGAACGTCTCCCGGCGATACATCGACCTCCCTAAGGCGGGTCCCAAGGTGAGCCCAGGAATCGTCAGGGGAGAGGTGGCACCTCACCTGAAGGGCGCTAAGCTCGCGAGGTCGACCAGGGACCAGGTTGCTAGCCAGCTGAAGAAGGCGAAGGTCGACGTTCTTGTCAACACCATTTCATCGGGCTCTGACGCGGCGTCAGAGGAGTACGCACAGGCCGCGCTCGACGCCGGATGCGCTTTCATCAACTGCACCCCTTCGTTGGTCCAAAAGAAGGGAAAGCTGGTTGCCGCCTTCACCAAGGCCAGACTCCCCCTCGTAGGAGATGACCTCATGAGCCAGTTCGGCGGGACTGTCTTCCACAAGGGGCTCCTCGGCCTGATGGTGAAGAGGGGGGTGAAGATAGCCAAGAGCTACCAGCTGGACGTCGGCGGGGGGTCCGAGACGCTGAACACCATCGACGAAGCCATCAAGATGGCCAAGCGGACCGTCAAGACGGCCTCGGTCGCCTCCGAGGTCCCCTACGAATTCGAGACAGTCTCTGGGACGACGGACTTCGTCGACTACATGGGGAACGACCGGACCAGCTACTTCTGGTTCCAGGGGAGCGGGTTCATGGACTCGGACATTTCCGTAGACGTCTACCTGCGCTCGTCCGACGGGGCGAACGCCGGGAACGTTCTCCTGGACGTGATCAGGGCTACCTATCGGTCCATGAAGACCGGAAAGCTCGGTACCATCAACGAGATCTGCGCCTACGGGTTCAAGGCCCCGCCGAAGCAGATGCACTTCGACGAGGCGTACACGAAGTTCGCCGCCGTATACGTCCGATAGGACAACTCCTACATCCCCAGAGCCCTTCGCTGACCGCGTCTTCGGCTGCAAACACGCGGGTCCCCCTCCATGTGGGGCATGGATCTTAGTAGGCAGGTGCATCCTGCCAGAGTCTGGATAACCAGAGGCGGCGTCGTTCGGATTTGAACCGAAGACCACTCCCCGGAGGACTCCCTCCAACAGGTGTCTGCCAGGCTGGTAACAGCCTGCTGCTCTACCATGCTGAGCTACGACGCCGCTAACTCGCGCTCGTGTTCATCGCTTGAAAAACATTGTTAGTTAGCTTAAATCGCGAATTGCCTTCCGTCCAGCCATTGGCGTCCTCCCCGAAGGCTGACGAGAGGAAGCGGATTGAAGCGGTGATCTTCGCCTTCTTCGAGGCCGGGAAGAACAAGGACCTGCCTTCTCTCGGGGACTTCCACCACTCCCGGGAGACCTTCACGAAGTTCGACGAAAATCCTCCCTTCACAAGGCAGAACTCCGACGAAGCCTTCGTCCACGAGCAGGCGGCCTTCGCCAACATCTCGGACTATTCCTACCAGGTCGAGGACCTTCGTATGGACTTGATCGGCGAGGTCGCTGTCGCCACCTTCTACCTCACTTACAGAGGGATCTTCGTCAACGACTATTCCTTCGAGGGCTCCCCGGTGGGGTCGAGGGACAGAGTGACCATGGTCCTCTCGAAAACAGAGCGGGGGTGGAAGATCGTCCACGAGCACTTCAGCCGCTTTCCCGATTGGGACTCGAAGAAGGGCCGCTAGACCCGGCCATGTCCTTAGGTCAGTGGGCCCGCCCGGATTTGAACTGGGGACCGACCGGTGTCTCCGGCGTTCCGTATGAGCCGGTCGCTCTGACCGAACTGCTCGCGTTGGCTCTGAGCTACGGGCCCACCTTTCATGGGTTCGTAATCTGTTGGCTTTAAGCAATCGCGGGCTGCCGACTTTCGGCAGAATCCTAGCAACGGAACTGATGTCCATCATGCTTATTAGCGTCAGCAGCCCTGGTTACAGTAGACAGTGAGCAAAGACCTAGACGAAGGATTTGAGGACATCCTCAAGGAGCTTGACCGCGAGGAAGCGCGCGTAAAGATACGCATGGAAATGAGACGTTTCGGAAAACCCACCACCGTGATAGAGGGGCTGAAGATGAGCGACAAGGACATGCACGAGCTGAACACCAAGATGAAGCGCGGACTGGCAACCGGGGGCACCGTGAAGGACGGGATCATGATACTCCAGGGCGACCACCGTGAGAGCGCGGCCAAGATGCTCATCCAGCAGGGCTTCTCCGAGAGCTCAATCGAGATTCTGTAGCCTTCCGTGAAACGTTGCCTTTCAGACCCCCCTGACTCCGCTTATCTTTATAACACGTGAACGAGGCCCGCACCGAGCAAGGTCAGCACATCAGCGATGTCGAAGCCCATCACAACCTTCGAGGACTTCATCAAGAGAATTCTGAAAGTGGTCTTCTGGGTGACGGCGCTTTCCGTCTTCGTGATCGTTCCGATATACTACGCCCTCGACTCAGTCCTCCACTTCCCTCTAGACATCTTCGCGCTCGTCACCACCAAGCCCCTGGACCTCCTTGCGCTCACCACCACCATGTTGAGCACCGAGCCAACGAAGACCCTCTTCGCGCTGACGGTCTTCCCTGGCTTCAGCTGGGTCGCCCTCTACGGAACTATCTTCATGGGCTGGGTGGAAAGGAAGTTCACGGCCAAGATTCAGCTGAGGACGGGCCCGATGTACGCAGGCAAGGTCGAAGGCATCGGCCAGAACGTCGCCGACTTCTTCAAACTGCTGTTCAAGGAGATGATAATCCCCTTCGGCGTAGACAAGGCGACCTTCGTTGCAGTCCCGCTCGCTCTTATGGCGGTCGCCGGGGCTCTGATAGCGCTGGTCCCTGTCTCCCCCACGTTCTACATAGCGAACCCGCCTGTCGGGGCCGTCCTCGTCTTTGCGGTCCTGGGTTTCACCCCCATCATCGTCCTCCTGGCCGGCTGGGCAAGCAACAGCAAGTATCCCCTCCTCGGCGGCCTCAGGGCACTTCACCAGATGGTATCCTACGAGATACCTCTCATCCTCTCTCTGGTGGGAGCCGTCATCCTTTCTGGCTCCCTTAACCTCGCTCCTCTGGTCCCAGGGGGGCCAAGCATAGTGACCGCCCAGAGCAAGGTCTGGTTCATCTTCCTGCAGCCGCTGGGCGCCGTTGTGTTCTTCATAGGGGCCCTAGCCGAGCTCGAGCGGATCCCATTCGACATCCCGGAGGCAGACAGCGAGCTGGTGGCAGGGTGGCAGACCGAGTACTCGAGCATGCTCTTCGGCACCTTCCAGCTGGCCAACTTCTCAAGGATGTACATCATGGCGGGCCTGTTCACAACCTTCTTCCTGGGAGGATGGCTGGGCCCCGCCCCGCTTCCTCCTGAGCTGTGGTTCATTCTCAAGCTCACCGTTGTGATGGTCCTCATGATGCTCCCGCGCAGCATAATGCCGAGGATCAGGATCGACATGATGCTCAGGGCGGGGTGGGTCCGACTGCTGGTCCTGGCGTTCGCGAACATATTCCTGACGATGCTGCTTGTTTCGCTGGGGGTGACATAGGTGGGAGCGCTTTCTTTCCTGAAGGGCGTCTTCGTTTCCACCTGGAGCGGCCTGAGGCACCTCTCCCACCCCAGGATGACCCTGAGGTACCCTGAGCAGAAGCTCGACTTGGAGGGGCCGGGATACGGGTTCGACCCCCGACAGGGAGTGGGCCTCCCAGGGTTCAAGGGGAGGCACATACTCTACCTGGACAAGTGCACGGGCTGCCAGCTCTGCGCCATCGCCTGCGACGGCGTAGCGGTAGCCATCGAGATGCAGCAGGTCAAGAAGGGGAAGCCCCAGAACAAGAAGGAGATCTGGCCCGCCGTGGACTACGGCAGGTGCGTGTTCTGCGCCCTGTGCGTCGAACCAGATACGCCTGTCGTGACGAATCCCGGACTGAAGGTCATGAGCGAGATCGTGCCCGGCGACATGGTCTTGACCCACAGCGGCGGTTACAAGCCTGTCACGAAGGTATGGGATATGAACTACACAGGCCGCATGTACAGAATCAGGGTTTTCGGAAGGCCGGAGCCGCTGGTGTGCACGGCAGATCACCCGATACTGGCGGTCTCCAGGCCGGTGTCGGCGAAGAAGGATGGCCGGCTCCTAAGGGTGGTTTCACCCCTGAATTTCTACAAGCCTGGGGAGCTGAAGCGCGGGGATTACCTCGTCAGTCCCATCGTTAAGAGGGTCATTCATACTGAGAAGTACGAGAAGGACATCCCAATGTACAGGGGAGGGAGGACCACTCGCAGACTCTCCCTGTCTGTCACGCCAGAACTCTTCCGACTAATCGGCTATTATCTTGCCGAAGGATCGTGCGCCGGAGGGCGAAGGGTCAGCTTCGATTTCAACCAGAACGAGCGGGACACCTTTGCCAGAGACTGCAGCAACCTAGTGGCCCACTTCTTCGGAAAGGAGTCCAAGGTGAGAAAGAATGGGGTCAATGGGATTAGGTTGGTCCTCGATTCAGCAGTAGCCGAGGGCTTCTTCTCGCAGTTCGGAAGGGGCGCTCAAAACAAGAAGCTTCCCGACTGGGTCTTCTTTGCAGAACCTGCGAAACAGCTGGAGCTACTCAGAGGCGAGTGGCAAGGAGACGGTTGCAGGGTGAGACAGGCCAGGCAGAAGTACTTGAACGTCACCACAACCTCGAAGACCCTCGCCTTCCAGTTGCAGGCCATTTACGCCAGGCTTGGAATCGTTTCCACCATCGACAGTGAGCATTCACCCAACAGGCTCCGAAGCTACCATGTCAACGTCTTCGGCCGGTGGGCAATCAAGCTGGCGGGGCTCTGGGGGATCAAATTCGACTATGCCCCGACGAAACACGCCGACAAGTTCCTCATTGACGAACGGTACGTGTACCTTCCAATAAGGAGAGTCGACATTGATGAAGTCAAAGACCACAGGGTGATGGACGTCACCGTGGAGGAGGATCACACCTTTGCTCCCTTGGGGCTTGCAACAAGCAACTGCGTCGATGCCTGCCCCTTTGACGCTCTTCGCATGACGAACGACTACGAGCTGGCTGCCTACGACAAGCTGGCGCTGAAGTACACGCCGGACATGCTCGCGGTCCCTCCGAAGCTCGAGGGGCGGACCTACAAGGTGAAGTTCGACACGGAAAAGGGGACCACGACCTATGGCTGACCTGATCTTCCTGGCGATGATGGTCGTCACGGTCGGAGGGGCGCTGGTGGCCCTGGAAGCCGACGAGATAGTCTACGGCGCCATCGGTCTAGCGGGGAGCCTCTTCGGCGTAGCCGCCCTCTTCTTCCTGCTGGGCGCCCCCTACGTGGCTGTCTTCCAGATTACGGTCTACATAGGCGCGGTCGCCGTACTCATCCTGTTCACGGTCATGCTTGTGAGGACCGAGAAGTGGGCCAAGGAGGTCCCGCCAAAGTCCCTCACGAAGCTGTCTGGAATCCTTACCGGCCTGGCAGTGGCCATAGCGCTCGCCCTGGCCGTCGTCGCCTCCGACCTCAGCGGAGACACCAGCCTTCAGAACACGGCGAGCTTCCTCGACATCGGGAGGCTGATCTCCACAAGCTTCGCACCTGTCCTCGAGGTCCTGGCCATGGTGCTGGCCGCCTCGATCGTCGGGGCGCTGACGCTCTCCCGGGTCGACAAGGACGAGGATGAGACGGCATGAACTCGCTCTCGGATTTCGTTCTTGTCTCGGCGATGCTTTTCGGCATCGGGATCTACGGCCTGGTGACCAAGAGGAACGCCCTCAGGCTGCTATTCGCGGTAGAGCTCATGATCAACGCCGCCAACCTGAACTTCATAGCCTTCAGCCAGTACGCCCCGTTCGCGACCCCGGGCACTCTGCTCTCGAACGGGGTAGGCCAGACCTTCGTTCTCTTCTCGATCGCGCTCGCAGCCGCCGAAGCTGCAGTGATTCTCGCCATCGTCGTCGTGGCATACAGGCTACACCGGGACGTGGACGTCAGTGAACTGAATTCGATGGAGGGGTAGAGAGTGGCGTATCCCTATCTCCTCGTGTCGACGGTGATCGTCCCCCTCGTCGGCGCCGCCGTCTGCTATCTTGCCGCCCCCGGGCTCGGTAGGAGAGTCGGCTGGATCGCATTTCTTTCCATCCTGCTCACTACCGTTCAGGCGCTCTTCGTCGAGGGTCCTCAGCTCTTCGGCGGGACAGCAAGCTTTACCGAATCCTACCAGTGGGCCCCCACGGCGGGGCTGACGTTCGGGTTCCTTGCCGACGGCCTCAGCCTCCCTGTCTTGCTGGTCATCAACCTCGTCCTGGCCGCCACCACGGTCTTCTCAATGCCGTACATGCACAAGCGGATCCAACAGCTCGACGGGGGGGAGCAGCCCGGAAGATACGGGATGTACTACCTGAACTACCTCCTCATCTCTGCCGGTCTCGCCGGCATCGTCCTCTCGACGAACCTCATCGAGATCTACCTCTTCCTCGAGATGGTCCTGGTCCCGACCTTCGTAATCATCAGCATCTTCGGCTACGCCCAGAAGGAGAGGGTCGCGATCATCTACATCATCTGGAACCAGCTGGGGGCGTTCATCTTCCTGAGTGGGATCGCCTTGTTCTACACCGCCACCACCCCCCACACCTTCGACCTGAACCCTTCGAGCTTGGCGCAGGCGACCGCCAGCCCGCTGGCCTACTGGATCGCCGGCCTGATCCTAGTCGGGTGGCTAGTCAAGATGGCGGTCTTTGGCGTGCACATGTGGCTCCCGATAACCGAGGCGGAGCCCCCCACGGCGTTCGCCCCTACGATGGCCGTCGTCTCGGGGGTCGGCAACTACGTGATCGTCCGCTTGCTCCTCTTTGGGATGCCCGGCGTCTTCCAGGTCTTCAGCCTCCCCCTCATGGCCTGGGCGGTGCTCACGATGTTCTATGCCGGCGCCGTGGCGGTCGCACAGACCGACGTGAAGTACCTCTTCGCCTGGTCCACGATGAGCCAGAACGCCTACTCGATTCTCGGGATAGCGAGCTTCTCTCTGATCGGGGCCACGGGCGGAATCTTCTACTTCCTGAGCCACATCATGGGCAAGTTCGTAATGTTCTCGGTCGCCGGCATCCTCCTGGTCCAGACTGGGCGTCGGGACCTCAGAGAGATGGGGGGCCTCGCCGGGAAGATGCCCTTCACCGCCACTCTGTTCCTCCTCGGGGCGCTCATCCTCTCGGCCGTCCCCCCGACCAGCGGCTTCCAGGCCGAATGGACGATGTTCGCCGGAATCTTCAGGCAAGGGGCCGCAGGCTCTCCAACCTACATGGCGGTGGCGGCCCTCGGGTTGGTGGCCACGCTGTTCACAGTCGCCTACACGCTCTGGCCGATGAGGAGGATCTTCTTCGGCGCTCTCCCGCAGTCCCTCGCCGATGTCAAGGAGGCGCCGCTTACCATGACGCTGCCTCTCCTCGCGGTCGTCGTCATATCCGTGGTCATCGGCATCTACCCTGACCTTGTCTTCAGGCCCATCTACTCGTTCGCGTCGGGGCTCTACTTGGGGTTGAGATGAAGGAATGAGCGTTCCCGTCCCATCGTACGCCGTCTGGATGATCTTCATCCTCCCCTATGTCGGTGCGCTCGTCACAGCCGCGATCAGGAAGGCCGGCAGGGCCAAGGACTTCGTGGCGCCGGTCTTCGCCCTCCTCTCCGCCCTGTTCGCTCTCCTGCTGCTGCTTCCAGTCCTGCAGGGACAGCCTCTCTCGGTCTACGACTCCGTCATCCCCCAGAGCGTCCCCTGGATCTCCGCCCTGGGGCTGACGATGGGGGTCCTGGCCGACCCGTACACGGCGATACTCACGAACGTCGTCGCCTGGGTCAGTCTCCTGATAGTAATCTACAGCGTCGAATACATGAAGGACGACAGCGGAACCGCCCGGTACTTCTTCTTCATCAGCCTCTTCATAGGCAGCATGCAACTCATCGTCCTCTCGGACAATCTCCTTTCGCTCTTCATCGGCTGGGAGATGGTCGGTCTCTGCAGCTACGCGCTGATTGGCCACTATTGGAGGGACGAGACGAAGGACTGGGTGGGGACTCCTGGCGAGAGGGCCCTTGGGGAGGAGCAGTCCTACTCGCCGTCCCAGGCAGGAATGAAGGCCTTCGTAATGACGAGAATCGGCGACGTCGCGATGCTGGCGGGCATCCTGATCCTATTCTACTACGCGGGGACCTTCAACTACCACCAGCTCTTCGTCACATCGACGGCTTGGCTCCCGGCTCTCGCCAAGAACGGCCTCCTGGTGCCCGTCGCGCTTTTGATATTCGGGGGGGCTGTGGGGAAGTCCGCGCAGTTCCCTCTTCACGAATGGCTCCCCGACGCCATGGCGGGCCCCGCCCCGGTGTCGGCCCTCATCCATGCCGCCACGATGGTAAAGGCGGGGGTCGTGCTCGTGGCCAGGATTGCCCCGCTCTTCTACTTCGCCATCCTGCTCAGCCCGTCCCTGAGCCCCTCACTCATCACCCCGTTCTTCGTCACCGTGGCGTGGATAGGGGCGTTCACCGCGTTCCTTGCAGCCACGCAGGCCCTGGTAGGGTTCGAGCTGAAGAAAATCCTCGCGTATTCGACTGTGTCCCAGATCGGGTACATGATGATGGCCGTGGGCCTGGCCGGACTCTCCACCGACTTCGCGCAGGGGCTGTCCGCCGCCCTCTACCACCTGATGAGCCACGCCATCTTCAAGGCGTGCCTCTTCCTGGCGGCCGGCGGGCTCATACACGCGGCCGATTCGAAGTACATCAGCGACATGGGGGGGATGAGGCAGAAGATGAAGCTCACCTTCGCCGCTTTCCTGATCGCCGTGGCATCTCTCTCTGGAGTCCCACCTTTCAGCGGCTTCTGGAGCAAGGACGCTGTCCTCGGCGTCGCCTGGGGGGCGGGACAATACGGGCTCTTCGCAGTCGGGATGCTCACGGCCGGCCTGACCGCCTTCTACTCCTTCAGGATGCTCGGCATCGTCTTCTTCGGGAAGCATAGCCAGAGGCTCGAGCAGGTCGAAGGCGCCGGGCACCACGTGCACGAGCCAAGCCCCATCATGTGGGTCCCCTACGCGCTGCTCGCAGCGGCGTCGGTCGCCATCGGCCTGGCAGCCCTGGCCGGGGAGTTCATCCCCTCGCTCAGCGTCGAAGCAACCCTGGAGTCAGCGGCGCGCACGTACATCCAGACGCTCTACCCGACGCAGGGGCTGGCGGCCGCCCAGCCTGCGTTCAACGTCCCGGCCTCGGGGCTGACAGGGCTCTTCGTCGCCATCGGGTTCTTCACCGCCGCAGTTCTCTACCTTACGAGGCGGGCAGACCCCCGCCGCGCAATCGGCGAGTCTGGGTTCATGCACGGCCTCTACACCTTCCTCGAGAAGCGGTGGTACATCAACGCCCTCTACTACAAGGTCTTCGTCGACGCTCCCATTTCAGCCTCCCGGTGGCTGAGTGAGACCTTCGACCAGAAGGGACTCTTCAGGGTCAACGACGCCGGCTCGGTCCTTGGCATGTCGCTGTCAACCGCCGGCAACTGGGTCGACACGAGGATCGTAGACGGCACGGCCAACGGGATCTCTTCGGTCGGCCAAGCCCTCTCACGAGTGGTCAGGCGGATCCAGACCGGGATAGTGGAACAGTACGCCCAGGTGTTCGTCATAGGTGTCATCCTGATGCTGGCGCTGCTGCTCATCGCGGTTGGAGTGAAACTGCCATGAGTTTCGTCCTCTCCCTCCTCGTTTTCATCCCGCTGGTCGCCGCCCCGCTGGTTTACCTCGCCACCCGTGCGAACAAGAAAGGAGGAATCTACTTCTCCGCGGCGGTTGCGCTCATCGTCTTCCTGGTCTCAGCCTACGTCTTCTGGGGGGTATACTCCAGCCCGCCCCTTCAGGGACAGTACTCCTTCGTCGAGAAGCACTCGTGGATCAGCTTCCAGTCAGTCGGCCTAAACTACTTCCTGGGGGTGGACGGGTTGAGCTCGCCCCTTCTTTTCATCTCCTCTCTCCTGACGATCCTGGTCATCGCGGGCTCGAGGAAGCTCATCGACACCCACGAGTCTGAGTACTACGCCCTCCTCTTCCTTTTCGAGGGGGCGATAATGGGGGTCTTCACCTCCCTGAACCTGATCCTGTTCTACGTCTTCTGGGAGGTGGTCCTCATTCCGATGTTCTTCTTCATCGGGGTCTGGGGAGGCCCGAGGAGGAAGTACGCCGCAATGAAGTTCATCATCTTCACCTACACTGGGAGCACGATAATGCTGCTGGGCTTCCTCTACGTCTACCTAGGGATGCAGACCCCCAGCTTCGACATTCCGACCCTCTCGGGGCACATCCCGGTCGCACTTCAATACCTCCCGCTGCTCGCCTCTTTCATCGGTTTCGCCGTCAAGCTCCCGCTGGTCCCCTTCCACACCTGGCTCCCAGACGCCCACGTCGAGGCCCCCGCCCCCATCTCGGTGCTCCTGGCGGGGGTTCTGCTGAAAATGGGAGGCTACGGCTTCCTCAGGATCAGCATCGGCCTCTTCCCGAACGCTTCTGTGCAGTACGCCTGGGTCTTTCTTGCGCTCGGCCTGATCTCCATGTTCTACGGCGCCGTGGCCGCCCTGCTGCAGAAAGACCTCAAGAAGATGATCGCGTTCACGAGCATCAACCACATGGGGTTCGTCCTGTTCGGTGCCTACGCCACCCTCGTATCCGGGAACCTGCTGGGGATTCAGGGAGCGATCTTCCAGATGTTCACTCACGGACTGGCGGTGGGGAGCCTCTTCATGCTCACCGGGTACATCCACCATCAGGCTGGAACGAGGGAGATTCCGATGCTGAAGGGGATGAAGACGACCATGCCTCGGACCGCGGCGGTCCTTGTCCTCGGCTCTGCTGCGGCGATGGGGCTCCCTCCCTTCTCCAGCTTCTTGGCGGAGTTCATGGTCATCGTCGCCGGCATCTCTGCGTACCCTGTGACCGCCGTCTCGATACTCGTCCCCGTCATCACCGCCGGATACTTCCTCTGGACCATCAAGCGGACGGTGCTGTCGGACGCCGAGGGAACGGCAACAGTCCACGACCTGTCATGGTCAGACGTCGCAGCTTTCGCAGCGTATCTAGTCCCACTGGTTGTGCTGATCGTCTTCTCCTACCTCGTCCTGACGCCTGCCCTTCCGGTGGCCCAGTACCTGAGGGGGCTCGGGTAGC
>DATFYP010000086.1:0-3510 GCA_035314985.1 Nitrososphaerales archaeon
TGCGTCATCCCGACCAGCTGCGGACGCGTCGGCACCCTGATCTGCTTCGACCAGTGGTATCCCGAAGCGGCAAGGATCAACCGCCTCAAGGGCGCCCAGATCCTGTTCTATCCGACGGCGATAGGCTGGGTGGAGGGGATAGAGCCCGTCGAAGGGGACTGGAAGCGGGCCTGGGAGTCCGTCCAGGTCGGCCATGCGGTCTCCAACAGCATCGTGGTCAGCGCCGTCAACAGGGTCGGCACCGAGGGGAAGACGACCTTCTGGGGGGGCTCCTTCGTCTGCGACCAGTTCGGGAAGGTCCTATTGAGGGCCGGGGACGAGGAGGGGGTCTTCGTGGCGGACTGCGACCTGGGTCTTGGGGAGGCAGTCGAGGAAGGATGGGGCTTTCTGCGAAACAGGGTGAAGGGGACCTACGGCCCTCTGACGGGATAGGGTCCGAATGAAGACCACGCCTGCCAGCCTCGGCTACAGGATGCCCGCGGAGTGGGAGGAGCACGAAGCGACCTGGCTTTCATGGCCGAAGAACCCAGAGACCTTCCCCCCTTCGATCCTCGGCGACGTAGAAAGGGCCTACTCCAGGGTCGTTGGAGCGCTTTCGGAGGGAGAGGAGGTCAGGGTGCTGGTCGACGACGACCGGATGGAGAAGCGAGCTAGGTCAATGGTGAAGGGCGGCCCCAACGTCAGTTTCATCCGCCTGAAGACCGCCGACGTCTGGGTCAGGGACTACGCCCCGACGTGCGTGAGGGGGAAGGACGTGGCCCTCGTCAAGTGGACCTTCGACGCCTGGGGGGGCAAGTACGACGACCTGAAGCCGGACGACGGCGCCGGGAAGGAGCTGGCCCGCCTTTCCGGCCTCCGGATTTTCGACCCGGGTATGGTCCTCGAAGGGGGGTCCATCGACGTGAACGGGAGGGGGACGGTCCTTACGACGGAGCAGTGCCTCCTCAATCCGAACAGGAACCCGGGGCTGCGCAAGAGGGCCCTGGAGTACAGGCTGAGGGTGAACCTGGGGGTGAAGCACGTCGTCTGGCTCGGCTCGGGGATACTGGGGGACGACACCGACGGCCACGTAGACGACATCGCCCGGTTCGTCGCCCCCGACGTCGTGGCTCTGGCCTGGGAGGGGAGCACATCGGACCCCAACCACGCTCCCCTGGAAGACAACCTCAGGCGCCTGAGGAACTCGCTGGACCAGGACGGCGAGATTTTCGACATCGTGACGGTCCCCATGCCCCCGCCCGTTGTCACTCCCCACGGGAGGCTCCCGGCCAGCCACCTGAACTTCTACATCGGCAACGCGGCTGTGCTGGTCCCCACGTTCGGCTCTCCGACCGACGGCAACGCGATCGGCACCCTGGGGCCGTACTTTCCCGGCCGTAGGGTAGTCGGGATCGACTGCAGAGCCCTGGTCTACGGACTGGGGACCCTGCACTGCGTCACTCAGCAGGTTCCAGCCCTTGGCGGATGAAGAATCCTACTTGAAGGAGGCGACCTTCTCCTTGACTTCGGAGAGGAAGTCTGCGAGCTGGATCCCGAACCGCTGCTCCCCTTCCCTCGTCCGCACCGCGACGGTCTTCGCATCCTCCTCCTTCTTCCCCACGACGAGCATGTAGGGGACCTTAAGCAGCTGAGCGTCCCTGATCTTAGCCCCCATGGTCCCGCTCGCGAGGTCTCCCTCCGCCCTTATCCCGGCTTCGACGAGCGACCCCAGGACCTTTTCGGCATAGGCTCGGTGGTCGTCCGAGAGCGGGATGACCTTCACCTGAACCGGGGAGAGCCAGACTGGGAGCGCCCCCTTGTAGTGCTCGAGCATGATGCCGATGAACCTCTCCATGGACCCGAGGATGGTCCTGTGCAGCACGACGGGGGTGTGCTCCTTCCCGTCAGAGCCCGTGTAGGTGAGCTTGAAACGTTTCGGCATCTGGAGGTCGAACTGGAAGGTCCCGCACTGCCACTCCCTTCCGAGCGAGTCCCGGATGTCCACGTCGATCTTCGGGGAGTAGAAGTTCCCCTCCTTCTCCTTGATCTCGTAGGCCCATCCCTTCGACTTCACCACTCGTATGAGGGTGTTCGTGGCCCTCTCCCACTCCTCGTCCGTGCCCATGGAATCGTCCGGGCGGGTCGAGATCTTCACCTTGTATTCCAGCCCGAACACCCCGTAGACCTTCACCATCAGGTCGAGCATGTCCGCCAGCTCCTTCTCGGCCTGCTCCTCAGTCGCTATGATGTGGCCGTCGTCCTGCGTCAGCACCTTCACCCTGAACAGGCCGCTCGCGACCCCGCTCAGCTCGTTCCTGTACAGCGGGTCGAAGGTCGAGTACCTGACGGGGAGCTCGCGGAAGCTCCATCTGCGGGTCTTGTAGATCAGGAAGTGCGACGGGCAGTTCATCGGCTTCATGCCCAGCTCCTCGCCGCCCAGGCTCGTGAGGAACATGTTGTCCCTGTAGTGCTCTGAATGCCCGCTGACCCGCCAGAGGGCGGTGTTGGCGAGCGCGGGGGTGCTGACTTCGATGTAGCCTCGCCTCGACAGCTCGGAGCGGATGAACCCCTCGATGACGTTCCAGAGCTTCAGCCCCTTGTCGTGCCAGTAGACCATCCCCGGCGAGACCTCCTGGAGGCTGAACAGGTCCTGCCTTTGTCCGATGGTCCTGTGGTCGCCATCGGGGAGGCCGCCGAAGTCGCTGCGCTTTAGCTTGGCCATCGCCTCGCTCTCGGTCGGCTCCCGCGCTCGTTTCGCCGGCGCCGCCGCCTGCTTCCCGGGCTCCCTGGAGTAGCTCCTCGACATCTCGGCGAGGGGGTGCCCCTTCACCTTGAGCTGCAGCGCCTTGTTCCACCCGAACGGGGCCCTCGAGACCTCCAGCCCCGCCCCCTTCGCCTCAGTCTCCATGTCCTTGAGGACGGGAAGGGCATCGGCCGGCCTCGCCAGGTCCTGGCTTAGGTGGGCGAACGGGTAGATCATTACCTTGCTTGTCCCCAGCTTCCCCAGGAATTCCTTGGTCTCGGAGACGGCCTTCTTGGCCAGCTCCGTGTCGTCTCCCGATTCCACCGCCGTGAACAGCACCACGAGGTCTTCCTCCTTCACGGCGTCGGTCGTCGCGTCCTCGGCCCCCGGTATCTCCTTCTTCACGGGCTTGTACTCGATGAAATCAACGTGCAACTGCAGTATTTTCAAGGTGGCTTGACCCTGTTACCATCTCGACCGTTCGAGGGACTTCGACTTCTTGGTGGCCTTCTTCCACCCCTTGTAGTGGTCATGGCAGAGGTACACCCTTCTGCCCTCCCCCGAGACGCTCAGGCCGCTCCCCGACATCTCCGTCCTGCTCAGAGACCGCTCGGCCTTGTTGGGGCAGCCGGTCACGCTGCACTGGACTCCCTTGTCTACTCTTCCCAAAGGCGGCCCCCGACGCGCCCTGACTGTATATAACATTGCCCAGCCTCCCCCCCCACTGCGATGCTTGACAGGGTCAGGGGCAGGCTCGGTTCGTACTTCACCGCACTGGGCCGGGCGTT
>DATFYP010000087.1:0-10930 GCA_035314985.1 Nitrososphaerales archaeon
CACGTTCCCCGCGCCCACCGGGACGACGTGGTATTGCGTCAGGGTGGTGGACACCTCCAACATCCCCGAGAACGTCACTACAACGTCGAAGCAGTTCACGGTCAATCCCACTCTCATTCCGCCTGTCATTTCAGTGAGCCCAGTCACCGTCGACTACGTCGGCAAGGTGTCGCTGGCCACGACCGTTAGCTGGCAGGGCGGCACGCCTTCCTACATATGCCAGTGGCTCGCATTGTCGCCGACCAGTGTAGGCACCAGCGCCATTTCGTCCGCGATAACGAACTGCGCAGGGCTCCCCGCTTTTCCATACAGCTCCCTCGGCGCCGTCGGCACCTGGAAGTTCTACCTCCAGGTGAAGGACAACTCCAGCTCTGCGGTGACCGTGATCTCGGCGCCGGTGCTGGTGACCGTTAACAGTGCCCCCAAGCTGGCGCTGGGCGCCCTCTCGCTCGCGAGCATCGACCAGGGTCAGACCGCCACAGTGACCGCCACGGCAAACTGGGCGGTGAGCCTGGTGGCGACGGGCAGCCCGCCCTACAACGTCACCCTCTACGGGGGCTCGAGTGCGACCTGCTCGTCCGACACCAGCGTGATCGCGACGGCCGTCCGGGTCGCCGGCTCTCAGTTCGCTTTCTCGTTCAACTCCCCGTCCTCCACCACTCAGATCTGCGCCAGGATGGTGGACAGCGCAACCCCGCCAGGCACGGCCTCCTCAGCCGTGGTTCTGTTCCAAGTTAACCCCCCGCTCACGCTCAACCCGCTCGGTGTGTCCCCCCAGGCCATCGACACGGGCCAGTCCACCCCCCTGACCGTGACCGTGAACTGGGCAACGACCCCCACGGGGAGCACCCCCTCGGGCACAGGGCAGTACATGGTGACCCTGTACGGCGGCTCGAGCCCGTCCTGCGCCTCCGACACCACAATCGTCCCGGTGGTCGGCTCCAACCCGCTCACCGGGATAATCGGAGCCTTCAGCGCGGCCTTCACCACAACCTCGCCGAGCGCTACCACCTACTACTGCGCCCAGGTCTCAGACAGCTCTTCCATCCCCGAGACCATACAGACTTCGACCGTCGCATTCAACGTGAACCCGGCTCCAGTCGCCATGCTCACCCCGCTGTCCCCCGCCGCCATCGACTCGGGGCAGAACGTCGGAGCGACGACCACGCTTTCATGGACCGGAGGGACTTCTCCGTTCAAGGTTCAACTCTTCAGCGGCTCGAGCCCGTCCTGCGCGTCCGACACGAACCCGGTCCCGGGGACCTCCCAGAGCGGGCTGACCGGCAACTCGGTCGTGATCCCCTTCAACGCGTCGCCCACCTCCACCACCTACTACTGCGGCCAAGTCACCGACGGCTCCTCGACTCCTCTGACGGCCCTCTCCGGGTCTACGTCCCTTTCGGTCGACCAGCGCCCCGGGGCCTCGGTCATTCCGTCCGGCCCGTACATCAGGGGAGGCCAGTCTGAAACGCTGCAGGCGATACCTACTCTCGGCGTGAGCCCGTACACCTACCAGTGGTTTGTGGGGTCCGGGTGCTCGACCGGGATCCCCGGGCAGACTTCACAGACTTTCTCGACCGGCCCCATCTACTGGACCACCCTGTATTCGGTCAGGGTGTCCGACAGCAGCCCGGGGACACCGGCTACGGACGGAATGGCGTGCGCCTCCGACATCGTGACGGTGACGAACGGCCCGAGCGGGATGGCTTCCGACCAGGCTACCGGGATGGTGTACGTGGCGAACCCTAGCTCGAACCACATAACGGTGATATCGAACTCGTCGAAGTCCGTCGTCGCGACGATCCCGGTGGGGATAGGTCCGTGGGGCGTTGCCGTGAACGTCGGGGCCAACCTGATCTACGTCACAAACTATGGCTCAGGCACGATTTCGGTGATAAACGGCGCTACCAACATGGTGGCCAACACCATCCACATTGGTACCAACCTCTCCGGCATCGCCCTCAGCCCCGCATCGACCAAGATGTACGTGGTCGACTCTGGCAGCGACAACGTGTACGTGATCAACACGACAACGAGAGCCTTGATCACCACCGTGGCGGTGGGGATAACTCCTCAGGGGATAGCCATAGGCCCCGCGCCGACCTACACCGTCTTCGTCACCGATTCCGGCTCAAACACCGTCACCGTGATCGACTCCTCCTACAGGGCGACGTCCGTGCCAGTGGGCAACTACCCCTCGGCAGTCGCGGTCAATCCGGCGACGAACAAGGCCTACGTGACCAACTTCGGTTCTGCGACCGTCACCGTGATCGACGGAGCGACCTACTCGGTGGTCGGCACGATCAACGTGGGAACCGACCCGCAGAGCATAGTCATCGACTCGGCGAAGGGGATTGCCTACGTCGCCAACATTCAGTCGAACACCGTCTCAGTCATTAACCTGGCCACAAGCTCCGTGACGGGCACCGTATCTGGCCTGAACGGGCCGTGGAGCGTGGCGCTCCTGACTGGGTCGCCCGGCCTGGCCTACGTGTCTGACTCAGGGACCAACACCATATCCGTGGTCGAGATCAACATTCCATCAGACACGATAATCGCGACGATCATCGTCTCCTAGGGGACTCGAGTCCGGCAAGACCCGGCTGCGGTCAGCCGAACCTGAAGCCCGTCTCCTGGTACCAGATCCGCTGGAGGCCGAGGAAGTTGTAGGTCACCGTGAACACGACTTCGTAGGTGCCGAGGCCGAGTCCATGGGTCGCCATCTTCGCGAAGCAGACTCCGTTGGTCTCGGCGCACCTCAGGTTCCCCGACGCCACCGGGGACCCCTTCCCGTTCAGGTAAACGGTGTAGGTGGCTGAAGTGATGTTCCTGCCCGCGGTGAGGCACTTCCCGGGGAGCTGGCCTGGGAAGCAGAGCGATGTCGCGTTCGTTATCGGGACGTACCCGCGGGAGAGTGGCGGGACGCCCAGGAAGGTCGAGTATGTGGGGTTGTAGATGAACTCCCTCACGGGCGACATCACCACGTTTGTCGCCTGGGACTTCGCGCCGACGATGAGGTCCAGGGGGGCCCCGAACCTGTTGAGGGAGGCATTTAGCGACCAGGCGGTGTTGAAGAAGGTGGGGTTGGCAGCCAACACCCCTGATCCGTTTACGCTGTTGAACGACTGGAGCATGAACGGCCCAGACCCGACCTCGAGGTTGGGCAGGTAGGCGAGCCACTCAGGCGCTGGTCCCAGGTTGCAGAAGCGATTCGGGCAGGTCCCTACCGCCCCCGTCACGTCGTTTCCCAGCAGGGTCTCGTAGGGGAGCGTCGTGTCCACTGCGCCGTCGGCGGTGGAGAAGTAATCGGTCACAAAGTGCGACAGAAGGTGCTGGGGGAGGACTGGGACGACGACCTCTCCGAGGTTCCAGATGGAGGAGCTGTTCACGAATATGTCGATCCTGTTCCCGACCACGTGAGTCGCCCACAGGCCGGCCGGCCCTGAAAGAATCCCTTTCAGGGGCGTCTGCTCGTGCGGCAGGCTCGGGGGCGAGGACAGGCCCCACGCGTAGAGGGAGAAGTTGTAGTCCGACGCGGTCAAGGGGGTGTGGTCGGACCAGGTCAGGCCGCCCCTGAATGTGAAGCTGATGTTCATCCCGTTGACTATTCGCGCCGGCTGGCTTGTGCCCGGGTTCTGCATGTTGAACCATCCGGGGCCGGTCCCGGTGGTGGTGTTCAGAAGCTGTAGCCTGGTGCAGCCCCTGTCGCCAATCTGGCAGGGGGACTTCGCGGGATCCAGGCAACCCTTCACGCCGGGCTTGCACGAGACGACCAAGTTGACCGACCCGCCCTCGTGTCCCGTGATGTTGTTCACCCTGTAAACGGACGTCAAGTAGTTGGAGAAGGAGTTCGCCTGGCCGTACCTGGTCGGAGGGGCCACCAGGGGCGTGTTGTAAACCTCCCCCCAGATGTCTGTCTGGGACGCGCTCTCCGTCTTGTAGAGGGGGTCGAGGCCGCTTCCGTTGGGAAGGGCCCCTAGGCCGTACTTCAGGGTGCCCTCTTTCAGGGGGGCGCCCTGGGCCGTGGCGCCGTCGCCGAAGGCGAGGCTAACGTTATGAGCGTCGAGAGATGTGTAGTACAGCCCGCCCCCCGTGTTGGGCCCGTTTGTTGGGACGGACACGAACCCGGTCCACCCGTTGGCGCCGACGCCAACGTTGTCGGCCCAGCGGGTCCCCTCGTAGAACGACACCACGTAGGGCGCCTCCTGGGCCACCATCTTCCCCACCTGCCTGGCGGCGATCCTGGCCGCCGAGGCGGTCGCGGCATAAAGAACCCTGTTCGAAAACTTGTCCATCGTCGCGTTGTAGTAGTTGGCGAAGTTCAAGCCGGAGCTGCCGACGTAGGCCGAGTTGACCATGCGGGCCTGGAACGTGTACGCCGAGCTCCCAGTCACGCTGAAGGTGTAAAGGTCCCAGTTGTCAGATACCCCGTTGGGGTCGGACGAGTTCACGGCGCTTGGCTGGAAGACGGGGGCCGGGTCGTTCTGCCCTGTCGACGGGTCGTAGACTCCGGGGCTCAGGACCGCCGATTGTGTCTTGGCGAGGACCGTTGCCGTCCCGTTCCCGGGGAGCCCGACCGAGTCGAAGACGAAGCCGATGCGGCTGGCGGCGGAGATCAGGCTCAAGGCGACCTTTGACCTCAGCGGGTCGTCGCTGGTGTAGTAGAAGACCGGACGGAAGAGGCAGCTGATCCTCTGCGAGTTGGACCACAGGCCCACGTTGGTTGTCAACGACTTGGTGATGGCGGTCGTGAATGTGGATACTGAAGTGATGGTCGACGTCGACGTCGTTGCGGTATTGGTCATGGTAGTGGTCGTGAGTGGGATGGTGATAGTGAAGACTATGGTGGTCCTGGACAGCTTGACTGTTGTCGAAGTGCTGGAGAGCGTCGTGGTCGTCGTGGTGACTACCGGCGATGTCGGCGAGGCTGAGCAGTCCTGCCCTTCGGTCAATCCACCGGGGACCGGGTTCTGGTGCCTGTACCAAGCCGAGATCAGGCTGACGTTCTGGATCGTGATGTGCACGGCCGTGGAGCATCCCGCGCCGCTCCCCCAGCAGACGAGGTTGCCCCCCACGTTCGCCACCAGGCCCGCGTACAGCAGCTCGTTCGCCGCCTTCGCCAGGTCGAAGGACGCTCCGGGAACCCCCTGGTAGCAGGCGCCGGGGTAGATCCGGCACGGCAGGAAGTAGGGACCGGCGGCCCCCCCTGGTCCCGAGTTGACGACCTTGGCGAGATAGTTGTAGTCAGTGAGGTATTCTATTGCGCGCCTGAAGTGCGGGTTATTGGCGTACGGCCGGAGCGTGTTGAACCCGATTCCGTCGAAGGTGTGACCGAGCTGAACGCCGGCGATGATTCCTGGCCTCCCCACCAGAGAGCTCCAAACGGCGGAGGAGAACCCCCATTCGGGGGCCTGAATACTTCCGTCAAAAAGGGAGGCGTTGGCCGCCGCCTCGTCAGGGAGAACCGAGAAGGCGATTCTCTCGATTCGAGGGCCCTGGGGGCTCGTCCCAGACAACGGGAGGAGAGGGCTCTGGGCGAAGACGAACTCAGCTGCGGAGGTCACTAGAAGCAGAACGGTCGCGACCACGACCACCGACCTCTTGGCGCTCAAGGACGGCATGAGACACCCCACGCGGCTCTTTTAGGGATTCCGCACTGCTTGCCGCCCTCCCCCTCCCTGACGGCACTCCCGGAGCGGGAATCGTGAGAGAAGCCGGGGAGATTCCATCCCCTCTCAAGGGCGACCGAGGGCGACTGTCGGCCGCAGGGAGGAGGCATCGGCAGACGCCGCCTTGCTGCCCCGTTGACCCACCGTGGGCCTGAGGGCCAGGGGCCCCGGGTTGCAATCGGTAAATATCAGTGCGAACATCCCGTGGGCTATGAGGGTCGTCGCGGCCGTCTTACTGGTCCTTCTCTTGGCCGAGACCCTCTCAGGGACGGTAGGCCCCGCGACCGGCGCTTCGCAGTCTGGCTTGGGGGCATTCCTTCAGACGTCCGACCCGTCGCCCACCGCCTCCTCCGCAGTCGTGGTGAAGGCCTTCAACAGCTACTGCGTGAACTCGAAGGCATGCCAGTTCACCATATTCCTGACCAACAAGGACCAGTACAACCTCATGGTCGTCGCCTGGGGGTGCGCGTCCTCCGTAGCTACCCGCATCAACGACAGCCTCTTCAACAGCTGGGGCTCGCTAGACGTGAACCTCAGCGTCCGTGATTTTGGCGTGGGGGTCGCCCACACGGTCGAGACGTCCATCCCCCAGTCGGACACCTTCACGGTCGCATGCAAGGAGAAGTCTCCGATCATCACGATTCAATATGAGGAGGTCAAGGGCCTGGGGTCCACGTTTGCCGTTAACACGGCGAGGGGGGTCTGTACGTTCTTGTGCAACTCGACCCTGTCCACTTCGTCGTCGATATCGCTTCCGCCTCCCGGCAATTACTTCGCGGTGGGCGTCGCCTACGCTTCGCCCGGGTGCAACTGCACACTCTCCGGGACGGGGTACAACCTCAACATCGTGTACGCTGATTTCTTCCAGTCGACCGAGTACTCCACCTCGCTCCAGGCGTCGACCAACTTCCCCATGACCGACCTGGCTACCCCCCTCGAATGGATCGACGGCGGGGTCGCCTTCATCCGACTGGGCGCGCCCTCCGTCGGAGTCTCGCCACTGGCCATAGAGGCGGGCCAGGGGGCTTCCCTCCTCATCAACACCCCCTTCACCGGCGGGACCCCCCCGTTCACCTGCCAGTGGCTTGCTGAGGCGCCCAAAGCTACTTTCGGCCCGCTCGGCAGCCCCTTCGCCTGCGCTGCGGGTACGACCCCCTCCTTCCCGACGGGAGCTCTGAAGACACTGGGAACCTGGAGCTTCGAACTCATGGTCAACGACAGCTCCCCGACCCCGCTGTCGGTGACGTCGGCCCCGACCAAACTCGTGGTCGGGTCGGTCGCGGTGAGCCTGGTCTGCTCGCCGCCGGCCTTCAGGGTCGGGGGGACGACCATCTGCAAGGCGAAGGTCGTTGGCGCGTCGGTCACAGGACTTGTTTCCTGGTCCAGTTCGTCGTCAGGGAAGTTCTCTACCCCCCTCTGCAGGCTTGCGGGGGGCTCGTGCATGGTGAGGTTCACCCCGTCCTCGTCCGCCCCGTCCACGACGATAAGGGCTGACTACCTCGGGGTGAGCGGCTTGACCATCGCTGCCGGGATGGTCAGACTGAAGGTGACAAAGGCCACGACGAGCACGGTGGTCTCCTGCAGCCCCAAGACCAGCTTCGGAGGGGTCGGCACGACCTGGCGCTGCACGGCGATGATCTCTGGCTTCTCCCCGACAGGTCATGTGACCTGGTTGGAGATGGGGGGGACCGGCATGGTCCAGTTCGTCTCCTCCACATGCTACGCAAGCAGGGGAAGGTGCTCCATCACGCTGAAGGCGGTGGTCACGGGTTCGGTCGTGATGTTGGCCCAGTATGGAGGCGATAGGAACAACGGCCCCAGCGCCGGATTCAGGACGTTCACGGTCAGGGCCCCCTAGCCGACAACCAGGACCACTCCCAGGCGGCGGCCGCCAGGTCAGGCAAAAGCGAGGGGGACGGCGGACCCCCAACGGGGCTCAACGATTAAGTAAGGAACGTGTTCGGGCGGGGCTGTGCGGCCAACGACCGAGGCGGCCATCCTCTGCGGCGGCCGCGGCGAGAGGCTGAAGCCCCTCACCGACTATTTCCAGAAGACCATGGTCCCCATCGGACCGAAGAAGCTCCCCCTGCTCTCCTACATCATCAAGCTTCTTTCGCACCATGGCATCTCCAAGGTCGCCCTCCTCACGGGGTACCGGTCCGAAGACATCAGGCGGTACTTCGGGGACGGATCCGAGTCGGGGGTCGCCCTCACCTATTCCGTCGACCAGAAGGACGTGAAGGGGAGCCTCAACGCAGTGGCCAACGCCCTCAGGAGCGGGGCCATCTCCAGGTGCGACGAGCTTCTGATCTACTACGGGGACGTCCTGACCAACCTCGACATCACAGAGCTCATTTCCGTCCACAGGAAGAAGCGGGCTGACGCGACCGTGGTGCTCGCCAGGGGATACCCCCTCCCGGTGGGGGCTGCCGACGTCGGCAGGTCGGGCATGGTCACCGGCTTCCGGGAGAAGCCGACGCTCGACATCGACGTCGCGACCGGCTGCATGGTCGCGGGCCCCAGGGCACTTGCGCTGATGAGGAGAATCGCGGGGGCCGAGAACACGGACATCATGGCTCACTTCCTGCCGAGGCTGCTCCAGAACAAGGGCCGGGTCGCGGCCTACTATACGGACAAGGAATGGTTCGACGTCGGCACGGTATCTAGCTTCGAGAAGCTGGATGACGAGCTAAGCAGGCACCCTCTCAGCTTCCTGGCCTAGCCGGGCTCGCGCGTGCTGCATGCCGTGCTCACCCCTGGGCCTTGGGGTCCAGCCACGAGCTCCGGTCGCCGGCGAATTCGGTCGTTGACGAGATAGGCGGCGCGGCCGATGTCGAGAGATTCAATTTGAAAGGAGGCTGTCTTCACCGTATGACAGCCTCCTAGGGGCCTTCCTCCTTTCGGTAATGGAATCGGGACACGCTTCAATTATAAGCATTGTTACCATATTCCGTCCAAAAACAGGGGTTTTCCCGCATCGTGGTGATTTCTGACCCCCTCGTGCTCAGAAGACTCGCTGAACGGCTGGGATTCCGACCGGACATCAACGCCTTCGCCGCGAGAGAGGCAGGCCTGGCGCGCCGCTCTTCGGGCATTCTGATTTAAGACACGAATTTGCCACGCCGGCGGGGATGGCAGTCTTCGACAGGGCAGCTGCCCTCTGGTCCAGATTCTATTTCTTGAAGGACCTGCGGCTCTGGGCCTTCGGCGCCGCATGCACAGCGTTCTTCTGGGGGCTCGCCTCGGTCTCCTCCGCAGTCGCGCCGTCGGCGTTCGACCTCGCCGTGAGGGGGGAGGGCCTGCACAGCTTTTCCACCGCCTTCGTCGTCCTTTCTCCGTCCGTCGACCAGGGTCTGCTGGTAGTCGGCTTCGCCTACATACTGTTCGTGATGCAGCTCGGCGTCTCCGGCCCCCGCCTGCTGCTGAGGCTTCTCCTGGCGATTCCCGCCGTGCTTCTGACCTTCTACTTCCTCCTGCCGCCCCTCCTTCTCCCGCTGGGAGGGCTCGGGATCTTCGTCGAGATGGCCTACATAGTGACCGAGAGCGACGCGGTCCTCGGCGCGTCTCCGGGGAAGGCGCTCGCCCCGATCGTGCTCCTGATGGCGGGCTCCGTTGGGCTGCTTTCCTTCCTGTCCGCCGGGCGCTGGCTCGCCAACGCGGTGGACGGGGTCGCACCCTTCTCGGACTGGACCTGGGGTCCTTCCCTGACTCTCCTGAGCGTCGTCAACCAGTGCTACTGGCTCCTTCCCCGGCTGTTTCTTCTCCTCTTCCTCGCCTGGGGGGTGCGCCTGGTCCTGGCCCTCTACTGGGATGAAGCGATGGCGTTCCGAGAAGGGTTCGCCCGCCTCTTCGGCCCCCTGGTGGGGGGGTCGGAGACCTCTTCCCCCGGTGAGGGGCACGCGGGGACGATCCTCCTGGTGGCCCTGCTGGGCGCAGCGATCGCCGGGCTCTATCCGTACTTCCCCGCCATAAACCCCTCTTCGGTCTTGTCCAGCCCCAGCGTCGGGGCCAGCTACTACGCCCCCGTCCAGCTGATGCTCAACGAGGGATCCTCCTGGGCCCTGGGGTACGCCTACACCCACGCCAGCCCGGTGGTGCTCTTCCTCACCTACTCCCTGGCCGCCTTCTTCGGGTCCGCCGACACCGCAGTCCGCCTCGTCCCGGCCCTGCTCGCCTTCCTGTTCGCGGGGACGACCTACTTCTTCGCCAAGGCCGCGCTGAAGGACGCAACGGTCGCCGCCACGGCCTCCCTGTTCGCCGCCTTCTCGTACGTCACCGTCGTAGGGGTCAACGCGGGCCTGGAAGACGGTTGGCTGGCCGCCTCGGTGACTCTGGTCTTCTTCACGCTCTTCCTGACGGGCCAGGAAAAGTCGAGCTGGCGGTGGGTCGCAGGCTCGCTCCTGGCGTCGATCCTCATCATGCCCACGCACGCCTGGACCTGGCTGTTCACGATGGCGGTGACCGCGGCCTTTGCGATCTTCGTCGCCGCGAGGAGGGTGCTGCCAAGCCACGGCGGTCACCTGAGGTTCTCGCTGGCCTCCACGGGGCTGGTGCTGGGGGCGAACGCGGCGGCCTATGCCCTCGCGTACCGCCTCGGAGGGGTGGCTCCTCCGTCTGGTTTCTACGGCACGCTGGCCTCCGACTTCAGCCTGTCGAACCTGGGGGGCGCCGTCGGGGGGCTTCAGTCGACGCTGAGCCTGTTCCTCGGAGGGGCGCTCGACGAGACGGTCGTGGTCTGCTTCGCGATAGTCGGCGTCATCACCATGGCCGACCTGCTGGCCGACTCCAGGGGGCTCCTCTTCCTTTGGCTGCTCGTCGGGTCGCTGGGCGCCGTCTTCGTCGGTTTCGGCCTGGCCTTCCCGGTCGCAAGGATCCTCATGCTCATCCCCGTGCAGGTGTTCGCGGCCATGGGGTTCGTCGCCACCGTCAGGTACCTCAGCGGGCTGATCGCGCGGGGGGTGGTCGAAGCTGGGGTGTCTCAGGCCGGGGGCCTGAGGTGGACCTTCGTGAGCCCCTCGGCCGACGCGACCGTGAGGGTCTTTGTGGCTCTGTCGTACATTTCCCTCTTCGCCGTCCTCGCAAGCTACGCCCTGCAGATGGTCGGCATCCTGTAGCGGCTCCCCGCTCAGACCCGCGGCGGCATGCTACGGGATGCTGAACCCGATTCTCTGGTACCAGACTCTGGACTGGCCGTAGAAGTAGTAGGTCGTCTGGATGGCCGCGTAGTAGCTCCCTGCCGGCAGTCTGAAGCAGACCGCCGA
>DATFYP010000088.1:0-17875 GCA_035314985.1 Nitrososphaerales archaeon
TTGCTGGAGAGGAGGTGGCCTGCGCCGACTTGCGCGGGAAGGGGGACACGGTTTGACTGATGGCCGTACCCAGCGGGCGTCGAGCGGGGTTCCGCTCCTAGGTGGGAGGAATTCTCTGTGACCGATGCGAACATCGTCAACAACCTCTGGGTCCTGATCTGTGGTCTCCTCATATTCACGATGACTGTCTCCGTGGGACTCCTGGAGATTGGAGAACTTGGGGAGAGGTACTCCAAGAGCCTCCTGAAGTCATTGCTGATAACGGCGAGTGCGCTGATCTTCATGGCGTTCCTCGGATTCAACATGGCGTTCGCCCCCACGGTGAGCGGACTCATCGGGGATCCGTTCTATGGGGGAGGCGTGTTCCTAGGGAGCTTCTCCTCCACCGTGACCGGTCTGCTGAGCGGGGTCTGGTGGTCGACAGGCCCGTCGTACTTCTCGACCAATCTGACTACCGGGACGTACTTCCTTTTCGAGACCGCATCAGCTTCTGTGACGCTCGCACTGGTGGGCGTGGTCGTTCTGAGGAAGATGAAGCTCGAGGCATTCCTTGCGTTCTCTGCCGTCTACTTCATGATAATCTGGAACCTGCCGGCCGCGTGGATTTGGAACCCTACAGGGTGGCTCTATCTTTGGGGAGCGAGGGATTTCGCAGGTGGCCTGGTCGTGCACGCCGCTGCAGGGGCAGCAGGCCTCGCCATAGTCTATCGCATATGGAGAGAGGAGAAGAGGAAAGGGCTGAAGGAGAGTGCGGTTGTCCCGATAAGCGTCAATCCGACGTGGTTGACCCTCGCCATGGTCCTCCTCTGGGTTGGGTGGTTCGGTTTCAATCCTGGGAGCGTCCTTGCCCTGAACAGCTCGGCGACGACCGTGGTCCTAACGACATTCTTGGCGGCTTCTGCTTCCGTCCTCTCGGTGGCGTTCTTCAGACGCACGGCGGCGAAGAGGAGCATCGACCTGCTCTATGCGAGCAACGGCATCTTGATGGGGTTAATCGTGATAACTCCGCTGGCAGGGTTCGTTAGCCCCGCCAGCGCGGTAGTCCTTGGGATTGTCGCAGGGCCTCTGTATCTGGCCGCGGAGGCGTGGTTGTCAAGGCGCAAGTGGTTTTCCGATCCGATATCGCTGTTCCCAGCGCACCTGGTGGGCGGACTATTCGGTCTGATGATGATCCCCTTCTTCACGCAGAATGCATTCGCTGTCGCCTCTGGAAACGGGAGTCTGCCTGACGGCTTGTTCTTCGGGGGTGGTCTGGCGGCAATCAACCAGCTCGCGCTCGAGGCGATGGCCGCAGGCGTGGTACTGGCGGCCGTGTTTGCAATGACCTACGTGACCCTTGAAGCAATAGGATGGGCAATGCACGGCGTCACGACCGACTACAAGAAGGAAGAGCTCATTCCGGCCTAGGGACCTGCAAGCTACAGTGGGACCCGGAAGTCCTCCTTGACCGTGGCCAAGACGACGTGGGTGTTCGCCCGTTCTACGAAAGGCATGCTAAGCAGGCCCTTTGCGAATCTGCTCAGTTCTTCACGTCTCCTGAACTTCGCCACGACAATCCCATCGTTTTCACCGGTCACATCGTAGACCGCGCACACGCCCGGGAGCCTTGCAATCTCCCTCTCCGTCTTGGACAGCTTGCCTTTCGAGACCACAATCTCTGTGACCGCGGTGAGGTCGTATCCTAGAGCCTCGAAATTGACCGTTGCCGAGTAGCCTTTGATGACGCCAGACTTTTCGAGCCTTGAGACCCTTGACGAGACAGTCGAAGTCGACGTGTGAAACTCCTGTGCCATCTGCCTGAATGAGGTCCTGCCCTCGACCAACAGGCGCGCTAGGATTCGTTCGTCCAGTTGATCGATGGCCACTTCGTCCTGAGAATGATTCCTCATGGGACGTTCGTCCTGCATTTTGCTTCCTGGCTCCATATCTGTCCAGCGCCCGTCCACATGGGTTTATATTCGTTCAGCCGGCCTGCGAGAAGTTGAAAGGTCTTGAGCACGAGCAAGATGCTCTATTGTCCAAAGTGTAAGCGAGTCTACTTCCTCCCGACGAACATCACCTACTTGTGCAACCACGAGGGTAACTTCGGTCTCCCCAAGCACGAACCGTGGGCAATTCCCGCATACGTCGACTTCGACTCCAGCGCTCGCACACTCTCCTGCCTTTTCAGCGAGTGTGGCAGCCCAACCCTTCGCCACCCCACTTGGAGACACAACTTCGCACTGATGAAGAGAGAGGATGTTGTTCAGAAGCACAAGGACGCGGTGCTCCTCGAGGTCCCATCCTGACTGGGACAGACCAGCCTTCCGGAGCCACATTTAGCCAGTAGTCCGGGTTGTTGTATACTCGCTTGTGCTGGACCTGCCCGAAGGGGAGGTGTAGTTGCTCTTTGCCGAGATGGATGCGCAACGACCTGCTTCGATTACTCGCCGGGCTATTCATCTTTCACGGGCCTTTCAGCATGAGCAGTTGCTATCAGGTACTGACTATCATGCCCTTCTGAAGTATGGTCCTTCCGTCCACCTTGACCGTGGCTCCAGTGACTGTATCTAGGTGGAAGAAACCTGGTTTGTTCTTTCCTCCCAGGAATCCGTTGCCCCCGATCCCTATGGAGACCGCGCCGCAGGCGACGTTGTTGACGGTGTAGCCTGTCTCGGCCTTGGGGTTGAAGCCGATCCCGAAATAGGCTATGTTGTTCTTGTCTCCGGTGCCTTCCTCCCAATTCTTCTCCAGAGCAACTGTGCTGGCGTTCCCTTGGAAATTGACCACCCTCCCGTCCTCGAAGCTCAGCCGAAGCCCTGTCACCTTGCGCCCCATGAGGGGGGTGCCGGCGTTGAAGGTGATGCGTCCCTGGGCGCTGTTCTCCAAAGGAGCAGCGAAGATGGTCCCGGCCGGGAGTCCGTCGTTGAGGTCCTCGTTCTTGATGTCCACCTTGTCTACAATCCCGTCTGACAGGTACCATTTCCTTCCTGAG
Organism: Nitrososphaerales archaeon; assembly: GCA_035314985.1. Lineage (GTDB taxonomy): Archaea > Thermoproteota > Nitrososphaeria > Nitrososphaerales > Gagatemarchaeaceae > DATFYP01. The sequence continues at coordinate 2,975 of DATFYP010000088.1, forward strand.
ATGTCGAAGCTAAGGTCAGTCCGTCCCGGTCCCGTCACCGACACCTGCTGGGCGTCCCTCAGTGAATTCATCAGCGCTCTTCCCGTCTTGGCGAGCTTCCCATAATCGACGGAGGTCGCAGCAAGCATCATTTTGTTCCACTTGTCATAATTGAACCCATACACCTTGGCTCTCGGTTTCGTTACCAATGCAAGACCTATGTTGAGCGTTCTGATCTTTCTCTCCTTGCTCAGAGGGAAGTGCGCCTCGTTCTCCCCCTCGCTGTCGGCGGCAAGCTTCTTGGGGTCGATGCTCCTAAGAACTGTAGGATCGTAGGTGCCTGCCATGTAGATTTCAGCTGTAGATGTCTCTGTCAGGCTCCTGCAGTATGCCGATGGCTTTCTGAGACTCGCTTCAGAGAGATGGCGATAGTGCGAGATCAGGAAACTGTCTGTGTAAAGAGAAAGGATCACATCTGCCCCCTTCTTGAAGCACTCTTCCGCGATTTCCTCGGCCAGCTTTAGGTTGTGAGGATAAAGATTGATTGCGACATTGTCCTTATCCGTAATCTGCAGGCAGTCATTAACTACGGACTTTGCTAGAGACATGCAATCTGAGAATCGGGGTCAGATTTAAGGTTGAAGCAAGTGGGCGGGCAATCCTGGCCAATCACAAGAGCCTTCCACGCCAGCAGGGGATTCTGATCCCGAGGATTGAACCCTGCCTAGGATGCCCGACGCACTCATCATGCTTCGGCGTTGGCTTTGAGGTTGGAGGCCAGGGTTCTGAGAGTACTGCTGACGGGCTCTAGCCCCCCCTCGGCTCCCCTTGGAACTTTCAGGCTGGCCGAGAAGTCAGCCAGCTCCGCGAGTCGTTCGTGAAGTATTACCCAGGCTGCTTGCCTGTGCGGAAGCACATATGACACTCTTCTGTAGACCTCGAATGCGGGACCGGCAGTCTTTCCCGGATGATCGGCACCGACAGGCAGCGTCGTCATCAGCCGACCGAGGGGCCGCAGGACCTGCATCATCAGCCTCACTGCCGAGTCTGACAGCGTCCCGAGTTCCTCCTGCGAGGTGTCTACGTGCATGAAGTATCTCGTTAGCATCAGCATGGCAGTCTCGTAGGAGGAGGCGAACAGCTCCGCGACCTTGCGGGTGAACGGGTCGGATATGATCGCCACCGGCTCAGCGATGTCGCTGTGATCCTCAACGTATGCCGGTATGACGGGGTTGGCAGGCTCAAACGCTGGGTTGCGCGACCTGCACTCGCGCAGTTCATCATGGACCTTGAGGAACCTGCCGAAGTGAGCCTGCTTCCAGTCGCCCCTTGCCCCTTCTCCTTCCTCGATTATCGTTCCGACCGCCTTTGTCGCCGATTTCAAGTCGTGAACCGTCACCAATTCCGGCCAGCCGAACGACTCCTTTGTCGCCTGGGTTCGCGTCGGACCACTGAACAGTCGCTTCTCCCCGTACTTGTCGGCCAGGTGGGCGAGCCCTCGTTCCAGGCCCCGGTAGAGGTGGCCGATGGTCGAGAATTCCTGCCCGGTCGGGACGAGCTCCACATGGTCACGCACCTCGGAGCGCTTGAGACGCCTGGAAAGAGACCTCGCGTCCCGCATGTGCATGCCCTCGGGTCGCTCAAGGTAGAGGGCGTGGCGCAGTTGCTGCTCACCGAAGGGGAGCAGAACCATCTGCACGGTCGAAGAGAAGTACTTCGACCGGACAGGGAAGTTGGGTCGCAGCAAGTGAGGCGCTGCCCCTATCGAAGTGAGCAGATTGTTGACGAGCGCGAGGTGAAGCATCTCTTGCACGGCGACCTGAGAGAGTGTTCGGTCCCACTCTCCAACAAGTTTCTTTTCGTGAGAATCCAACCCTTGGGCTTTCCCGTGCTTCAAGCTGAAGGCGGCGTAGAGATAACCGCACATCACCATGTGCTCAAGGGCTGCGGCTTCGGAGAGCAAGAAGATGAGCTCCTCTCTATCCTCGATGACGATCCCCTTGTCTCCACCAGGCGGAGGCATGACCTAGGCAGGAGATTTTTCGTTAAAAGCCTTGCTTGGCTCGCTACTCATGCGGTCGTGCCCAAGAATCTAGTTGCCTGGGGCGTTCTCAGGCGTCCTGTTCTTCGAACCCAGGGTTCGCAGTGCGAATACCAACGGAAGCATTGCGACAAGAAGCAGAATGAGGCCCAAGCCACCCGTCGAAGGGAACTCTGGAACGCTCAACGGCTCCGTCTGAGTGGATGTCGTCGAAGAAGTGGTCGTGGTGGTTGCTGTTTCTGATTGGGAGGTGGTCGAGGCCGAGTTGGTTGATGTCTCGGAGGTCACTATCTGGGTGGACGTCGTTGAAGTAGTCTGTATTACGGTGTAGACTCCACCGCCATTGACGTAACTTGTGACCGGAGGGAGGCTTTGCGTAGAGGTCACTGCGGAGGTTGAAGTGGTTGAGGCCGGGCCGGCGGACGACTCTGAGGTCACTGCAAGGGTCGATTGGGACGTGGCTGAGGTCGAGCCAATGGACGTCTCAGAGGTCACTGTCTGAGTGGCCGTCGTCGCGGGTGCCTGCGTGCCCGTGTAGGCTTCCCCGCTGTCGATGTAGCTCGTAATCGTCGGAAGGCTTTGAGTGGAGGTCACCGCGGAGGTTGAAGTTGTTGCCGGTAGGCTAGGAGGCGCCCCAGGGAGCCCCTTTGAAAAGTAACTGGAGTACGGCACAATAATCACCATTAGGACGATAACTATGGCGATCACGTTCGTGCTAACGACCGCGTAGCGGGACAGTCTTCGCGTCATGGCGCATCTTTGAAAGCAACGAGCGGGCTCATTCCTTTCCCCTGCTTTCTTCCCACGTTTCGGTCGCTATCAGCGTCACTATCAGTATGTTGAGTATCAGACCTGATGCAGCGAGGCCCGGGGCGAAGGTAGTCGCCAGGCCGCTTGCCAGCATGCCAACGATCGAAACCATGATTCCAACGTAGATTCCCTTGATCCAATGAGTCTTTGACCAGAGCAGAGCCCCAGACAGGACGTATCCGCCTCCGAGGATGAGGAGGACGACTGTAATCAAGCCCAAAAGGCTGCTTGATACGGGATTCCCGTTAGACAGATTGACGAAGAAGGTGCCCTGCAATTCGGAGGGAACTGTCAAGATTATCAGGCCCAAGAATACGGCGAAAAGCGCGGCCACGAAGCAGACAAGAGCTGCGACGACAGTCGGGCCCTTGAAGATAAGGCTCTTCCTTTCTGCCTCTCTCCTCTCCTCCGCATCCCCGTGTCCTTCCATGATATCCAATATCCCCCCGTAGTACTGTCCTAGGCGGTTCTCTTGCGATACATAGGCGTTGCTGTCTGCTGCTTTGGGACTGCGACTCGAACCCGTCATGTTGCTCGTTGGGGTGCCCAGAAGTGCAGATGGAGCCCGGCCGTCCCTTCCAAGCCGCGAATGTGATGTTCGACTCCGGGGAATGGTTCTGGACCCACTTGGGTTCGGCTCCCGGCTGGACTACTGGGAAGAAGCCAGAATCAAGCTTCGTAGGGCTATCGGAGCAACAATGAAGGCATCCAGACACCCTTCTGTCACTCTGTCACAATGAATCTATCTCGACCGTGTTCGAAGCCGCTCGAACCAATAGTGCATCCGAGCCCTCAAGGGAATGGCCTCCATGCAAGCGCTAATGGATTCGTACCCACATGGTACGGACCCTAGCCTGTCTGACTCATTTCATGACCTGTCCGATTGGGGGGGCCCAATTCGTGCTTTTCGAAGGGTTGATGAGCACACAATGACCGATTCTAAGCTGCTGGCTTCACGTTCCTGAAGACTCCGTAGAACCCCGTTATCCCAACCGCGTACAGCCCAGTCGCCAAGAAGATAGGAAGCCCGTAGTTGCCTGTGGCCATAATCCAACCGCCAAGGATTGTCGTCACGCTGTTAGGAAGCCTCCAGATCAGGGAGTTGATCGCGCTGGCAAGGGATCTCTGCTCCGCTGGGACGATGCCCATCAGGAACGAGTCGGACAAGGGAGATGACATGTTCATCAGCGCTGCACGTACGACGTACAGTATCCCTGCTAGTAGAGGGTCCGGAGCAAGTGCCATCGCGAACATGAAGACCGTCGAACTCCCCTGTGACACAACGATGGCGTTTACAGTCCCAAGCTTTTTCGAGAGGAACGGGCTCCCTATCGCAGCCAGGGCGATGGTCATGTTGGAGACCGCCAGGAGCGGCCCGCTGTAGGTATCGGGTATCAGGAACCGGAAGTAGAACCAGGTAGCGATTAGCGGGATGATGAATCCAGCCCCAAGTCCGATGATGCTGTTCACCCCCGAGAACTTCCAGAGCGGTCCCAGCGACCCAAGACCACCGGTTCCCTTCTTCTTCGTCGGTTCGGTGTATCCTTTGAGCACCCGCGCGATGCCGACAGGCGAGACAATCGACAGGGCGGCCAGGACCATCGTGGAATACCTGTGGACGTCCACAAGACCGACGCCGAGAACGGACTCCAGCCAGGGGAAGCCGAACGGGACAACGTAGCCAAGCCCGAAAGCGAACGCCCCGACGATGAAGGAGAGGGTGAAGGCCCTCTCTCGGTTGGCGACGGTTGTCATGTCGGCTATGAGCGCGTTCCAAGAGGACAGGAAGGCACCTTCTCCTAGGCCGGCCAAGACGCCAGCTACGAGCAGGGCCGGGAGAGCTGTCGTGAGTGCGAATACAACCAGAGTGAATGGGAAGCCGAGCAGGCCAAGGACGAGGATGCGCTTCTTTCCCCTTCGGTCGGCATAGATGCCGCATGGTATCGAGCCGAGTACGACGGCTATCCCGTTGGCCCCGAGTACCAGTCCCACCGAGCCGGCGTCGTATCCCACCTGAGGCAAATAAGCCGAGATCAGGATTTGGAGATACCCGTAACCGACGGCGGTGAAGAAGATTAATATGACGAACCACTTGACTCTGGGAGGGACGGACGAGGGGATGCCGTGAGGTTGGCCGCCGGCAGGCTCAGTTGCCTTCTGTGTACCGCTGCCCCGCTCTTCCCTGCCCACGCCGAGTCACTGGGGCTCTGCCCGCAGCGCCCTGTACAGCCCGGCCGCACCAAGCCCCGTGACAACCAGAGGGATTGATGCGCCAAGGACTGACGGCAGGACATACAGCGTCGGCACCACGCCGAAGAGGACGATGTACGCTGCGGCGGGCCAGTACCGCTCGCGGAGCGCCAGGGTAATCCCGTAGGCGACGCCAAAGTCCACCAGGATTCCAGGCCACCAGAACTGCAGTCCCCAGACGACTCCCAATCCAATAATGAAGAGCGCCTCGAAGACTCTCTCACCGGTTTTCTGAGTTATCAGCTCATGTCACCGCCAATAGTGACCGTAGGTCACTATATTAACCTTTGGTCACTATAGCGAGCGACAGTCAGCTTAAATACCAATCCGCCCCGTGAGTGCCTGACTTGCCAAGGGTCCTCCCCGAGTACAGAAGCATCGCCACTTCGAAGATCATTGAGGCCGCACGCACCCTGTTCAGGGAGAAGGGGTTCAGGCAGACGACGATGGATGAGATCGCCCGCAAGCTCGGAATAAGCAAGGCCGCCCTCTACACCTACTTCAAGGACAAGGAGGCCCTCTTCAAGGCTGCCTACGAGTCGTCACCGAGGGAACTGGAGCAGGTGATAGAATGGGTAGTCAAGCAGGGAGATACTCGCCAGGCCTTCGAGGCCTTCTTCGACCGGATGATGCCCGATTCAAAGCGGGCCGCCGGGCTAAGCTTCGAGGTCATCTCAGAGGCGACGAGGAACCCTGAGCTCAGGGAGGTGCTCAAGAGACACAACGACCAGTACCTTGCCGCCGTCGAGCGGTGCATCATTGCGACCAGTAAGAGGAAGAGGGCCGACGCCAAGGAGCTGGCGGGGTCCATCCTGGCGCTTTGGAACGGGATGGAGTCCCTCGTGGCGCTCGGGTTCCCGCTGGAAGAGACAAGGGTCTATTGGAACAGCGCCATGAGCAAGCTGGTTGGCTCGTAGTCCGGGGATCGCCCCAGTCTGCGAATCTGAGAGATTTCTGGGCGCCTTCATGGAGTGGTTCCGCCGGTCACGGGCGCTGTCGAGCGCGCGGCAAAGTAGCTCCGATTTCGGGCACTCTTCGTCTAGATCGTCGGCAACCCAGCTGTTCTGCACGACCTGGTCTCGGTGGTTTGAACTTAGATAGGTGAGCGTGACACGGGGAGAGACTCACCTCTGAATTTAATAACCGCCTTACAAAGATATGCAACATGCGATTCATCGTAATAGAAAGAGCGAAGGCAGGCGTGCCGATTGACCCGAAGGAGTTCGCCGAAGTTGCATCGGCAGACCTGAAGTACAAGCGAGACCTCGAAAAAGAGGGAAAGCTGATCGGAGGTCCATGCTTGGATATTCTAGCCGACGCGTACATCCTTGAAACGAAATCCCTCGAGGAAATGGGAGAGATCTTCTTCAGTTCGCCGAGCAACCTGCTCATGGACAGGGAGGTTCACCCCCTGGGCACCTTCAAGGACAGCCTCGAAGGGATGAAGGAAATGAGGAAGAAGTAACTGCTAACAAGCCTCACCTAGCTCCGTCAGTCAAGGTCATCATCCCTCCAGACGTCGGCACCCTTTGCTGTCTTCATGGCGCAGTCCGACCCTTCGATGGCAATCCCCAGATTAGTCCCAGCGCTGTCGTCCTGGACCACTTGTCTGGGGACAAGCTAGTCGAGCCGAGTCGTTTACCCCATTGGCTCCCCAAGGGAGACGGACGTAGACTGGTGTGGGGGACGGCCGATGCCAGGGGCGAGACTGCATCAACAGCGACACTCTCGGGCACACGAATCATTAAGTACTCGCCAGGACCAATCCGCTGAAGGGAGACTTCGGTGCTAGCCCTGAACATTGCCGGCTATGCGATTGTTGCCGGCATCGTCGCTTTCGGCGTCTACTACGCGATCATGTCTGCGACTAGTCCGGGCGACGCACTTGCCGGCTCGAGCTACGTAGGGGTGCTCGTCGCCCTGTTCGTCGGTGCGTTCTCCGCAGCATTCGCCTACCGCAACTCCAAGAAGTAGCCGAAGCCTACACCCTGCATCTGAATGCTGTGAAACGCATCGGAGGCGAATCCCAGATGCCTGGTTCAAGCACTGTCGCCAGGTTCTCGCGGCAACGGCCCTCGTCCTGACCTCTCGATTTTGCCACTACCCTCTTGCTTGACTGGTGTCGTCACACGAGTCTCGAGCTGTACCCCCTCCCGATGGCCCCTTGTTGCCGAGATTGCCCAACTTCGCATCGGATAAATAACCCAGTTTCGAGCGTTCCCTCGCCGACAGATGCTCAACTCAGGAGACATCGCGTGGGTGCTGACGGCTACTGCCCTTGTGATGATAATGACACCAGGGCTCGGGTTCTTCTACGGAGGTCTCGTAAGAAGAAAGAACCTTGTCTCTACGATAGTCCAGACACTGATGATATTCGCAGTGGTGAGCCTGGTCTGGGCTCTGTGGGGATACAGCCTGGTATTCGCCCCCTCGCTAAACGGGGTGATTGGGGACCTTTCGAAGGCCGGTCTGGTCAACGTAGGCGCTGCCCCGAATCCGGTCTACTCCAACACAATCCCCGAGCTGCTGTACTTCGCCTTTCAGCTGAAGTTTGCGGCGATCACTCCGGCGCTCATCATTGGTGCGTTCGCCGAGCGAATCCGTTTCAAGGCCCTCCTGGTCTTCACTCTCCTCTGGACGACCTTCATCTACTGCCCGGTCGCGCACTGGGTCTGGGGCGACACCGGTTGGTTGAAGGCGCTGGGCGTGATAGACTTCGCAGGCGGGCTCGTTGTTCACATCACGGCTGGCGTCTCGGCTCTCGCTGCCGCCATAGTGATAGGAAAGAGGAAGGGGATAGAAAGTTCAAACGAGGTTCGCCCTAGCAACATCCCGTACGTCATACTGGGAGCGGCCATACTGTGGTTCGGTTGGTTCGGGTTCAACGGTGGAAGCGCCCTCGCTGCAGATGCCATCGCGGTCCAGGCCATCGTCAACACCAACATGGCTGCGGCCGCGGGCGCTGTCAGTTGGATGCTGGTGGACTGGTCCCGGAAGGGGAAGCCTTCGGCTGTGGGGATAGCGATCGGTGCAGTGTGCGGGCTTGTAGCGATAACCCCGGCCGCCGGGTATGTCGGTGTCACCCCTGCCATCTTCATAGGGCTGGTAGTCGGAGTGACATCCAACTTCGTGGCGAACTGGAGGGCAAGCCGCAACCTCTTCGACGACGCACTGGACGTCTTCGCGTGCCACGGGGCCGGGAGTATATGGGGTGTGCTCGCCACTGGAATCTTCGCCTCGACGCTGATTAACCCAGCCGGTCCGAACGGTGCGCTCTTCGGAAACCCGCAGCTTCTAATGGTGGAATCCTTCGCGATTGCTGTCGTCGCCGCCTTCTCGTTCATTGGGTCGTACCTGCTGCTAAAGATCGTCAATTTCATCACCCCCGTAAGGGTGAGCGCGGCTGAGGAGGAGTTGGGCCTCGACGAAAGCCAGCACGGCGAGGAAGCCTACACAATAGGATAAAGCAGCAGGGAGCGCCTGCCCCCAATCGCCTGAAGATTCGTGTGTGAAGCCTGTTGCTTGTCCAATCATGTCGTGACGGAGCAGGAGTTGCAAGGGTCCTCACTCCAACCACAACCCGGCCGGGTTGGCCCTGAATGACAAGACTTCAGCGGGCGGAACCCTTTAATAGTTCCGATATCGGAATTTGACCGAGCAACCGATATCGGAATGTTCAACTGGTCTTCTCACCTTTCGAAGAGGACTCACAGAGGCCTCCGCCACTGGGTCTTCTACCTCCTCCAAGACTCTCCGAAGAACGGCGTGGAAATCATGGACGCCCTGGAGTCAATGAGCAGAGGATGGTGGAGGCCGTCCCCCGGGTCGGTCTATCCCCTCCTTGATTCGATGGCGCGGGAGGGGGTCATCAAGAAGCTCCCGGACAACAAGTATGAGCTGACCCAGGCGGGCAAGGAGGAGATAGATTGGCCGCGACAGTTCCCGGGTTCCGGACCCCGCTCCATCCAAGAAGTCCTTGAGCAGATGTCAGGATACGTCTCCTACCTCGAAGACCTCTCGAGGACACAGGCCCCCAAGGTCAAGGAGAGTTCGGAGAAGATCAGGGAGTTGCGCGACAGGCTAGACAGACTCGGCGGTTCCTGAGCATGCAGAGCGACGGCTACATCATCAAGGTGGACGGGCTCAGCAAGTCGTTCAACGGCAAGCTGAAGGCGGTCGACAGCCTCAGTTTCGACGTAAGAGAACGCGAGATCTTCGGATTTCTCGGGCCTAACGGGGCCGGGAAGACCACCACGATCAAGATGCTCACGACCCTTCTGAAGCCGACGTCCGGCTCGGCCGAGGTCTGCGGTTACGACATCAACTCAAACGCTAACGACGTCCGCGCTGCGATCGGCATTGTTCCTCAGGAGTACACGGCGGACGAGGACCTGACGGGGTACCAGAACATCCGCTTCTGTGCCGACCTGTACGGGATCCCTCGGACCGTCTCGAAGGACAGGACCAAGGAGTTGCTTGACCTCGTAGGCCTACAGGAGTCGGCCGGCAGGAAGGTTCAGACCTACTCTGGAGGGATGAGAAGGAGGCTTGAAATCGCCTGCGGGCTCATCAACCATCCCAGGCTGCTCTTCCTTGACGAACCGACCCTCGGCCTGGACGTCCAGACGAGGACGGCTGTCTGGGACTACATCAAGAAGCTGAAGCTGGACTACGGAATGACCCTCTTCATGACTACTCACTATCTTGAGGAGGCGGACGGCGTCTGCGACCGCATCGCGATAATCGACCACGGGAAGCTCGTGAAGGTTGGAGCTCCTGCCGAACTCAAGGCCGGCCTCGGGGGAGACATAATCGAATTGGGCATCAGGGAAGACTCGGATGACCTCACCCCGCTCATCATGCAATCGAAGTCCGTAAAGGGGGTGAAGAAAATTGGCTCGACATACAGGATCAAGGCCGAGCTCGGAGAGGAGGCGGCCCCCGACATAATAGAGGCGATAAGGTCGAAAGGGTACCACGTCACTCGCATCTCGGTCACGAAGCCCTCGATGGACCAGGTCTACCTCGAGTACACCGGGCGAACTCTGAGAGACGCCGAAGCGGAGAGGGCCGACATGTTCGGGCAGCGCGTCACCCTGAGGAGGGCACGGTCCAGGTGACCCGCGATGAGTGAGAAGGCATCTCGGGCCGCGGGTATCGCTCCCTCTGGCGCAGAAGTTGGCGCCGCCCCGAGGTGGGGGATGGAGAAGACTGACACGTCTGTAATACACGGGCTCTGGGCCCTTACCAACAGGGAGCTCATCAAGTGGTACAGGACCCCGGTCCTCCTCTTCATGACCCTCATCCAGCCCGTCATCTGGCTAGGCCTTTTCGGGCAGGCGATGAACTTCTCGAAGTTCTTCGGGAGCTCGGGGCTCCCCAGCGCCGAAGTCGGAGCGCTGCTCAAGGGCGTGTTCGGCGTCTCAGACTACTTCTCCTACATGGCTGTCGGCATGCTGACCTTCGTCATACTCTTCACTGCGATGTTCAGCGGCATGTCGATAGTCTGGGACAGGCGGTTCGGCTTCCTCGACAAGGTGCTGAGCACCCCTGTCTCCCGGGGGGCGATCGTGATGGGCAAGGTGTTTTCGAGCGTGGTGAGGTCGCTGATCCAGGCGTCGATTGTCCTCGTCTTGGCTGTGCTGCTTGGGATGGACACCGGGAGCATCACGGCTGCCGGGGTTGCCGGGACCTTCCTGGCCCTTTTCCTCCTCACGATAGGCCTCTCCACATTCTTCCTGATGCTCGCACTCAGGTCGAACGACTGGCAGACCCAGCAGGCTATAATGAACCTCCTCAACCTTCCTCTGCTATTCGGTTCGAACGCCCTTTTCCCGCTGACCGCGATGCCCCCTTGGCTCCAGGACTTCGTCAGGATCAACCCAATCAGCTACACGACCGACATAGGTAGGCAGCTCCTCCTCGGCGCGCCAGGGTTCGCCCCGCTGGGTTTCGACTTCTTGTTCCTGATTGGGTTCTCGGTGCTGTTCTCCACGGTCGGCATCGTGATGTCCTGGAAGCTGCTCACGAAGTAACGGCACGCAAGGCCGTGCTATCGCGAGGACCGCCGCACATCTGGTCTACTGCTTCACGGCTTCGGCGGCCGACTTCCTTTCGAAGATGACCTTCCTGATCCGTTCGGCCATCTTCACGGGGTCGCGGCTCTGCCAGACGTTCCTTCCGACTGCGAGCCCTGTCGCTCCTGCCTCCATGACCCCCTGAACCTGTTGCAGGAACGCCTCGTCGTTTGCAGCCTTTGGCCCCCCTGACATGAAGACCCTCATGCCTGCGGCGGACTTCACCGCCCAGGAGAACGATGCGGCGTCTCCAGTGTACTTGATCTTCACCGCGTCGGCGCCGAGCTCCAGTCCAGTCCTGGCCGCGTAGGCGACTATCTCCTTGGATGTGTCGTTCTGCACCCCGGCTCCCCGCGGGTAGATCCAGGCGATGGCGGCGACCTCCTTCCGGTGCGCCTCCTCCTGGACTCTGCCGAACTCTGCGAGCATTTCGGCCTCGAATCCGCTCCCCAGATAGATGGTGTATCCGACTGCCTTGGCGCCAAGCGATACCGCGTGCTCCACCGAGCAGACCTGCTTCGACATGGGCTCTCCCTGCGGGAGGCCCGTCTTCCCGTTCACTTTGACGATGAGGGGGACCTTCCCCGTATAGAACCTCTCGGCGACCCCCTTCTGGAAGACGACACCGTTGAACTGCCCCCTGACGGCGGTCTCCATTATGAAGGAGGGATCGACGTTGCGGTCGTCGAAGTCCTTCGAGGGGCCGTGCTCCAGCCCCTGGTCGTAGGCCAGCAGCATGCTCTTGCCGTCCTTCAGGAACGGGGCCATCCTGTCCTGGGCCATCGGGTCGAACCTCTCTCAACCGTATTTAATGATATTCGCGGGGAGAGGGGCAGGGCGTCGTCTGCCTTTCGCTCCAAAAATAGAGAGGAGCGCCGCCGGCCGGGGCCGTGGCGCCCTGTTCGTGCGTTGACTTTGCCTATGGGAAGACGCCGAGGGTCTTGACCGCGTCCGCGACCCTTCCGACGGCGACGATCATTGCGCCGGTCCTCATGTCGGTGCCATACTTCATGCTGGCATCGTGCACGTCCTTGAATGCGCCGATCATCTTCCTCTCCAGCATCGAGTTGACCTCCTGCTCGGTCCACGCGATTCTCTCGAGGTTCTGCACCCACTCAAGGTAGCTGACTACGACGCCGCCAGCGTTGGCAAGGATGTCTGGGCACATGAACACGCCGTTCTTGGCCAGGATCTTGTCCGCCTCTGGGGTGGTGGGTCCGTTTGCGCATTCGGCGATGATCTTCGCCTTGATGCCCTTCGCGATGTCTGGAAGGATGGTGTTCTCGAGTGCCGAGGGGCTGAGGATGTCGACGTCCATCTGAAGGAGCTCCTTGGGCGAGATCGGCTGGCTTCCCGGGAAGCCGACCACGGACCCGGTCTTCTCCTTGTGGGCGATGAGCTTGTCGGCGTCGATGCCGGTCTTGCTCATTATGGCGCCCTTCGAGTCGCTGGCTGCCATCATCTTCGACCCGTAGGTCTGAAGGATCTGCGCGTAGAAGGACCCGGCGTTGCCGTAGCCTTCCACTGCGAAGGTCGCCTTCTTCAGGTCCATCTTCTTCACCTTGGCCGCCTCTACGGTGGTGAACACGGCTCCCCTTCCGGTCGCCTTGTCTCTTCCGAGAGAGCCTCCCAGGCCGATCGGCTTGCCCGTGATGACTCCCGGCGACGCGACGCCGTTGATTATGCTGTAGGTGTCCATGATCCAGGCCATGGTCTGGCCGTTCGTGTACACGTCAGGGGCTGGGATGTCCTTGTATGGGCCGATAATCGGCGAGATGGCGTAGGCGTAGCGCCTCGTCATGCGCTCGAGCTCTCCCTGCGACATGTGCTTCGGGTCGCAGATGATGCCGCCCTTCGCCCCTCCATAGGGGATGTTGACGACGCTGGTCTTCCAGGTCATCCAGGATGATAGCGCTCTCACTTCGTCCAGCGTCACGCCCGGGTGATACCTGATTCCGCCCTTGAATGGGCCTCTTGCGTCGTTGTGCTGTACTCTGTACCCTGTGAAGACATTGATTTTCCCGTTGTCCATCCTCGTCGGAATCGATACGGTAAGCTCTCGCTTCGGATGGGCTAGGATTTGGTGGATGCCTTCGTCGAGCTTTAGGTACTCGGCAGCAATCCGCAGCTGCTCGAGTGCGTTCTCGAATGGGTTAGGTTTTGACTGACTCATGAAATCGGCCCCTTTCGGACCGTATTTACGGATTGTGAGCTTTCTCAATCAAGAGAACGAGCAAGCTCGCCGATTTTCATGGACCAGTCTCTCGCTTTCACGATGCTGCTCGAGACGAGGACCCCGTCGGCGCCGAGCTCGATCGCCCTCCTGACGTCGTCGCCGTCGACTATTCCTGCCCCGCACAGGATCGCGCCGCGGTAGCCGGACTTCCTCGCCGCCTCTACTGTCGCTTTCACCGCCTCCGGCTTGGCCCGTGACACCGCCACCCCTGACCCGATGAGCTCGGGGGGCTCCACGGCGATGTATTCTGACCCGAGGACCGAAAGTGTGGCTGATTCTCGGCTTCCGTTCGCGCAAAGGCAGACCTTCAGCCCTGACTTCATGGCACGGGGGACCAGCGCCTTGAGTTCGGACAGCGGCCTCCGGGCTTCGCTGTGGTTGAGGAGCGTTCCGACGGCCCCCGCGGCCCTCGCCGCCTCAGGAAGGTCTCCCCCCGTGGTCTTCTCCCCCGTCTCGCCTCCCACAGACTGGCTGAAGACGGGGATTGATACCTTTGAGACGACCGCCCCCAGCATCGAGTTGGGCGGCGCCACGATGATCTCTGCGGATGACTTGGAGGCCACTTTCGCCGCCGCGGCGGCCAGCCTGAGGGACCCGGGGCCCAGGACCTCTCGGTAGTTCTTGAAGTTGATTACCAGGGTTTTCATGTCTGCCCGCTCTCAAGGGGCGGAGTGGTGTCTTAAAATGTGGTCTGGATCCTTCGGCTGGTCAGTCGAGGCGCGCTAGAAACCGTCTTCGTCCGTGTCCTCTTCCCAGCCGTCTTCGTCCAAATCCTCGTCGAAGTCCTCTTCCAGCTCCTGGTCCTCTTCCGACAATTTGAACGGCCAGCGCGATTTCAATTAGCCTATTAAACGGTTCGGTTAATGGCCCCCGCCGCGCATGACAACCCGCGTCGTTCCCATTGGTACCTCCTCCATAACGGAGGCGGCGATAGTGGTCAGAAGAGGGGGACTCGTGGTCTACCCGACCGACACCGTCTACGGAATCGGGTGCGACCCCTTCGACCCGGAGGCGGTCGCCAAGCTTTTCGAGGCGAAGGCCAGGGGGACAAAGCCCGTCCCGGTGCTCTGCGACAGCATGCGGTCCGCCAGGACGCTGGTATCGATGAACCCGACTGCCCAGGTCCTTGCGGAGGAGTTCTGGCCGGGGGGGCTGACGATAGTGATGCCAACGGTCCGCAAGCTCCCGTCCCTTCTGGACGGTGGGACCGGGGAGGTTGGGGTCAGGGTCCCCGCACTGAGCTCATGCGTGAAGCTCATCGAGCAGTGCGGCGGGTTCCTGACCGGAACAAGCGCCAACGCCTCGGGAAGCCCTTCGTGCAGGACGGCCGCTGAGGCGCTGCAGGAGCTCGAGGGGAAGGTGGACCTGATTCTGGACGGGGGGACGCTCGAGGGAGAGGAGTCGACCGTGGTGCGGGTCAGGGGGGAGTCCGTGGAGGTCTTGAGGGAAGGCGCGGTCAAGATTCGCGGGGGTCGGCGCAGAGGCTGAAGTTGCCCCAGCGAGTTCGC
>DATFYP010000089.1:0-25878 GCA_035314985.1 Nitrososphaerales archaeon
CTCGCTAGGAAGGTTCACGGCCACGCCCGGGAGATCTGGAAGTGGGAGGAGGTCATGCTCGACGACGCGGAGACGGCGGTGGTCGCCTACGGTTCCACGGCCCGCTCCGCCCTGGCCGCAGTCAAGAAGGCGCGCTCGAACGGCATCAAGGCGGGTCTCCTCCGGCTCATAACGGCCTGGCCCTTCCCCGACGAAGTGGTGGACAAGGTCAGCAGGAAGGTGAACAACCTGGTCGTGGCAGAGGTCAACAGCGGCCAGATGCTGCATCCCGTGACCGAGTTTTCGAGGTGCCCGGTAGTGGGAGTCAACTGGGCCCCCGGGACCCTCCTCAGTCCCGACACAATATTCGATGCGCTGGAGGCGGTCACGCGATGAATGCCCCTGCGGGAACCGGCGGACCCGAAGTCATGGTGAAGGCGCATCCCAAGGACGGCTTCATCAGAGCCGGGAGGCTTCCGAACATCTGGTGCCCCGGCTGCGGCATCGGCATCGTCCTGGGAGCATACGTGGGGGCGCTGGAGAAATCAGTGATACAGATCGACAAGCAGGTCTGCGTCTCGGGCATCGGCTGCACCGGGAGGGTGTCAGGCTATCTCAACCTCGACTCGTACCACACCACCCACGGAAGGGCGATCCCATTCGCGACCGGGCTCTCCATAGTCAAGCCCGACCTGGAGGTCACCGTCTTCTCGGGAGACGGGGACTTGAGCACAATCGGCGGAAACCACCTCATCCATGCTGCCAGGCGGAACGTCGACATCAACGTCATCATGATCAACAACCTGAACTACGGGATGACGGGCGGCCAGCACGGCGCCACCACCCCCCTCGGCGCAAAGACCTACACCACCCCGTACGGAAATGCAGAGGCTCCGTTCAACATCCCGGCCTTGGTCTCGGCTGCAGGAGCGTCGTTCGTGGCCAGGTGGACTGCCCTGCACGTCAGCCAGGTTCAGAGAGCCATCCAGCGGATGATGGAGATAGAGGGGTTCGCCTTCCTCGAGGTCCTTTCTCCCTGCCCTCCCACCTTCGGGGAGTTCAACGGCTATCCGGAGGCACTCGACATGATGAATTACTTCAGGGACATGGCGGTCGTCGACAACGGCGCAGACCTCTCGAAGATCGGCGTGACCGCCCACCACGAGGACAAGGTGGTGGTCGGGAACTTCATCGACAGGAGGAGGCCTTCCTACCAGGAGCTTCTTGGGAAACTGCAGGCCGACACGAGGACGCTGGAGGCACCGCCCCCGTGAGAACGGAGATACGGATCGCGGGAACCGGGGGCCAGGGGGCGATCACGGTCGGCCAGATCCTGGGCGCGGCGGCGGCGCTCCACGACAAGAAGGAGGCCGTCGTGAGCGAAGGATACAGCCCTTCGATCACCGGAGGATGGTCGAGGGCCGACGTCGTCATCTCCGACGAGCCGATCGACTACCCCCTTGTTTCGAGGCTGGACGCGCTGGTCGCCATGTACCAGGGGGGGCTGGAGCTGAACACGAAGCTCATCAAGCCCACTGGCGTCGTCGTGGTTGAGAGCCAGCTCGTGGACGTCTCAGGCCTGAGGGCCGATTGGTCTATGTTCCAGATTCCAGCCGTTGCCCAGGCTCAGGCCCTCGGGAAGAAGGTCCTGACGAACATAATCCTCCTGGGGGCGCTCCTTGAACTCACTCCCGTCGTATCAAGAGACGCGGTGGAGAAGACACTGTCTGAAAGGTTCCCTGCGTTCGCCGAACTCAACGTCAGGGCGCTGAATTCAGGGATCCAGTTGGCCCGCGCCGCGGGCTCGGCGGCCGTCCACACGAAAGCCCCCATTCAGAACCGGCAATAGAGCCCGCCTTTGCGCCGGAGACCGATTCCTCTTCCCCTTGAGTCATGGCGCACTATCGCGCGGCTTCAGACGCCTTCGCGCAGCGACTCGGCGTAGTCGAACACCGCCCTCTCCTGCCCGCCTTCCACAGCGCCGGGCCTCAGCGACCGCAGCTTCACTATCGCATCTTGGGGCCCGGTCCCCTTGTCCTTGATCAGATACGCTGCCAGGACGCACATCGTCCTTCCCTGCCCGGCAAGGCAGTGAACAAGCACCTTCCTCTCGCGTTGGACTTCCCCTCGCACGAACGATACCGCTTCTTCGAGCGACTCCAGGCTGGGGGGAGCGTGGTCGTTCATCGGGATGTGTTCGAAGTGCATCGAGAGTCCCTCCGTCCATGCGGCGGGAAGCGGGTCCTCAGTAAGAGTGAGCACCGAGTCGACGCCCTGCCCACGCACCCATTCGAGCTGGCGCCTCGATGCCGGATAGCCTGACGCCGCAACCGTTCCTTGTTCAACCCACAGAAACCCGGTTGGCCTGTCCGAGAGCCTCGCCCTGACTCTCCTGAGTAAGACTCCGCCCGTCCCCAAGCGATCTGGCCTCCCTGAGTCCTAGGAAGAAGACGGAACTTCAGCTTTCGAGTACTTCGAGCTTGCCGTATCTGCCCACGTTCAGGCGAAGCTCTCCTCTGAAACTGTTCGTGTACCCATTGGTCACCCTGACTTTGGAGCCCTGCCTGACCTGGTCGATCTGGTCGTCCCAGAGTGACAGCTTGATCTGTCCGCTTTCGTCCTTCAGCATGCAATCCGCCACCTTCGCTTCTCCCCCGGTCCTGAGGTTCACCGTACGGGGGTCAGAGATTTCCGCGATCTCCCCCTCCGCGTCTACCCTCCGCATCCCGTCTCGCAGATCCTTAATGTTCATCTGTCACTCGTTGCTCATTCAAATGCCATATTAAACGTTAAGGGTTCCTCTCTCATTCGAAACTGTTTAATCGGAAACCGTCGGAAGGTGGGCCATCTTTGCCGTTGATCTTCACACAGGCGGCGCTGCTCCTCCTGACCTTCGTCCTGCCCCTGCTGCTACTGCTCCTCGCGGTCCCCCCCTACCTGAAGCTACTCATCCGCAGGGGGTTGGTGGTGGACGACGCCCACAAGAGGCCGCCGACGAAGGTCCCGTCTCCGCTGGGCCCGATTCTCTTTGCCGGAGCCATCGCGGGTGAGGCCGTGGCCTACTTCTGCTTCCCCTCGATGGTTCCCCTCGCCCTGATTGGCGTTGCGGCCATCGCGTTCGCGGTCGGCGTGGTCGACGACTTCTCGGTCGTGGGAGGGAGGGCGAAGCCCCTCCTCCTTCTTCTTGCGGGGGTTCCACTCATCCTTTCGACCTACGTGCAGCCCGACCTCTACGAGCCTCGCATCATCTTCCCCATTCTGGGCCCGTCGGCCGAGCACTTCGCCATCTACACCCTCCTGGTCTTGATTGCCTTCCCCGTCGTCGCCAACGCGTTCAACATGATGGACGCCTTCAACGGGGAGCTTTCGTCGTTCACGCTCCTTACATCCCTCGCGCTTCTGTTCGGGGTCGCGCTGCGCTGGGCCTACCTTCCCGGATTCTCCGTGTCTCGGGTCGCGGCGACGCTCCCGCTCGTGGCGGTGGCGGCCGCGTTCCTCTTCTTCAACAGGTATCCGTCCAAGGCGTTTGACGGAAACAGTGGGAGCCTGCTCTTGGGTACCCTCTTCGCCGCCCTGGCGGTAGTGGACGGGGTGGAAATGGCCGCCATCATAGCCTTGGTACCCGCCATCCTCAACTCGTTCTACACCCTCTCGAGCGTCAGGGGATTTGTCGAGAGAAGGAAAATGAGGGCGCGGCCCACCTACATCGGAGAGGACGGGCTGCTCTACGCTTCTAAAGACGGCTCCTCTCCAAACACCTTGGTGAGGCTGATTCTCCTCGGCGGGCCCCTAACAGAGAAGGACCTGGTCAGGAACGTCATAATGCTGACGGTGGTGGCTTGTCTGCTCTCAGGAGCGATCTCCGTCCTAACATGGGTGCGCTAGGTTGAGAACTGCACCCCTCATCGTCATCGAGGTCGCCGCCTTCATGCTCATTATACTCGAGTCCTACGCATTCTTCGTGTACATAGTGCCTCTGGGGCCGCTCCCGCACAACCCCTTGGAATACACCGTCGACGCCGCGCTCAAAGTAATGCTCACCTTCGGACTCGGGCTGCTCTGGTTCGTCGTGATCCTGGCGCTCACGAGGTTCTATGTCAGGTCGCGCCTTCGCGCCCCGACTCCCACTGCCTCATCTTAGCGTCGAACTCTCTCCGGGTGTAGGCCACCTTTGCCGGGATTCCCATGACCACCATGCCGTCAGGCACGTCCTTGGTGACCACTGCCCCCATGGCGACCACGGCCCTGCGCCCGACCGTGACCCCGGGCCTGATCACCGCCCTTGCGCCGATGACCGCGCCGTCCTTGATAGTCACCCCGACCATCCTCTTGCTGGGCGGGTAGAGGTCGTTGGTCAGGACCGCGGCAGGCCCTATGAACACGTTCTTCCCGATCCTCGAAAGCGGCGGGATGTAGACCAGCCCTTCGATCTTGGTGCCGCTCCCGATTCTAACGTCATAGTCCACATGGGCTAGCGAGCCGATCTTGACGTCGTCGCCGATCACGGTCCCGGCCCCGACGTATGAGAAATGCCATATCTTGACGTTCTTGCCCAGCTTCGCCTCCGGGGACACGAAGTTGATTGGCTTGTCCATCTCTCATCCCAGGTAGATGGGGGCACCAGAAGAGCTCGAGGCGAGGACGGCCTCTGCTATCCTGATGGCGCCCAGCCCGTCCTCTCCCGTCACCAGGGGCTTCCTCTTCTCGTTGACCGCGTTCACGAACTCCCTCAGCTCCAGCATGAGCGGCTCCTGAGTCACCCTCATGGGTATGGTGGTCCCGTGCTCCTCGTGGATGCTCGTCTGCTGGCTGACGAAGTCGACGTCGATGACCGCGCCGGTGAAGACGGCCGACAGCGTCCTTACCCTGCTCGGGGTCACCCAGTTCGTGGTGAGGAATGCGGTCTTCCTCCCCGAGAATCCCATCACGATGGCTGCGAAGTCTTCGTTCTTCGACTTCACTGCGCCCACCCTTGCGAATACCGTCCTCGGCTCCTCGGCGAAGAGCCACCGCGCAGTGTCGATGTCGTGGACGGATGCGTCCTTCACTATCCCGACGTCGGCTATGTTCTCCCCCCTCCTGTTCTCCCTGTGGAACTCCAGGAGGATCAGGTCACCCATCTTCCCGCCCTCGATAGTCTTCTTCAGCTCTGTGATCGGCGGGTTGAATCGCTCGATGAACCCCACCGTGAGCGCCCTACTGTGGCTCTTGGCGATGTCGATCAGCTTCTCCGCATCCGCCGTGGTCGTGGTCATCGGTTTTTCTACAAATGTATGAAGACCCCCAGACAGCGTCTCGGATGCTATTCGGAAGTGCGTCGAAGCCGGGGTGCATATCGTAACGGCGTCCAGGCTTTCCTTCTTGGACATCTCGTCGACTGACCCATACGCTGGCACACCGTACTTCTTCGAATAGAGGTCCGCGCGGATCTTGTCCACGTCGCATATTGCGACTAGAGCACCAATTTCGCTGAGCACTCTGACGTGGTTCTTCCCCCACCCTCCAGTCCCGACGACGGCCACCCTGACCATGCTGCGACGGCCCGTCCAATCCCGTCGAGATAAAGGGTTATGCTCGCCAGCGCGGGGACAAGCCCTGGCGAATTCGTCCGCCCTGGCCGGCCATCATTCTCGTCTGAGGGACGGTACCGCGAGCAGGACGGTCATCTCCACGTTCCGGCGCCCTTTCTTGGCGAGCTTGACCGACTCGCTGTCCTCCCTGGAGCAGACGATGACAACGTTGTGCTTGAGGGGGTCCAGGGCCTCCGATCCGCCCTTCACCCTCGAGCCTGGAAGGACCTCGACGTCCGTGACGTAGTCCTTCAGCCTCTGCTGGATGTTCTCCGCCATCTGAAGCCGTTCCCCCCTCATCTCATACTTGTCGAGCGTCCAGGTCAGACTGATCTTGGTGCGGCTGGCCTTGAGCTCCTTCTCTTTGAGGACTTCCCTGGTCTCGTCGACGATGTACCTCACATAGTTCTCCAGGCTCTTGATGGTTGCCCCTGCGAGGTAGGAAATCGACTCGCCCGTCTCGTCGCTTCCCTGTATCGCCTTCAGGTCGTAGATGTACTTCGCGAATTCATCGACGTATGTCTCCGACGCCTTCTGAAGCGAAACCTTGGCTTCCCTGGCCCTTCGAGCGAGCTCGACTTCTGTCACCGCGCCTATCGTCGACTCGATCACCAATGCTGCGTATTCGAGCTCGGCCGAGAATATGTTCTGAGAGTTCTCCACGAACCCGAGGGCGTGCAACGAGGAGGAATCCTGAACACCGGCCGAGGAAACGACCACCGGCTTCGGGTCCCGGGGCCGGAGAGGCAGGTAGGCGTAGTTGAGGGTCTTTGCTATCGCGAGGCCAGTCTGCTTCTCGAGCAGCATGACGTTCTCGGCGTTCCCCCCCGGTCCGGCAGGGAGAGCGTTCACCACTGTCACCCCCTTCGACAGGTAACGAGACAGGTCTCTCAGCTTCGAATTCGCTTCGATCAACGCCTCATCCGAAGGCCTGCGGAGTTTCGGCGTGAAGAAGACGGCCTGAGCCTCGCTCAACGCCTGCTCCATGGGCTTCAGGTTGAGCAGCGGCTCCTCGCTCATCAACTGCCCAAGATTCGGGTTCTTCCGCAGGAACGCGGCATCGACCTCCATGGCCATCTGCAGCGTTTCGTCCACGATCGTGACCTGCGCCCTGTCGACTAAGTCCGCTGCCAGCCTGTAGCCCTCGGTCGTCATCCCGTACATCGCAACTCGAATCTTCGGCAAGGGCTAGGCCAGACTGGCGCTTCGCCCCACCGTAATTATACTTTGGTCGGGTTGGCTTCATGTCGACAAGCACGTGGAAGGTCCGCCACCGGCGCTTCTGGCGGTAGACCCTCCTGTCGCTCCATCCGAGCTCGAATCATTTAGTAGAAGCCCGTCTGAGCCCCTTCGGTCGAACGCTTGAGCTCGCCTAGGGTCTGGGCGGACGTGGTCACTCCAAAACAGGTGCTCTTCTTCGCCCCGATCGTCAGAGACCTTGCCGAGCGAGGCTGTGAGGTTCTCGTCACCTCGAGGAGATACCGGGAGGTCGAGCCGATGGCCAAGATGTGCGGCCTGAAGCTCGAATACGTGGGCGAAAGGGGAGAGGGAGACCTCGCGGGGCAGCTTGCCGCCGCCACAGAGAGACAGGCCAAGATCATCCCGATCGTACAGGCCTTCCGGCCTTCGGTAGCCGTCTCCGTGGCGTCGGCCGTCTGCGCGAGGGTGGCCTACGGGTTCAGAATCAGACACGTTGCAGTCAACGACTCTCCTCACTCGGAGGTCGCAGGGAGGCTCTCCCTTCCCCTGACCCATCGCCTCCTCTGCCCCTGGATAATTCCCTACGATGCCTGGAAGAGGTTTGGGCTTTCTCGTTCTCAGATAACCCGCTACCGAGCGCTCGACCCGGCGGCCTGGCTGAAGCGCCCTCCGGTGAACGGCCCCGTCCCGAGGCTCAGACCCGGAAGGAAGACGATCGCGGTCAGGCTCGAAGAGAGCTACGCCCCCTACATGGCTAAGGAGGACAAGGGTCTGACCGGGGTCACTCTGGAGAGGTTGGCGGAGGAGTTTCCCGACGCGAACCTGGTGGCGCTCTGCAGGTATGGAGACCAGCTCGAGGGGGTCAAGCGCAGGTTCGGGTCAGTGTATATTGTGCCGACTGAGGTGGTCGACGGGCGCCACCTCCTCGAATCGACCGACCTGTTCATCGGGATGGGGGGGACGATGACCGCCGAGGCGGCGCTCATGGGCGTCCCGACGATTTCGGCCTTCCAAGGCGTGCTCCAGACTGAAGTCTACCTCGAGTCGGTCGGGCTGATTGTCAAGACCAAGGACCCCGGAACGATCGTCCGTCGCGCCAGCAGGCTCCTTTCCGAAAAGTACAGGGCTGCGATGTCGAAAAGGGCTGAGCGCATACTGGACTCGATGGAGGACCCCGTTCCCAAAGTATCGAGCTCAATAGTGAAGACGGCCAACCGGGCTGGCTAGCTTTTTAACGCCAGTCCTGCCGACGCAGACAATTGGAGATAGCCCGGTAGTGTAGTTGGCCAAGCATAGGGGCCTTTGGAGCCCTTGACCGAGGTTCGAATCCTCGCCGGGCTACTGAAAACAAGCTCACCTGGGGCTCTTTCTCGTCAAAAGAATACGAAAGCTGTCTCGATTGTTGTTTGAAGGTCATCAGAACCCATGTTCGACGGCTGGACCCTTCATAGGGCCGAAAAGGATTCCAAATCCTCAAAGCTTAAATGCGTTCGGCAGCTCGAAGTTTTTACAGGTGTAACTTGGTGGAGCTAGAACGCCTAGAACTAAGGGTAGCCGCAGCGAAGGCAAGACTTCATGTGGTAGACCCGCCTCTGCTGACGGGACGTTCGGGCGTCACTCACAGGTTCAGCTTCCTGGCAAGCGACGAGTCAGGGTCCTTCGGGTTCGATTTCTATGACACGGTCGGCGAGATTGAGCTCCTGAAGTCTGCTATCAAGAAGTTCGACACTGGCGCCTTGATTCAGGTCGTGTGTCTCAAGGGCGTGCCTACACCCGAGGCGGACCTCTTGGCGAAGGATCTCGAGATAAGGATCCTCAGCCCGGAGACCCTCATAAGGTCCTTCGAACAGGTTCTCGTAGAGACCACGGCCGAGTAAGGCCGTCCGCTTCTTCCGCCTTCATCGAAAGGGCAGCTTCCTTCCCCGATTCCTCTCCGCCACTGCAACAGAAACTGAACCAGAAATTCCTTAGCATTAAGTAGCAAACGAAGGCCCTCTGTTGCTGGTACTGTAAGTTGATGGAGCTAGAGCGTCTTATGGTGAGAGTGGCCGCGACCCGGGCCGGGCTTCAGGTCATCGATCCTCCGATTCTCACCGGCCGCTCCGGGGCCACTCACACGTTCAGCTTCCTGGCAACGGACGGCCTCCAGTCCTTCGCTTTCGACTTCTACGACAGAGTGGGAGAGATTGACCTCTTGAGCTCCTACGTCAAGATGATGGACACCGGCGTCGTGGTTCACATCGTCTGCTTCCATGGAAACCCCACCATCGAGGCGGAGGGAGGGGCTAGGGACTACCGCATCAAGATTCTGAGGTCCGGAGAGCTGGCCAATTTCTTCGAGAAGAGAGTAGCCGCGGCGCCGGCCTAGAACCTCGGACTATCTGCGCGCTCCGCGGATTCTTCAGATTCCCTAGGGCTGCTGGCTGGCGGCGCTGCCAAAGATCTGTCCGGTCAGCTGGGACATCTTCTCGAGGCGTATGTAGTTCCCTTCGATCTCTCTTTTCACCGTCTCGAGCTCGGCCGCGTTCTGTGGGAGAAACAGGTGGGAGTACCTCCCTTGCGCCTTCAGGAACTCCTCCGCCGGCTTCGGGCTCGGGACAGGGACGGTGATCCTGTAGACCCCTCCCTCCACCTCGTAGAGTGGAAACGTCCTCGTCTCCACTGCGAGGCGGGACATCCTGACCGTCTTCGCCCCGTCGAATCTCCACCCCCTCATGCAGGGAGCCATGACGTGGAGGAACGTCGGGCCGTCCATGGAGAGCGCCTTCCTGACTTTGTTCATCAGGTCCCTCCAGTGGGAAATGGACGCGGTTGCCGCGTACGGTACGTGGTGCGCAACTACGATTGCCATAAGGTCCTTCTTCGCTTCGGTCTTCCCCGCCCTTGCCGACCCGGCCTGAGTGGTGGTCGTCCACGCCCCCCTCGGCGTCCCGCCGGATCGCTGAATCCCGGTGTTCATGTAAGCCTCGTTGTCGTAGCAGACGTAGAGGAACCTGTGTCCTCTTTCCATGGCGCCGGAAAGAGCCTGTATCCCGATGTCGTACGTCCCGCCGTCCCCTCCGAACACCACTATCGGATGCTCCTCCCCTTCTCCCCGCCTGGCCAGGGCCTTGAATCCCGCATCAATCCCCGACGCGACTGCGGCTGCGTTCTCGAAGGCCGAATGGATCCACGGCCGGTTCCAAGCCGAATACCCGTAGAGCGCGGTCGACACCTCCAGGCACCCGGTCGCGTTGACCACTACCGTGTCGCTCGGGGCCGCGAGGAGAACTTCCCTCACCACGATGGAGGCGCCGCAGCCGGGGCAGAGCCGGTGTCCAGGGGAGAGCGGCTCCTGAAGCGGGAGCTCCTTCAGACCTTTGACCTGCTGGTACAACTAGCCCTTCACTCCGTATAGCATCTGGGTCGCCCTGAAGGAGTTCTCATCCTTGGCCATTTCGAAGATCTTCTTACCGTCGTCAACGGAGAGGTCCCTCCCGCCGATTCCGTATACCACGCTCATGACAGGGGCCCCCAAGCCCGCTCCCTTCAGCACCGACTTCACGTCTTCGGATATCGGACCCGAGGGGGCTCCGAGGCTGAAGCTCCTGTCCATCGTGATGACCGACTTCGCGCGCCTGAGATTCGCCACAACTTCCTCAGCCGGGAAGGGCCTGTAGAGCCTGATCGTAAGCACCCCCACTTTCTCGCCCCCCGCGTTCAGGGCCCTGGCCGCCGCCCTCATCGTCCCTGCCGAGCAGCCGTTCGCCACCACGACCCGGTCGGCCCCGTCCGTGTTGTAGGAATTGACTGCACCGTACCTCCTTCCACTGAAGCTTTCAAATTCCTCTTCGACTTCATTGAAGACCGCCAGGGTGTTCTTCATCGCCTCCGCCTGCTGCATCTTGAACTCGAAGTAGTTGTCAGGATTCGCGATGGCCCCGAATGTGAGTGGCGTCTTGGGGTCTATGCGGTGCTTGGGGGCCGGCCGGCCGAGGAACCTCCTGATTGCTCCTTCGTCCAGCAGGCGGACCCTCTCCTTGTCATGGGATATGATGAACCCCTCGAAGTTTATCGTCGACGGGAGCATCACCCGCGGGTCCTCCGAGAGCTTGAAAAGCTGTATCGTCCTGTCGTACACTTCCTCGACGTTCTCCCCGTAGACCTGGATCCACCCCGAGTCCCTTGAGCCCATCATGTCTCCGTGGTCCGCGTTCAGCACCAGCGGCGCGCTAAGGGCCCTGTTGGCCACCGCCATCACTATGGGCAACCGCATCCCTGACGCATTGTACAGCATCTCGTGCATGTACGCGAGCCCCTGGCTGGAGGTCGCCGTGAACACTCTTGCCCCCGTCGCCGCCGCCCCGACGCAGGCTGAAAGCGCGCTGTGCTCGGACTCGACGGGGATGAACTCCCCGCTGAACCTCCCGTCCGCCACGAACTCAGCGAGTTTCTCGACGATAATTGTCTGCGGGGTTATCGGGTAGGCTGCGACCACATCCACGTCGCACTGGCGTACGGCCTCGGCCACCGCCTCGTCCCCCTGCAGCGCAGCCACGGCGAATGTCCCTGCCTGCGTCAAGATTCCCTCACCATGGTGATCGCCTTGGGGGGGCACTCAGTCTCGCAGATGCCGCAGCCCTTGCAGTGGTCGTAGTCGATGGTCACCTTCGCCCCTTCCCGCCTTACGATTGCCGGCTCGGGGCAGTAGATCCAGCAGATCAGGCAGTTGGTGCACTTCGCCTCGTCGATGACCGGCTTCTTCACCCTCCAGCCCGAGACCACGTACCCGGCCGACGTCCCTCCCTTCACTACGGCCGCTTCCTCGAGTTCCTTCCAGCTCATGCCGTCTTCACCTCGTCGTAGCCGAGCTTGAACGCGTCTGCGTTCCCGGCCTGTATCGCGCCCTTGAACCTCTGGCTCAGTACCTTGGCTAGGGAATCGAACCTTACGATCCCCGTCGCCCTGACCAGCGCCCCCAGCATGGGGGTGTTGGGGATGTCCTTCCCGAGGCTCTTCATCGCGATCCCCGTGGCGTCCAGCGCGAGAACCTTCACCGACGGCTCCAGCTCCAGCTTCGCCTTGAGTTCGCCTGGTGCGCCATCGAAATTAGAGACGAAGAACCCATCCCGTGCTAGTCCCGACGTGGTGTTCTTGAAGAACGCCATGGACCTGTCTATCACGACGACGACACCCGGGGACTTTATCGACGAATGTATCTCAATCGGCTCTTCGCTGACGCGGACGTAGGCGGCTATGGGCGCCCCCGACCTCTCGGCCCCGAACTCCGGGAACGCTTGGACGTACTTCCCTTCAAGGACCGCGGCGTCCGCTATGAGTTGAGCGGCAGAGACGACTCCCTGGCCGCCCCTTCCGTGGAGCCGGACCTCGGTCGTCGTGAAACAACACCTTCCTGATTCGGACCGATTGCTCACCGTTAATACAATTTTACCCTAAGCGGTTAGTATTCTCCCTGTCTGGTTGAGAAATTCCCCGCCCTCGGGGCCGGAAAGTCCTGGGAGCCCTCCGTCTGCGCTTCTCAGGCCCCGCCGAGGGAAACGATCAGGTCCGTCAGGAACCCTGCACAGAGTCCGAGGAAGACCCCCATCATCATGAGGTTGTTGCTGTACTGCCGCCTTCCCACGTTGAACATCATCATGGTGACGTAGACCAGGGCGCCTCCTGCAAGCGAAAGGAAGAGGACGTAGGCGGCCTGGGAGTAGAAGAGGCTCCCGAGAAGAGTCCCGAAGAAGGTGGGGGCCCCGCCCACCAGGAGCACCTTCGCCAGGAAAGACACCTTCGGCTTCGGGTCGGTGCCGGCAAGAGGCGCCATTATCCCGAAGCCCTCGGTCGAGTTGTGCGCCCCGAATCCTATGACGAGCACGATCGCCAGGCCGATGGCTCCTGAGGCGTACGACTGCCCTATTGCCAGCCCCTCGCTGAGGTTGTGCGCCCCTATCCCAAGCGCAATCATCGTGGACAGCTTGGCTGCGGAGGCTCCTCCGGGGGAACTGCCCATGAACCGTTTCTCGTAGACCACAAGGCCAAGGAGCCCGATGGTCAGCCCACCGAACATAAGAACAAGGAACGCCACCGCGACTTCCACCGACCCACCTCCTTGGAAGGCCAATACGGCTGCCTGGGTGGTGGCCTCCCAGGCATGGCCGAAGACGTCTACTATCAGGAACAGGAGAATTCCCACGGCCAGCGCGTTCAGGAAGCCCTTGGCCCTCTCGCTGACTCCAATGACTGCCACAGGGAGGCCGAGGAAGATCGTGAATCCGGCTACCGCCCCCAGCACCAACAGTTCGATGAAGCTGAACAAACGACGCCCCCCCGTTTAATAACATATGTTATATGCGTTTGCATGAGACCGCTTCAATTCCTCCAAACGCTTAATGCCATGAGCCCCCTCCTACGCACTGGGTTGTCTCTCGGGGCGAAGTTGACGGAGCCGACCGGGAAAGAGGCGGACCTCTACCGCCCGCTGCCCAGCGGGAGGATCCAGTGCACCGCCTGCGCGAGGCGTTGCCAGCTCGCCGAGGGACAAATCGGGTTTTGCGGGGTCAGGGGGGTCGTAGGCCACAGGCTGTACCTTCTTGTCTACGGCCGGGTGATGGCCGGCCACATCGATCCCATTGAGAAGAAGCCGGTCGTCCACTACCGTCCCGGCTCCAAGGTATTCTCGATTGCGACGAGCGGGTGCTCCTGGGCTTGCGCCTACTGCCAGAACAGCGACATCAGTCAGCTCCGGAGGATAGAGGGGGTCGAGGCAACGCCCGAGGACATAGTGTCCGATGCGCTGGCCCACGGCTGCGAGGGGCTGGCGTACACGTACAACCAGCCGACGATCTTCATGGAGTACGCCAGGGACGTCGGAAAGATCGCGAGGGAGAAGGGGCTGTTCAACATCTTCGTCTCCAACGGCTACGACACCCCGGAGACCGTCGCCATGATGAACGAGTTCCTCGACTGCGCGACCGTCGACTTCAAGGGGAGCGGCGAGACGCAATTCGCGAGGAAGTACATCAGCATCCCGAACGCCGACCCCATCTTCGAGAGCCTCCTCGAGGTCAAGGCGAAGACCAGGGTCCACGTCGAGATAACTGACTTGATCGTGCCAAGAGTGGGGGAGTCGCTGGAAGCCGCCGAGAAGCTAGTCCGTTGGGTCTACGATAACCTCGGTCCCGATACGCCTGTCCACTTCCTCAGATTCCACCCCGACTATAAGATGATGGACTTCCCGCCGACTCGTGTCAAGACCCTCGAGAAGCACGTCGCTCTGGGAAGGAAGGCCGGCCTCAGGTACGTCTACGTCGGCAACGTCCCAGGGCACCCGGACGAAAACACCTACTGCCCGGGGTGCAATGGGGTCCTCGTCAAGCGCTACGGGTACGAGATACTGGAATACAACCTCGATTCGAAGAACAAGTGCCGCTTCTGCGGCTACCAGACCCCGATCGTGGGCCCTCTGAGCAAGTCACACAGGGAAGACAGGTTCATCTCTGTGATACGGTAGGCGGTTCGGCCTTCTGTTTCACGAACTTCTCCGCGTCGAGGAGGGCCTTGCAGCCGTCTGCCGCGGCAGTGATTGCCTGTCTGTAGCGGAAGTCGTGGGCGTCTCCTGCGGCGAACACGCCCGGGACGCTTGTCTCAGTCTCGTTCCTCACCCTGATGTACCCCTTTTCGTCGAGCTCGACCTGCCCCCTGAAAACTTCGGTGTTGGGGTCGTACCCGATGGCCACGAAAAGCCCGTCAACCTCGAGTTCGCCTTCCTGGCCCGTCTTCAGATTCCTCGTCCTGACCCCCTTGACCTTCCCGTCACCTAGCACGTCAGTCACGACCGTGTCCCAGACGAAGCCGATCTTCGGGTTGGCCATTGCTTCCTTCTTCAGCATGGCGCTGGCTCGCAGCTCGTCCCTCCTGTGGATGATTTGCACCGAACTCGCGAACTTCGTCAGGAACGCCGCCTCCTCCACGGCCGTGTCCCCGCCGCCCACCACGGCCACCTTCTTTCCTTTGAAGAAGAAAGCGTCACAGACCGCGCAGTTGGAGACACCCTTACCCATCAGTTTCGTCTCCGAAGCGAGGTTCAGCCTCCGCGGGTTCGCCCCGGTGGCCAGTATGACCGAGAGCGCCTTCACCTCGGCGCTGCTCGTGTAGACCTCGAAGGGGTAGGTCCTGAAGTCGACCTTGACGACGTCGTCCTGTATGAGCTCGGCTCCTAGCCTTTGGGCCTGGGACTTCATCCTCTCCATCAGGTCGGGACCAAGGACTGGGTCGGGGAACCCCGGGAAGTTCTCGACTTCGCTCGTGACCATCAGCTGCCCCCCGTACTTCGTGCCCATGAACACCACGGGGTCCAAGGCAGCCCTGCAGCCATAGATGGCGGCGGTTAGGCCTGCAGGCCCCGAGCCGATGATGACCAGCTTGCGGATTCCCTCTTTCATGCGTCGAGTCGCGAAACCGTTTCCCTGCTCATAAATGTGCGCCCAGAACTGGCCGGCCCATACGAATTCGGGAAGGGGAGATACGTTTCAGCTGACCCGGACGCAGAGTGGTCTCAGAGGAGCTTCGATTCTCTTTGGACCACGTGGAGCTCTTCGGACAGCTCCTCGAGGCCCTTTCCGAGCCTCTTCTTGTAGGACGGGAGGAGCCTGTCGAAGACCTCTTTCCTCATCCTGTTCGTGTAGTACTGCTCGTAGAGGTTGAGGGTGTCCTTCGCCGCTCTGTCCACCTCCCTCTCAGTGGTGTGCAGCTGGTTGAGAATGTCGAAGAACTTCTGGCTCGTGGCCTTCTGCTTGACTTCGTTGAGCCTCTGCAGGGACTTGTTTCTGTAGGTGTCAAGGCGCCCCCGCAGCTCGTCGAAGTACGCCTTGCTACGCTCGTTCGGGTCGGATTTGGGTATTTCAGTGAAGAGCTGGTTGATCAGGCTGGTCTTGTCTTCGAACGCCTGTATCATGGCCGAGGCCCTGTCAGTAGCGGATTCCTCCTCCGTATCCTCTTCCTCGGTCGAAGCCGTCCTCGAGAGGAAGAGGCCCAGCAG
This sequence comes from Nitrososphaerales archaeon, assembly GCA_035314985.1. Lineage (GTDB taxonomy): Archaea > Thermoproteota > Nitrososphaeria > Nitrososphaerales > Gagatemarchaeaceae > DATFYP01. Next base: position 15,775 of record DATFYP010000089.1, read on the forward strand.
GAGGACCACGAACAGAACTGAGGCAAGGGGGACTCCGGCATTGAGCCCCCAGCCGACCGACAGGGCGTACCCCATGGACAGGGTCCCCGTCTTCAGGGGGCTTACATCAGTAAGCGTCACAGCGGAGGACCCCTGCTGAGTGGGCCTGGTCCCAGGCGGAAGCGACATCTGAATCGTGTAGGACCGGACGAACGTGGTAATCGGCGGTGCAGACGGGATCCTGAAGGACACTGATCCGCCGGAGACGTTGTAGTACTTCGGGGGGAGGGCATAGAGATAGACGATGGTGTAGTTTGCGCCGGGCTGTATCGGGTACCCTACCCTGGTGTTTGTCAGGTCGATGCCGTAGCTAGACAGCGAGACCGTCGCGGGGTTGAGCAGCGGCGGTTCGCTTGCGGGCTCTATCGTCACCTTCCCCGCGGAAGTGGTCAGCGGCGAGATGGTGAGGGTCTGGATCGGCGTGGTGCCAAGGTTCTTGAGCGATATCGTGTCCTGCACTACAGGGTTTCCGCCGGGCCCGATGGAAATGACCCTGTAAGCGTGGTACACGTCCAACGGATGGAAGTCCTCAAGAGTGATCTGCTTGATCATGGAGTACTGCACCGAGGCCACGGGAGACACGTTCTTCTCGCTCTTCGTGTACGTCACATTCGCCGCCGCAAAGTTCTGGCCGAAGCCGGCTGGCGCCGAGGTGAACTGGGTCGCGGCGGGCATGTCTATCACGGAAGTCAGCGTGCTGAGCTTCTCGCTGATGTACGGGGATGTGAGGACCAGCACTCGGAGGGACCCGTTACCTGTCTTGGACGCGACGCTGTTGAGGAGCACGGTCAACGAGAATGTCGTGTTGCCCCCGGCGGGGACTGAGTTCCCCCCCGTGACCTGGAACGTCCCGTCCGAGGACGAGTTCGTCAGCTGGTAACCGGCTGATGCGTTGGCGCTCACGACATGGGATGTCAGGTTGCCGATGCCGATTCCGATTCCGCCCGGTCCCAGGACCTGGACGGGGCTCGTCCCGTTGTTCTGGGCCGTTACCGTCACGCCCACGACGGCGAATCCATACCTGCTCAGCATGTAGCGGCTGTTCACGCTGAGCTGCGGCGTCGACTGTGCCTGGACTGCAGCCGGCGGCGGGACCGCAGCTGCGACCAGCAAGGCCACCAGCACGGCGAAAAGTATTCTCTTCAAGCGAATGCCAGCCACGCCGCTACGTTCTTATTTTAAGCGTTTTTCGGCCACCGCGAGCGCCTTTTCCATGACCAGCCGGCATCCCCTCCTGCCAAACTTGGACCCTTTGCTCGTCTCAGAGATGCTGCGAAAGGTGGGCGCGGCCTCGGTGGACGACCTCTTCTCCGATATCCCCGCCCAGGTCAGGCTTCGGAGGAGGCTAAGGCTCCCGGAGGGGGACTCCGAGTACGCCGTCAGGAGAGACGTGCAGGAGAGGCTCTCAGGGAACCGCACCCCGCCGTCGTCGCTCTGCTTCCTGGGGGGAGGGGTCTGGCCCCACTATGTTCCCGCGGCCGTGGAGTCCATAACCTCAAGGCAGGAGTTCTACACCAGCTACACCCCGTATCAGGCAGAGGTCAGCCAGGGGATGCTCCAGGCGCTATTCGAGTACCAGAGCCTGATGTGCGACCTTCTCGGGATGGAGGCGTGCAACTCGTCGATGTACGACTGGGCTTCGGCTGCCGGCGAGGCGGTGAGGGCGGCGGGAAGGGTCACCGGCAGAAGGAAGATCCTCGTGGGGGCGAACATCGGCCCGCAGAGGGCGGCGGTGATGAAGTCGTACGCGGAGCCAATGGGCCTCGGCTTCCAGACGGTCAGATTCGACCCCTCAAAGGGGACCCTGGACCTGGCGGACCTCCGGAGAAAGCTGTCGGCTGACGTCGCGGCCGTATACTTCGAGAACCCCAACTACTTCGGCGTCGTCGAGGAGGAGGCACGAGAGGTTGTCTCGGCGGCCCAGAAGGCAGGAGCCCTCGCTGTGGTGGGGATCGACCCTATCTCGCTCTCTTTGGTAAAGAACCCGGGGGACTACGGCGCAGATCTCGCCGTGGGGGAGGGCCAGCCCCTGGGCATAGCGATGAACTACGGGGGCCCTCATCTCGGCATCTTCGCTGTCCGCGAAACGAAGCTCGCTCGGAGCATGCCCGGCCGGCTGATCGGCCTCACCACGACGGTCGCTGACCCGGGCCAGAAGGCGTTCGCCATGGCTCTGCAGACGAGGGAGCAGCACATCAGAAGAGAAGGCGCGACGTCAAACATCTGCACGAACCAGTCCCTGATGGCGGTCGCGGCGGCAAGCTATCTGGCCCTTCTCGGCAAGGGCGGGTTCAGGCTGCTCGGGGAGTCTGTCATAGCCAACTCCCACTACGCCGCATCAAGGATCTCCAGGCTCAAGGGCGTTTCTTCGCCGCACCTGCGGGGTTCGTTCTTCAAGGAGTTCTGCGTTTCATACGCGAGCTCCAGGGCGTCTGCGGTCTTCAGGAAGCTCGCGGCAAAGGGGATTCTCGCTGGCTACCCGGTCGGCCGGGAGTTCGGCCTCGGCGTTGAGGCTGGGATGTACTGCGTCACCGAGGTGCACAATCGGAGCGACATCGAAAGGCTCGCCGATTCGTTGGAGGAGGCTCTCTAGGCTTGGCGAAGAAGTTCAGGCAGGCCTACTGGGACGAGCCCCTCCTGAAGGAGCTCAGCAGGCCGGGGCGCATAGGTATGACTCCCCCCGCAGACGCGGCGATAATGAAGCAGGTCACGAACCCCTCCGCTCTGATACCGCCCTCGATGAGGGGGGACCCCCCCGACCTTCCCGAGCTCTCGGAGCTTCAGGTGCTCAGGCACTTCAACCGCCTTTCGCAGATGAACTTCTCGGTGGAGCTTGGGATGTACCCTCTCGGCAGCTGCACGATGAAGTACAACCCGAAGGTGTCGGAGATGGCGGCGGGCGCTGACGGAATCAGGCAGGCCCATCCCCTGCAGCCCCCCGAGACCGTCCAGGGGCTGCTCTCGATCTTCTACGAACTGGAGAGGATGCTCAGCGAGATCACGGGGATGTCAAGGTTCTCCCTCTCCACCGCGGCAGGGGCGCAGGGCGAGTTCGCCGGGGTGCTCATGATCAGGAAGTACCTGTCCGAACACGGCGGGGCTGGGAGGGACGAGATACTCGTCCCCGATTCCGCGCACGGGACCAACCCGGCGAGCGCTGCGATGGCGGGGTTCAAGGTGGTGAAAGTCCCCTCAGACGGCAGCGGGCAGGTCAGGGCCCGGACTGTCAAGGATCTGGTCAGCGACCGGACCGCCGGGATGATGTTCACGGTCCCCAACACCCTCGGGCTCTTCGAGAGCGAGGTCGCCGAGGTCTGCGCGGCGGTGCACGGCGCAGGGGGTCTGATGTACTACGACGGAGCCAACATGAACGCCCTGCTGGGGAGGGTCCGCCCAGGCGACATGGGGTTCGACGTCGTCCACCTTAACCTTCACAAGACCTTTGCCACTCCGCACGGAGGGGGGGGTCCAGGGGCCGGCCCCGTCGGAGCCTGCAAGAAGCTGGCCGACTACCTTCCCGTCCCAGTCGTTTCTGAGAAGGGCGGCAAATACTTCCTTGACAGCGGGCTCGGCCACACAATCGGCCCTCTGAAGGGGTTCGTCGGCAACTCGGCCGTCCTCCTCAGAGCCTATGTCTACATCAGGCTCCTCGGCTCATCCGGCCTCTCTGACGTGTCATCCCTGGCGGTTCTCGCCGCGAACTATCTCTGGAAGTCCTTGGACCCGGAGGCGTTTCCGGTGTCGCACGGCCAAAGCCTCCGACGGAAGCACGAAGCGGTAGTCTCTGTCCACGGAAAGCAGTCCGGGGGGGCGTTGAAAGTTGCGAAAGCCATTCTGGACTACGGGATGCACGCCCCTACCGTATATTTCCCGCTCATCGTGAGCGAGGCGCTGATGATAGAGCCGACGGAATCTGAGCCGATGGAGATGCTGGACGAGTATGCCGCTGCGCTCAACCACGTGCACAGGTCGCTGGAAGCGGGAACCCTGGGGGACGTGCCCAAGAACACCAGCGTCGGCAAGGTGGACGAAGTCCGGGCCTCCCATCCGATGACACTCAAGGTACACTGGTAAGAGTCAAATATCCTTCAGAAGGTGTAGGTGCCACCACTTGGAGAACGACCTCGCGAAGCGCGTAAGCGAACGGTTGGACGAACTCGTCGACGAGGAGACGACGAGGAGGTTCGGCGAATTGAACATTGTCACCGACGTGTCGGAGACCCCGGTTGGATCCTTGCGCATCAGGTTCAGGACGCTGTCGGCCTACAGCCCCACGGCCGTCGACATCGGCAAGAGCATCCGGGATACGGCGATGTCCGTCGACGGGGTCAAGTCGGTGCGGGTCGAGTGCGGAGGCCACATGATGGACGAGCTGGTCGACAGGATCGTCAACGGGGAAGCCAACAAGCCCAAAAAGCCGAAGTAAAAACGATTAGAGCAGCCCCGCGGGACACAGTCAACATTACTCAACAAATGGACTATTATTTTGATTCTTGGGTGCGTAAGTCCCCTTCCTGTTCAGGTGGCGTTTGCCCCGGTATGTTTGCCCCTAACCCGTCAGAAATAACCGCCATCGGACTCGGAAGCGCAGGCATCAAGATAGTCTCGCTCCTGAGCAAGGAATCGTTGCTCATAGACAGGTTCGTCTATGTTTCATGCGACGCCAACGACTTCGACTGCGTAGAGGGCGGAGACAGGATCCTGGTAGAGGCGCCGGTCGCCCAGAAGCGCACTCCTTCAATGGTGCGCGGCCTGGCCTGGGGTGCGCAGGCGAGGATCAGGAACGCGCTCAGCGGGTCGCAAGCCGTATTCGTGGTCGCGGGGCTCGGCGGCGCGACCGGCTCGGGCTTGGCTCCGCTGGTCGCTTCGATGGCAAACGAAAGCGGCTCCACCACTGTCGGGGTCGCCGTCATGCCGTTCGAATACGAGAAGAAGATGAAGTTCTACGCGGGGGTCTCGCTCCGCCAGCTTAGGGTCGCTTCCAAAGGTGTGATTGTGATTGACAACGACACGCTGATGAGGTCGTCTCCGGAAGACTCGACCCTGGTGGGGCTCTATGACGCCGCCAACAGGGAGGCCGCCAAGTCGCTGGGCTCGCTTCTGTCACGCCCCTCCGACGCATCGGTCCCCGTCGGCCTCAACAAGCTCCTCGTCACCGTCAACCAAGACGGTTACGCCCTTCTGGGAATGTCCAACAGCCGCTCCTCCGACAAGGCGGAGGATGCCCTCGCGGGTGCCGTCGTGTCCATCGGAAAGGTGGCGGAGGCCGCGGAAGCCAGCAGGGCAGTGGTCGTCCTCAGAGGAGACAAATCGCTCTCGGCTGCGGAGGTGGGGGTCGTCGTCAAACAGCTTGGCTCCATGCTCAACAACAAGGACGTAGACGTCGAGTACTGCGTCAACTACACAGGATCGGCTCAGCTCCAGGTGAGCGTACTGGCCTCGGGCTTCAAGTCAACCAAGTACGACGACTACGACCCTCTCACGAAGGCTCTACGGGGCAGGGTCCTGGACGACGATGCCGACTCATCCCTGATGGTCGGGCTAGAGACCCTCACTCCCTGCGAATAGTCAGCCGACGAGCTTCCGCGCCGCTTCGAGGTCGTTCTCCTCAATCTTCCTGAAGAGGGGCTTTGGGTCGGCGAGCTTTCGCCCTGCCTCCACCCTGAACCTCGCCGCTCCGTCCCATCCGCCGTCTCCGACCCTCGAGGGGAGTCCGAGCTGGCCCCAGATCTCTGCCGAGGCGAAGGGAAGGAACGGGTGAAGCAGGGTGGCGAGGCCGTCGACGAGGTTGCACGAGTAGAAGATGGCCGTCGGCTCGTCTTCCCTCCCCTCCCACGGGGCCTTCTTCTGGAAGTACTGGTTGCACCTGGTGGAGAACTCCAGGACGCGCTTGATGGCCCTGTCATAGTGTCCGGCCTCGATGAGCCCGCCTGTCTCATTGAGGGCGAGCTCCAGCTCAGCGACCACGGCTCCCTCGTCGGCGCCGGCCTTGCCAGACGCGGGGACGACCCCGCCGTGCTTGCTCTTCACGAAGACCAGGGTCCTGTGGACGAAGTTCCCAATGCTTGCGACGAGCTCGTTGTTGATCCTGTCTCTGAACTCCCCCCAGTCGAAGTCGGCGTCGGACTGGCTGTATGGCACGATTCGTGCGAGGTAGAACCGCAGGTAGTCTGGAGGGAAGAGGCCGAGGAAGTCCCTTACGGTTATCACCCAGCGCCTGCTCTTGGAGATCTTCTTCTTCTGCAGCATCAGGTGCCCCCTCGTCGGGATCAGGTCGGGAAGCTTGTACTCGCCCTCGCCGATTCTCATGCTCGGGAGGAAGAGGTAGTGGTGGTAGACGATGTCCTTGCCGATGAAGTGGTAGATTGTCGACCTGTTCCAGTAGTCCCTGCCTGTGTCTCCGTCCTTTCCCGCGGCCTTCAGCGCGGTGGCTATGTAGCAGAGATGGTTGTCGAACCAGCCATAGAGGACCTTCCCCTTCGCCCCCTCGAGCGGGATGGGCACCCCCCAGGCGATGTCGCGGGTAATGTCCCAGTCCTGAAGGCCGTCGGAGATCCAGTTCAGGACATAGTTCTTCGCGTCGGGCTGGAGGGCTTCGTTGCCCCTGAGCCAATCTCCGAGCTCCTTGGAGAACGCTGACAGCTTGAAGAAGTAGTGGCTGCTCTTCCTGACGACCGGTGGACGCCCGCACAGTGAACAGTGGGGGTTCAGTATCTGCCCCGTCTGCAGTGTCCTTCCGCAGTTCTCGCACCCGTCCGAATACTGGTCTTCGGAGCCGCAGTATGGACAGTTCCCCTTCACGTACCTGTCGGGGAGGAACTTCGCGTCTGTCTCGCAGTAGAACTGGTCGACCTCCGACTCGTAGATGTATCCCTTCTCGTTCAGCTTCGTGAAGAAGCGCTGCGCCAGGGAGATGTTCTCGGGGGAGCTCGTCCTGTCGAACAGGTCGTAGACCACCCCGAGCCGTTCGAGGTCGGCCCTGAACCTGGCGTTCCACAGGGCGACGTATTCGCTCGGCTTCTGACCCGCCTTCTCGGCTGCTATGAGAATGGGCGTTCCGAAGTCGTCCGAGGCGCAGACCTGGATGGCTCTCCTTCCCTTCAGTCTCAGGTAGCGGTAGAGTATGTCCGGGGGAAGATATGTGCTCGCTATGTTCCCGAGGTGGAGGTCCGCGTTCGCGTACGGGAGTGCCGCCGTTATGATGACGTTTTCTGGGCTGAGCTCATCCACCTTGCCAAAACGCCTCCTCCGTCGATTATAACCCTTCCGAGGCGAGACGATAGCCTTGGCTAAATCTTCCAGCTTTTGGCGTAGGCCTTCTGTTCCTTGGTGGGAGCTCCTATCGAGACCCCCATTGAGGTCAACGCGGCCCTCGCGATCTCCCGCTCGGTCTCCTCCTCAACCCCGTAGACCTTCCTTTCCATCGAATCGTGTTCGGCACGTATCCGTATCGCAGCCATGAGCTGGTTGGCGAAGGACATCTGCATCACCTCCGGCGGATGCCCTTCGGCAGCCACCAGGTTCGCTATCCTTCCCTTGCCGACAAGGTAGACCCTCCTCCCGTTCGGGAGAAGGAGTTCGTCTACGTTGGGCCTCACCTGCTTCGTCTTCCTCGCCTTGGAAAGGAGGGTCTTCACGTCGAACTCAACGTCGAAGTGTCCTGCGTTGACCAGGATCGCTCCTTCGGGCATGCGCTCTATCGCTTCATACGGGACGACTCTCTTCTGGCCCGTCGCCGTGATGAATAGCTCCCCTTCCTCCGCTGCCTTCATCACGTCAGTGACCTCGAAGCCGTCCAAGTGGGCCTCAATGGCCTTGATGGGGTCGACCTCTACCACCGTCACCCGTCCTCCCATCCCCCTGGCCCTCATCGCGATCCCCTTTCCGACCCATCCGTACCCCACAACTACAATCCGCTTCCCCGCCAGCAGCAGGGCGGTCGCCCTGAGGATTCCGTCGAATGTGCTTTGGCCAGTTCCGTATCTGTTGTCGAAGAGGAACTTTGTCTGAGCGTTGTTCACGGCCACCACCGGGTATGCCAGCCTGCCCTCAGACTCGAGAGCCTTCAGGCGCACCACCCCCGTGGTCGTCTCCTCGGACCCTCCGACGATCCCTCTCGTCCGCGAGGTGTGGGCTGCAACGTGAAGGTCTGCGCCGTCGTCAATCAGCTGGGCGGGCCGCGAGCTCAGGACCTTGCCGATGCACCAGTCGTATTCCCTAGGCGACTCCCCCCTCCACGCGTAGATGTCGGCCTTCGTCGCCAGGAAGGCGGCTATGTCGTCCTGAGTGGACAGAGGATTCGCAGCGGCGAGGGTCACCTCTGCCCCCGCTTTCACCAGCGTGTCGATGAGCACAGCGGTCTCCTTGGTCACGTGGAGGCAGACCCCCAGCTTGACCCCCTCCAACGGGCGGGTCCTTGCGTATTTCGCAGCGAGGACTGTGAGGGCTCCCATGTGGGCCTTCGCCCACAGGAAGTTCTTCTCTCCGTCGCCGGCCAGCTTAGGGTTCTTGATCTTGGTCGTGCCTGCCTATCCCTCCACCGAGGAGCCTGATGCCGCCCACTATCAAACTCTTTACCTCCGGGCCCGCTCTCCTCATCACCTCGAGCACCTCGTTGTGGCTTACCTTCTTCTGGATCCCCGCCGCCCAGTTGGTCGCTACCACTACCGACGCGTACTCGATGCCGGCCTCGTTGGCCAACACTACCTCAGGGACACCAGTCATCCCGACGACGTCCCCCCCCAGCCTGCGGAACATCTCGATTTCAGCAGCGGTTTCGAACCTCGGGCCCTCGACGCATACGTAGACCAGGCCTGTGCGGAGCCTGACACGAAGCCCCTTCCCCGCCTTCAATAGCGCCCCGTTGACATAAGGGCTGTAAGGGTTGGTCATGTCGGTGTGCCTTGCTTCGGTGTCGAAGAAGGTCTCATCCCTCCTGCTGGTGAAATCGATGAACTGGCTCACCAGCCCGATCTTGCCGACTCTGAGTTTGGGATTCATAGACCCGACCGCGCTGGTCGCGATGATGCGCCCCACTCCGAGCTGTCTCAGCGCCGCGACGTTCGCCCTGTAGTTGACCATGTGAGGGGGCGTTCCGTGCCCGACGCCGTGGCGGGGGATCAAGTAGTACGAGCCGTCTCTGGCGGGGTATACCGCCGCGGTCCCGAACCTCGTCCTGACGGCAAGCTTCTCTGCTAGGTCGAAGTGCTCAGTGACCCCGGTCCCGGTTATGACCCCCACGGCTGGGCTAGTCTTCCGTGTCATATTCCACTAGACTGCTGACCCTGTATCCGACGAGCTTCTTCCTGCCGTCGAGATAGCGGAGTTCCGCCACGAAGGCGAAGCCGACCACCTTCCCTCCAAGCTTCTCGACCAGGATTCTGGCCGCATTCGCTGTTCCGCCGGTGGCCAGCAGGTCGTCGACTATCAGGACCCGCTCCCCCGTCGAGATGCCATCGGCATGGATCTCCAGCCCCTGCTTGCTGTACTCCAGATCATAGGTGGTGCCAAGTTTCTTCGCCGGGAGTTTGCCCAACTTTCGCGCTGGAACGAAGCCGACTCCCAGCCTGTCGGCGAGCGGCGCCCCCACGATGAACCCCCTGGCCTCGATTCCGACTATCTTGTCCAGCTCTTCGTCCTCGCATAGTTCCACCAAGGCGTCGGTGGTCTTCTTCGATAGGGCGCCGTCCTTCCAGAGCGTCGTGAGGTCCTTGAAGGATATTCCTTTCTTCGGGTAGTCATGGATGATCCTGATCCCCTTTCTTAGCCTCTGTTCCAGCGTCTCGGTCAAGCGCTCATCCTCGCATGCTTCAGTGCCGAGCCGCATTCGCAGGCACGCTTCTCCGGCAGAGCCTTGACGACTTCCACTATGAGGTCCCTCAGGTTTCCCTGGCTTCTTGCGAAGACCTTGACCACCTCCTCATGGGAGACCGGCTTCACGCTCTTCTCCCCCTCCAGGCCGACGTCGTAGTCGGTGACGAGGGAGATGTTGAGGTAGCAGAGCTCCAGCTCTCTGGCCAGCATGACTTCAGGGTACTGGGTCATGTTGATGACGTCCCACCCCTG
>DATFYP010000090.1:0-6561 GCA_035314985.1 Nitrososphaerales archaeon
CCCAGGGGGCGATCAAGCTCGTCCTCTCTCCCCTGTTGGTGCTGGTCGGGCTTGGGGTGGTGGGGGCGCTGTGGGGCCACATCGTGTCTCTCGTCGCAGCCGGCGTCCTCGGATCCGTGGCAATCTACTTCTCAAGGTTGAGCCGGGGAGGGGCGCCTGGAAGCTTCAGCAGGGACATCAAAGAGATGCTCCGCTTCGGGATCCCCCTCTACTTGGGGACCCTCGTATGGAATCTTGCCGGTTCCTTCAGCATGATAGTGCTGGCGGGCATCGCGACCAACGGGCAGTTCGGGGTCTACAGCATAGTCTCGAACCTAATCCTCCCGGTGACGCTCGTGTCGGCGTCCCTCGTCAACGGCCTCTTCCCTGCATTTTCGTCGTTCGACGGCGTAGGCGGGGACGTCAAGGTCGCCTTCAGGCTGGCGTACAAGTTCGTCGCGTTCGTCCTCCTTCCCATCGTAGTGTTCCTGATCCCTGCCGCGTCGCTCCTGATCCGCGTCTTCTACGGCGCCGCATACGAATCCGGAGTGACGTACCTGCAGTTCCTGGCCTTGGCCTACGTCCCCATCGCCTTCGGCTATACGGTCCACCCGGCGTACTTCAACGGCTTCGGCCGCCCCAGGCTGACCTTCTTGGTCTACGCCAGCGGAGCCCTCGCACTAGTCGTGGGCGCCCCGCTGTTCTCCATCTACCTCGGCTTCGGCATCTACGGGATAATCTACGCGACGTTTGCGTCCCTCTTCACCGCCTGGGCGGTCGGGACCTTCCTGGCCGATAGATACATGGGGGCCAGGCTCGACGTAAGGGCGAACGTGGCAATAATCGCCGTCTCCGCTCTTTCCTACCTGGCGACCGCGTTTCTCCCGACCGTAGCGCACTCCAGCGTGGCCTCCCTGCTCCTCGACCTGGTCGTCTTCTTCGGCATCTACCTGACCCTCGCTCCGGTGGCAGGGGCAGTCAACTCGAGGGACCTGGACGTGATGGAGCACGCCTTCAAGGACCTCAGAGTGGTCGGCCGGTTCTTCAGGGCGCTGGTGCGCTACGAACGGCTCATGCTGTCAATCAGGGGGTGAGCGTCCCAACGACGCCAACCTCCCTCGGCGCCGATGATCATGCTGCGGGGCGGGTCGTCCGGGACTCCAGTCTACGGCAGGAAATCTCTCGGGGCGGGGGATGTTTAAATCAATCAGGTGGCCCTGGCCGCTTCTTCCTGGGGGAGTGATTTGGTAGGCATCGTGGGATTTGTAAGCAAGGATGCCCCCGTTCCTGAAGGAACCCTCGATGCGATGGCGCGGGAGGTGAGGCACCTTCCCTCCCATCTCCGGGAGGACTACAGGGACGAGCTGATACACGCGGCAAGGGTACATCTCGGGATACTGAACAAGGGAGAGCAGCCTGTCTTCAGCAGAGACGGGTCGGTGGGAGTGGTGGGGGAGGGGATGGCCTACGGCATCCGGGACGACGCGGGGGCGGGCCCGGCAGACGGCTGGCTGAAGTGGGTCGCCCAGGCGTTCAGAGAGAGGGGGGCCAGCGCGATCGGTGATCTTAACGGATCCTTCTCCCTCCTGATCTTCGACAGGATGTCGGGAGAGGTACACCTCGCCAGCGACCGCTTCGCGACGCGCCCCATCTACTACTGGCGCAGCGGGACCGAGCTCGCCTTCGCGTCAGAGCCCAAGGCCATCCTGAAGTATCCTTCTTACAAGAAGAAGCTGAACCTCGTCGCACTGTCCAAGTTCTTCCGCTACGGACGGCTCTGCATCTTCGGCGACGACACCTGGTTCGAAGGCATCATGGGGCTCCCTCCCGCCTCTATCCTGACCTTCCACGAAGGCGAGTTCAGCATCGAGAAGTACTGGGACCTCGAGTACCATCCCGATAATCGCTCATCCGCAAGCGAGTTCGGTGACAGACTGGTCAGCACTCTCAGGAAAGCTGTCAGGGTCAGGACTGCCCAGGCAGACCTGCGCTATTCAGTTGCTCTGAGCGGGGGGCTGGACTCGAGGTCAGTGCTTGCGGCATGCGAGGACCGGGGCAAGGTCACCGCATACACCTTCGCCGCGCCGAAGACGAGGGAGGCCGCCATAGCGAGCAAGGTGGCCAGGGCCTGCGGGACCAGGCACATGATCTGCTACATCGACCCCGACATGACCGCCAAGTACGCCGAGGACGTGGTGTGGCTGTCGGACGGCCAGGAAGTAGTGGGAATCTCATTCCTGCTGAACGCCGACGAGCGGCTCAACGGCTCCCTGGACGTCTCCATTGACGGCTTCGCCCTCGACCTGACCCTGGGCGGCAGCTTCCTTAGGGGGAGCATAATGGAGGCGAAGGGCCTCCCGGAGCTGGCAGCGATCCTGGACCGGAGGTTCGCGGTCTTCGGGGACGGGGAGATGAAGGCAGCCTTCGAGCCGGCGTTCCTTTCGCGGCTGGGGGACGAAGCGAGGCGGGACTTCCTGGGGACCATGGTGCGATCAGGCGGGGAGACGATCCCAGACAGGGCGGACTGGTTCGCCTTACGCACCAGGGTCAGGAACTTCACGATCATGGGGCACGTCCTTTCCCGCAACTTCTTCGAAGACACCATCCCAACACTGGACAACGACTTCATGGCCGTGGTCACAAGCATCCCGCCCTCCCTGAGGTACCACTACCACGCCTACAGGAAGTTCCTGAAGAAGCTCGACCCATCCGTCGCCAAGATCCAGTACGAGCGGTCGGGGATGAGCCCCAACCGCCCCTACTCCCTGTGGATGGTGGGCGTTGCCATCGACAGGGCGTTCAAGACCTGGGACGACGCGGTCTACAGGCTCTCCAGGGGGAGGATCGGGCGGTTCCAGACGAACGCCTACTTGGACCTCTCGGGAACCCTCAGGCACTCCCGAGCCTGGAGAAACCTCGTCGCCAGGACTCTCGTCAGCAAGGAATCGCTGATGTACTCATACGGCATCGTCAAGCGAGACTATGTTCTGGGGCTCGTGTCGGGGCACATGGCAGGGAGCCGGGACAACAGGGAGAAGATACTGTACCTGATCACATTCGAGCTCATTCTGCGCAGGTTCTTCGCTGACGGGACCGGCCTCCTGAGCGAGTAGCGCCTGCCTCTGACGCCGCCTTCCCTTGGGGCCTGGCGGAATACGCTTTTCTACCCAAAGGAGTGCCATCCGACGAAAGAGGCTGCGACAAGGTTTGCAATACGGGAGCGGCTACTGGTGCTGCCTTGTGACGAGAGACGGGGCAGAAACCATCGGCGAGACACTAGGCTCGATAGTCTCCCAGTCGCAGCCGCCCGCCTTCATCGTAGTCGTGGACGACGGTTCTACCGACGGGACCCCGGAGGTCTTGAAGGGGACGGCAAAGACCTTCCCCGACCTCCACGTCGTGAAGACGTCGTCGACCACGAGGGACATCCGCAGGGTTCCCGTCCTGCTCAACCTCGGCATCGCCCGCGCCCTAGGCGAGAGCAGGGGTTCCTCCATGCCTCGATACATGATGGTCTCCGGAGACGACAACTGGCTTGCGCCGGACTACGCCTCGACCATAATGGACAGGATGGACGCGGACCCTGGGCTGGCCGTCGCCTCTGGCTCTTGGCTCGGCGGTGCAGGGAGGTCGGGGCAGATGCCACACGGCGGCGGCCGGTTCGTCAGGTCGGAGTTCATGGAGAGCCTCGGCGGAAGGTATCCTGTGGCCTACGGCTGGGAGACGTGGATTCTGTACAAGGCGATGCAGGCGGGCCTCAGGGTGAGGAACTTCGGGGACGTCAGGTACAGGCACCTTCGCCCCTACGCCCCTCGAAACCTCTTCGGGTGGGGGAGGGCGATGTTCAGCCTCGGCTTCCCTTCAGTGTTCGTCTTCCTCAGGTTCGGCCTGAATTTCGTCTGGAGCAGAAGGGGGACCCAGACAAGGAGGGCCAGCGTCACCATGCTGGCTGGCTACATGTCAGCCAAGCTCAACCCTGGCCCCCTACGACCCAACCTCATCAAGGACGAGAGCCTCAAGGCTTTTGTAAGACGTTTCAGCATGGCGAGGCTGACGCGAGCCCCTTGGTGAGACGCTTCAACAGGATGCTGATGCTGGCTCCGCACACCGACGACGTCGAGCTTGGCTGCGGGGGGACGATTGCTAGGTTCGCCGAGGAGGGGGAGGCGGAGATATTCGTCGCCGCCTTCTCGACGGCAGGGGATTCGGTCCCGAAGGGTTTCCCAAAGACGGCGCTCCGCGAAGAGTTCTACGAGGCGATGCGGATCCTGGGCGTCAAGAAGAACAGACTCTCCGTCTATGACTACGCGGTCAGGAAGCTTTCTTACAGCAGGCAAGACGTCCTCGAAGAGCTGGTCAAGCTGAGGGGGTCGGTCAAGCCCGACGTCGTGTTTCTCCCAAGCAGCCAGGACTTGCACCAGGACCATCAGACCCTGTACAACGAGGGCCTCCGAGCCTTCAAGGAGATAACGATGTGGGGCTACGAACTCCCTTGGAACACCATCACCTTCCCGACCCGCGGGTTCATCACGTTGGAGGAGAGGCACCTCGAAAAGAAGTGGGAGGCCCTCCAGGCATACAAGACTCAGTTCTCGCTGAAACGCCCCTATTTCTCTCTCGATTACATCCGGTCCATTGCAATGGTGAGAGGGATCCAGGTGAAGTCGAAGTACGCCGAGGCCTTCGACATCATTCGCGAGAAGTGGTAGAGTAGGCTATCGTCGCGTGGCGAGAAAAAAGGTCTCCATCCTGCTGACGGGGGTCGGCGCGCCAGGGACCAGGGGAACCATCTACGCGCTCAAGAAGAACGGCGAAGGGACTGAAGTTCGGCTCCTGGGGTCTGACCTGAAGAAGGACGCCGTCGGGAAGCACTGGGTTGACGAGTTCGCCGTTGTCCCCCCGCCCGAGGCAGACGGCTACGTGGACGAGGTGAACCGGCTCTGCGGCCGCCACGGGGTCGACTTGGTCATCCCGCAGACCACGAGAGAGACGATGGCACTTTCGGCATCCCTGAAGAAAGTGAAAGTCCCCGTCGCCGTGTCAGGCGGGTCGGCGGTAAGGCGGGCAAACAGCAAGTACGAATTGCTCAAGACCTTCGAGCGGCTCGGGCTCCCCCACCCGAAGTACTTCCTGGTCCGGAGCCTCTCCGGCTTGGCAGAGAAGGCTCGCCAGCTCGGCTATCCCGAGACCCCAGTGGTCGTGAAGCCCTCGGTCTCCTTCGGGAGCAGGGGGTTCAGGGTGCTCACGGCGGGGTCTTCCTGGAACCGTGAGAGGTTCCTCACCGAGAAGCCGAGCGCCACTGAGACGACCCTCGAGGAGCTCGAGAGGATCCTCGGCAGAGGCGCAAGTCCTGACTTCCCGGAGCTGCTTGTCAGCGAGTACCTACCGGGCCCCGAATACTCGGTAGACGCATTCGTGGGAAGGAGGGCGCAGGTCGCCATCCCGAGGAAGAGGGAGGAGATTGTCAACGGCATAAGCTTCCAGACCACCCTTGAAGATCGGAAGGACATCGCGAAGTACACCCTTGGCGCAGCGAAGGACATCGGTCTCAGGTACGCCTTCGGCTTCCAGTTCAAGCTTGACGCGAACGGAGTCCCCAAGGTCCTCGAGTGCAACCCCAGAGTACAGGGAACCATGGTGGCCAGCATTTTCAGCGGCGTGAATGTGATCTGGATGGCAGTCAAGGAGGCGCTAGGGGAGCCTCCGGCCTCAGTCGCCGTCAAGCCCAAGGCTGCTACTTTCCGCCGGTTCTGGGGAGGGGTAGGAGTCTCGGACGGTCGCTTGATAGATGAAATCTGAGGCCAAGTACTCGGCGTTCGTCTTCGACTTCGACGGCACCCTCTTCGACCTGCCTGTCGACTGGAAGGCGGTCAGGCGGGACCTTTACGCGCTCACCGGGGTGCGCATGGAGGAGGTCTCCATCTTCACTGTCATCGAGAAGCTCACGTCGACCGATGCCCCACTCCGCGCCCGCCTCTTCGTCGCCATAGATGCCCACGAGTCGCCCGCTGCCGAACGGGCCACCCCGATAGCGGGGGCACTCGACCTGATCTCCCGCCTCGCGGCCGAATCGAGAGTGGCACTCATCACCATGCAGGGGAAGGCGGCCTGCACCAGGGTTCTGGACCGATACGAAATCACTGACAGCTTTCGATTAATCTTGACCAGGGAAGACTCTCTGGAGAGGTCGGAGCAGCTCCGGGCTGCCTTCCGGGCCCTCGGGACGAGGCCGAGCCAGGGGCTCTTCGTCGGCGACAAGATGAGCGACCTGGCCGCCGGAAAGGAGGTCGGAGCCGAGGTAGCTCTAGTCGGGGCAAGGGCGAAGAAGGAATGGAAGCCCGACCACCTATTCCCGAAGCTCGCGGAGCTCCTAGCATTTCTCGGCTGACTCTGAATTTCCTTCGCTTTAGAGCGTCGGGGACGCCCTCACCCGAGTGTCAGCTTCGCCAGGACCTCTCGGTGCAGCTCTTGGTTTGCAGACGCCACGTAGCTGAACCTCGTCTTCAGGTCCAGCGCGAGGTCAAGCCTCTTTCCTTCGGGGGAGGTCGCCACCGCCCCGGCCTCTGTCGCGATGAGGTATGC
>DATFYP010000091.1:0-5580 GCA_035314985.1 Nitrososphaerales archaeon
CGCGGCCCGGCTGCTCGTCGGACGGCTCGTGAAGAGCCGGGGAGCTGCCTCCTACCTATGAACCTCCGCAGAATGGTCGCCGACAGGATACTGATTTCGTTCTGCGTCTTGGCTGTCGTGATCGCGGTAATCCCTCTAGCCAGCATCCTGTACGATGTCACTGCTCTGGGCATCTCCTCGGTGAACCTAGCCTTCTTCACCGAGCTCCCCCCGACGCCATTGCCGGGCGCTGTAGGCGGGCTTGGCAACGCAGTTCAGGGGACCCTCATCCTTGTGGGCCTCGCCACGGCGATAGGTTTTCCCTTCGGCCTGTTCTCAGGAGTGTACATTTCGGAATACGGCAGCAACTGGTACGGGTACACCGTCCGCTTCTTCGGCGATGTCCTCGCGGGGAACCCTTCGATAGTCTTTGGAATCCTCGGCTACATCCTGCTTGTTCTTCCGTTTCGCTCGTTCAGCATCATCGCAGGTGGGCTTACATTGGGCATCATGATGATGCCGATAATCTCCAATACCACCGCTGAAGCGCTCAAGCTCGTACCGAATTCATTGCGGGAAGCTTCCATGGCGTTGGGAATCAGGAAGTGGCGTACAACCCTGCTGGTTGTGTCGAACGCAAAGGGGAGCGTCGCGACCGGCTCTCTCCTGGCGGTCGCGCGGGTCATGGGCGAGACTGCGCCACTGATCCTCACGGCCGGCATCAGTACTCTCTGGTTCTCGGGCCCGTTCCAGCCTGCAGCCTCCCTCACCTACTACATCTACTACTTCGCGACTTCCCCGTTCCAGAACTGGGTCAGGCTCGCCTGGGGGGCGGCCTTCGTCCTAATAGTGACCATCATGGTTATCAACATCGGGGTGCGGATTGCGACCAGGGGTGGGAGAGCTCACGCTTAGCGGCGAGATGAAGAGGGTGGAAGACGTCGGTGCATACGCCGAAGCGCCCCGAACCGCGGCCGCAAATCCCAAGATCCAGGTAAGGAAACTGAACGCTTGGTACAGCCAGAAGCAGGCCCTGTTCGACGTCGACCTCTCCGTCAGACCCAACATGGTGACCGCCATGATCGGGCCATCTGGTTGCGGGAAGTCGACGCTGATCAGATGCCTCAACAGGATGCATGACCTGGTGCCCGGGTCGAAGGTTTCCGGGCAGGTCCTCTTCGACGGGGTCGACATCTACGGTCCGGAGCTGGATCCTGTCGACGTCCGAAGAAGAGTCGGGATGGTCTTCCAGAAGCCGAACCCGTTCCCGAACATGTCTATAGCCGACAACGTCGTGGCTGGGCTCAAGCTGACCGGGGTGAAGGACAGGGGAAAGTTGCACGAGGTCACGAAGAGATGCCTGGAACGGGTCTATCTGTGGGACGAAGTCAAGGATGAGCTCAAGAGGTCCGGCGCAAGCCTCTCTGGGGGGCAGCAGCAGAGGCTGTGCATCGCGAGGGCCCTTGCCATCGAGCCCGAGGTCCTGCTGATGGACGAGCCCTGCTCGGCGCTCGACCCCACCGCTACTGCGAAGATTGAGCAGCTCATAGCGGAGTTGAAACACACCTATACTGTGGTGATCGTCACACACAACATGCAGCAGGCGTCCAGGGTTGCCGACTACACCGCCTTCATGTACCTGGGCAAGCTAATCGAGTTCGACGAGACGGCGAAGCTGTTCGAGAACCCTGCGGAACAGCTGACGGAGAGGTACATCACAGGGAAGTTCGGGTGAGGGTGGAAGATTGCCAAGACTGATGGACATGGGTCTGGACAAGCTGAACAGCCTCCTGCTCGAGATGGCCACGATGTCCGAGAACGCCGTGGCCTCCGCAATCGAAGCGTACGAGAAAGGCCACAAGGCAACCCAGGTGAGGGAGTGGGCCGAGCACCTTCAGATGCTGCACCGCCAGGTGAGCGACCTCTCGATGGAGGTCATCGCGAGGTACCAGCCCGTCGCTTCTGACCTGAGGCTGATCAAGGCCTGCTTCGAGATCTCCTACGGCTTCTTCAGATACGGTCGCTATGCGAAGGACATCGTCGAGGTGCTCGACATGTTCGGGGACCTTAGCAAGTGCGACCACACTGTCGTCGCGGAGACGGCACAGAAGACGCAGGAGATGATTAGGATGAGCATCGACGCTTTCGCCAGGAGGGACGTCGCCCTCGCGAGGAGGGTCCCGAGGATGGACGACTTCGTGGACGACCGCTACAGGAAGCACCTCAGGGGTGTGATGGACCGGAAGGGCGACCAACGTTGCTCTCTGTCGGCGGTGCTGATTTTGAGGTACCTTGAGAGGATTTCCGACCATGCGACCTACATCGCGGAGTCGGTCGACTACATCGTGACCGGCGTAGAGCCTCTCGGCTGATCGGATGACCTCGCCTACTGGATGAGCGAAACCACTTCGGTGGCGTTCTCGCTCGGGAGAACCGTGATTACGTCCTTCAGACCGATTTTCACGCCTTCCCGCCCCGAACTGACCCCGTAGAGCCGCGCATCTGCACGCCTCGTGATTGAGACTTCAATCCTGCTCCCCCACGGCACGGTGTACCTCAGGGGGTGGTCGCCCGTCCCGCGGCGCTCGGTGAAGGTGGGGACGACGTGGCAGATCCCCACCTCGTTACCGGATATGCCCGCGTGGCCTGCGACCTCGACAGACTCCCCGTTGATCTTGTCAGGGTATGAGTAGTAGCCCGTCGAGCCTGCCGATGTCGAAACCACCACCCCGTCCCCTATGGCCGCCTCGTCTATCGAAAGCCCCTCTCCGCTCACCCTGACCCTGTACCTTATGCAGTTGCTCTCCGCTCCCCGCTGAAGATAGACGTCCGTGAACACCTCGCCGAGGACCCTGGCGTTCTTCAGCACCTTCAGCCTCTTGTGCTTCTCGACCGTGAACTTCCCGGCGGCGACCTCGCGGAGCACCTCTGGCAGCTCGTTGAAGTAGGCGGCGGCGAGATACGCCTTCGAACCCGTGGCAGCCCTCGACTTGACTCCCACGAAGAGAAGCGGCAGGGGCTCGGTCCTGCCGTACATGCTGAATATTCCGTCTCCGCCGACGACGACTCCGATGTCGGCCTTCCTTGTCACTACGTCCATCCCCGCTGCCCGTACCGCCTCCCTCAGCTCCTCTTCCCCGACCTTGGGCTTGTTACCGTCTAGGAGCAGCTTGACCTTCAACGCTTCGCCGCTCCCTTCTCGCCGATGAACTCCAGCATGCTCCCTTCATCCGTCGCCTTCCCTCCCGAGTCGAGGAACCGAGCGGCCTTTGCCCCGGCCTCCTCCTGCTCGGGGGTGGACTGTCCGAGGAGCCCCATCATCTTCAACGAATTCTCCACCGCGAACCCCCTGAAGTGGTTGTTGAAGTACCCGAACGTCTCCTTCACCCTACCGGCCACCTCCTTCACCTTCGGCACCCACGCGGCCAGCTCTTGGGAGCTGTATCTGTAGTTGTACCACGGCCGGCTCCCCCTGCCGTGCCACCTGATGAAAGCAAAGTCGGCCGTGACGACCAGGTCCGGAGGAAGCAGAGGCTCGTCGACAATCGTGTTCGCGACCTTCTTCTTCCTTAGGAGCGACCAGACGTCGTCCCGGAGCCAGGACGGGTGCCTGAACTCGACCGCGAACCTCACGTCCTCGGGGACCGCCCCCAGGAATCCCTCCAGTCTCTCGAAGTCCCCCTCGTACGAGAAGCTCGGGGGGAGTTGTATCAGCACCGGCCCCATCTTCCCGGCAGCGATCAGGGGCTTCATGAGGCTGAGAAACCGAATCAGATCCCCCTCGGCCCCGTTCTTGATGTCGAGCCTCTTCTCATGGGTCAGGGTCTGCGGGAGCTTCACCGAGAAGACGAAGCCTTCGGGAGTGTACCTCGACCAGCCGAGCACCATCCCCTTCGACGGAAGCGCATAGAACGTAGAGTCGATCTCGGCGGTCCCGTAGACCTTCGAGTAGAAGGAGAGCTTGTTTGCGGTCGTGCTGGGGTAGAAGACCCCCGCCCACTCGTTGTACGACCAGCCCGAGGTCCCGATCCGAAGCGTCGACATCCTTCGATGCCTCCGCCCCCCGTTCTCGATTTAAGGTGATAGGTGGTTCCTTCTTCCGCCTAGACGGCCGGCACCCATCCCGGCCTTGCCGACCAGGTTGCAATCGCGTCGTGAGCGTGGATTGATTCGAAGCACCTTCCGCTCACGAACAGGGCGTTGGGGAACCTCTTCACGCACTCCCTTACAAGGTCCTCCGCGAACCTTGGGTTGGCCTGGGCCTCGAGAATCTTCTTCGCCTCTTCGACCCGCTTCATCTCCTCCTTGGGGGCTGCCGAGAAGCACTCTTCGACCTTCTTGACCGCGCTCCGCGAGTTCAACGCAGTGCCGCTCTTCAGGATGAGCGTGATCTCCGCCCTCTGCATGTGGCCGATGCCGATCATCTTCCTGCTGCACGGGCACGCCGTTATCCCTTGGACGACGAACCTGTAGGTGATGGCCCCCCTCTCCGTTGCCCTCATGGCGACCTTCGCGAACTGGTCGTCATAGGGGAGCTCGAAGGACCCAGTAATCTCCGTGTTCGGCTGCGACTTGTTCACCTCAGCGCAGATCCATCTCAGCCACCCTTCCATGCTCTTGGCCCGCTTGCCGTTGGCGGCGTGCACGAGCCTGCTCATGTGAACCCCTCTGTGCAGTCCCGTGGAGGTCCTGATCGTGAGGCTGACCGGAACCGTCAGCGTCCCTTCCCTGTAGTAGACGCGCAGGTCAGCGACGCCCGCGTCCACGGCAAGCCTGGAGGGCTCAAGCTGCACGTCGGCCGTGGTGTCGATTATCTCGGCCATGGGGGATGCCCCTTTGTCCCTCTCTTGCAATTCGACCTGTCCGCCAGGTGATTCCTTATGAAACTTTCTCTGGGCGTGAGACCCTGAGGGGGTCGGAGACTCCCGCGGAATCGAAGGACCTGACCCTGTTGAGACACCCTTCGCACTTCCAGCAGTGCTGAGTTCCATTCGAGTGGCAGCTCCAAGTGACTTGGAATGGGACCCCAAGAGAGGCCGCCAGTCGTATGACCTGAGGCTTTGTCTTCCCTTGGAGGGGCCTGAGTATCCTCAGCCGCTTCCTCTTCAGCGCCTTCGAGCCTGCCCAGAGCGCGGCCTCCATGCTATCGAAGAACGCAGGCCCCGCGTCCTGGAAGACCTTGAGGTCGTCCTTGTTGTGCCCTCCCACGATGTAGTCCGCTCCCGTCTCCTCCGCGAAGGAAGCTGCAAGGGAGTAGAACACGGCGTTCCTCATCGGGATGTAAGTGGGGGGTAGGCCTTCGAATCTCGCGCCCGTGTCAGAGGCCTCTCTCATATCGGGCAACCTTACGAACCTGTGCTCCCGTGTTCCCACAGCCTGCCCCAATTCTCGGGCTGCCCTGAGTTCTCCTCTGGCGATTCCGCCATAGACGAACGTCACGGCCCTGGTGACGTACTTCTCCTTCGCAAGCAGGGCGCAGGTCGCGGAGTCTATTCCTCCCGAGAGGAGAACTATCGCTTCTTTCGTGGGCAATCGTCTCCCTTCTGGTGAATCTGGGCGAGGAGATGGCTCCCCTTGTTCAGCCCCTCGTAGACGTACACC
>DATFYP010000092.1:0-4197 GCA_035314985.1 Nitrososphaerales archaeon
CCACCTCCTCGACCGCCTTTATCCGGTTCAGGACGTTGATCGGGAAAGAGCCCTTCAGGACGACGACGAAGCAGTGTCCAGCCCCCAGGGTCGACGCGTACCCGCGCGCCAGCGCCGTCGCGCCAGGCTCGTTGCCATCGAAGCGCACCAGCGCCTTGCCCGAGGCCTCGCAGAACGCCACACCGAACTGGATGCCGGGGGCCGACGTCGCCATGGCCTCGTACAGATCCTCCACCGTCTTGATGAAATGGGCCTGCCCCAGGACCAATTGATGGCCTTCGGGGACCGCCAGCTGGACGCTCTTGACTTCCATGCCCCAGGAGCGGAAACTGGCGCCTGAAATCAGTTTTGGCTTTCCGGCGCCCCAGCGGCGCGGTTGCGTTCCGGGGGCCTCCTCTCCGAAGGTGGCCGCATCATGAGTCAGCGTGTGCTTTAAGCCCGGAGCCAGTGTACGACGATGGTCAGGCTGCGCAGCCTCCTCGGCGCCCGCCCACCGAAGGCGGTGCTGCCCCCTCTGGGGCCGATGCCGACGGAGGCCAGGCCCCCGAAGATACCCCTGGACGCCCCCGTCCTCGACAGGTACCGGGTCCCTGCCGGCGCCGACCCAGACGCGGCCGCGGTCGTCACCATCTTCGAGCTCGACTCCCTCGGGAAGTACTCGGTCTCCCTGCCTCCCCTCGATGCTGATGAGCAGAGCGCGCTGACCCTTCTGAGGAGCAACCTCAGGAACTCGATTCCGTTGGACGCTGCAGGCAGCGCAGAAGAGGTGGTGGAGAGGTACATCTGGGAGACTGCGCAGAAGGCGGGGATCCTTCCCCTCGCCAAGAGGGCCCGGGCGAAGCTGCTCTACTTTCTCCTGAAGGAGTTCGCCGGATACTGGGAGATAGACCCCCTGGTCAACGACGACGCAGTGGAGGAGATCTCCGTGACGAGGTACGACCGTCCTGTCCGGGTCCTCCACAGGAGGTTCAGCGAGTACGTCTTCATGGAGACCGACATCTCCTACGAGAGTGAAGCCAGGCTCCAGGCCTTCGTCCGGCGAATGGCGCAGTTTGGCGGGACGACCGTGTCCATGGCTCAGCCATCACTCGAGGTGACCCTGCACGGTGCCTCCGACCGAAGGGTGACCGCCACCCTGGGGGACGAGATATCGCGACCAGGCTCGACCTTCGCGATGAGGAAGCAGAAGGAGAACCCGCTGACGATTGCCCAGCTCGCCGCCCCCGAGGAGGCGGGCCCCCGGCTCCCTGCCCTCCGTCAGGAGGAAGGGGAATCGGCCACCTACGAGGAGGACCACTTCCACAAGACCCTCTCAGCGCTGATGGCCGCCTACTTCTGGCTCCTGCTGGAGAGGACCACCAACGTGCTGGTCGCCGGGGAGACCGGCTCCGGGAAGACCACCCTGATGAACGCGATCCTGTCCCTCATGAACCCCCGCTCGAAGATCGTCACCGCAGAGGACGTCCTGGAGGTAAACCTCCCTGACCACCTTCACTGGCAGAGGCTGAAGACCAGGTCTCACCGGGCCGGGCTGTCTCCGTCATCCGGGCGGTACGAATACACCCTCGCCGACCTCCTGAAGCTCTCGCTCAGGTTCTCCCCGACGATACTTAGCCTCGGCGAAATGAGGGGGGAGGAGTCCGAGACCGTCGCGGCGGCCATCACTCTCGGGTTCTCCACGATAACCACCATCCACGCAGAGAATGCGGAAAGGTGCGTCCAGAGGCTGACCACCCCCCCGATGAGGTTCGCCGCCGGCCACGTCCGGGACCTCACGGCGATAGCGACCATGAGGAAGACCCCGCTCCCTGACGGGAGGGTGGTCAGGCGCCTGGTGAGCGTCGACGAGATCCGCCCTGTGGGGACCGACGGGCACGAGATCCTGAACGTGTTCAGGTACGATTACGCCCAGGATTCCTTCGCCCCGACCACCCCCGCAGAGGTGCTCGACAGAAGCTTCAGGCTGAACGAGATCGCGAACAGCTTCGGCTGGACTTCTTCCCGCGTCCAGCAAGGCCTGGAAAACCGGGCAGCGTACATATCGCAGTCGATCAAGGCCGGCGAGCTCACGCCGTCGGGGCTGGCTTCGATGGTCAAGCGGTACGCCGCCAAGGAGTCGCTGCGAGAGCTGGAGAGGCAGGGGGGACGAGGTTGAAGGGCCGGAGGCTCGCTCTGCCCCTGGCTCTGGCCCTCTCTGCCTTGGCCTGCCTGTACGCGTACCTTGGAATCCCCCTAGGGCCAGACCTCCTCGGAGAGTTGGAGGGGGTCCTCCTGCTGAACACCGGGGTCGGAGCAGCGATAGGGGCAGCCTACGTAACCCTGCGAACGACGGCCAGCTTCGAGATTCGCTCAGGATGGGCCGCCTCTAGGACTGTAAAGCTTGCGCGGGCTGTCGCGGTTCTGCTCTTCCCCACCGCCGTCGCCTTGTACGCGGCCACTCGGAACGCCGAGCTAGCCGCCGCGCTGCCCTGCATGCTCTCCATTGCGGTCTTCTGCGCGAGGGGCCTGAAGCTCTGGCCTCCGGAGGTCAGGGGCTTCCTGAGGCGCAACGCTTCCGAGGACAAGGTGGTCGGGTTCGTCACCGGGCGGGCGCATCTGAGACGCCTCGCCGAGCGCAGGGCGGCGCGAATCGCCACTCTCCTCTCGAAGGCGGGGGAAGTCGGGAACCCCTATGCGCTGTCGGCCAGGAGCCTCGCTGCGTCCGTCATCGCCGCCCCCGTCGCGGCCGCGGCCGCGTTGGTTCTGTCTTTCTTGGTCTCCCCGGCGTTCGCAGTTCTGGGCCTTTTCCCCCTAGTCGCCTATTTCGCGGTCGAGGTCCGACTGCGGGACAGGGTTTCACAGCGGCGCGAAGGGGTGGAGAAGGAGCTGCCTTTCTTCTCGATTCTTGTGAACGTTCTGGGGAGCGCGGGGGAGCCGCTCTACGCGATTCTCGTCGGAATAACCGGGTCTGACGTGTTCAGGGCAATCCAGAAGGAGGCGCTCCTTGTCAAGCGCGACGTCGTTGTCTTCGGGGAAGACCCCAATGCGTCCCTGGAGGCGCTTGCCTCGAACCATCCGTCGAGGAAGTTCAGCGCCTTCCTCTACGGGTACACCAGCAAGGTGAGAAGCGGGGGTGACATCCCCGCCTACCTTACGGGAGAGAGCGGCTCGCTCCTCAGGGAGCTCGAGGAGGGGTGGACGAGGTACGCGAGCAGAGCCGGGATGATAGGGAGTTCGATGATAACCGTCTTCGGCGTCATCCCGCTGCTGCTGATGGTCGTGGGGATCTTTTCACCGAACATCTCCGTCCTGGGCTTGACGGTGTTCACCGGGGTGTGCGTCCCGCTGTTCACCGTCCTCCTGGTCTATGCCGCCGGCAGGATGCAGCCCGTGGGTGAGCAGGCGCTCGAGGGGGACTTTGCGAGAAGCCTGCTGCTCTCGCTCCCAGGCCTCGGAGTGGCTGCCCTGACTCGGCAGTTCTGGGTGGCGGCGGCATCTGCCCTGTTTGTCTTCCTCGTAGTCTACGGCATCTCGGTCCGGGAGCAGCGGGTCGAAATGCGCGAAATCGACGAGGCGCTTCCCGAGTTCATGAAGGACGTACTCGAGTACAAGAGGCAGGAGTACGACCTGACGAGGTCGCTCGTGAGCATCGCGGCCCACAACAGGTACAACGCCTCGTTCGACAGGGTGCTGGCCCGCGCGGCGGTGCAGCTGAAGGCAGGAACGCCGGTCGACGAGCTGGCCGTCGACCCGAAGACGAGGCTCGCGAAGATGGCCTTCTTCGTCCTAGGGGAGATGGGCCGTTCGGGGGGCGGAACCGTGGAGACCGTCTACCAGCTCTCCGCCTACACGGGCAAGGTGGTCGAAATGAAGCGGGCGACGCAGGCGGAAATGCGCCCGTACATGCTGCTTGCCTACGCCTCGCCTGTGCTACTCGCCTTCGGGGTCTCCTTTGTCGAAGCGGTCCTGCAGTCCTTCAGCGGCACCGTGCGGCCAGGGCTCTCCAACTTCCGCCCCTCGGGGCTGCTCGTAGGGACGGTACCCCCGGCCATGATCGAAGTCTCCAACCTATTGATCGTCGTCTCCGCAGCCGCGCTCGGGGTGATCGGGGCGAAGATGACCGACTTCACAGTCAGGAACACGCTGAAGGCTTCTGCGAACGTCGTGGTCGCGGTGACGGCGACCTATGCCTTGTCGGCGGCCGGGCTCGCCTCGGTT
>DATFYP010000093.1:0-3320 GCA_035314985.1 Nitrososphaerales archaeon
CCCTTCGCAACACGACCCTGCTGAACGTCTTCACAGGTGAGATGCAGGATGCGTCCGTCGGGATCTACAAGGACCGCATAGTCTATGTAGGAACGCCGCGGGGGTGCCCTCCCGCCGCCCGAACCATCGACGCGAAGGGGATGGTGGCGATTCCCGGCCTGATAGACTCGCACCTGCACGTCGAGAGCAGTATGATGACACCTTCGAAGTTCGCCGCCGCGACACTCCCCCACGGGCTGACCACCGCCTTCGCCGACCCCCACGAGATTGCGAACGTCATGGGGAAGGCGGGGGTGAAGGCTATGGTGGACGACAGTCGGGGTCTGCCGCAGAAACTCTACTACTTTGTGCCGACCTGCGTCCCCGAGTCGTCCGCCGTCACAGCCGGGGCCGACCTTACTCCAGACGACATCAAGGAAATGCTAGCCTGGGATGGTGTCTGGGGGCTGGGGGAGCTCATGGACTACGCGGGTGTGCTGAGGGGCGACGAAAAGCTCATGCGGATCGTCCAGGTCGGGTTGGAACACGGCGCCGTCATAGACGGACATGCGCCGCTCCTGACGGGGCTCGAGCTCAACGCCTACGTCGCCTCGGGGGCCGAGGCAGACCACGAGAACTTCACGGTGGAGGCTGCCCTGGAGAAGCTCAGGCTGGGACTGTACGTCAAACTCAGGGGACCTTACATCCTGGATCCCAAGAAGTTCGCCAAGGCGCTCCGGAAGATCCCGCACCCCTACAACCTGATCCTCTGCACAGACGACGTCCTCCCCGACAACCTTGCGAAGTGGGGGCACCTCGACTACGTCTGCAGGTCATTCATCGAGGCTGGCCTGGACCCCGTGGAGGCTGTGAGGAGCGTGACCCTGAGGCCGGCCCTCCACATGAGGAAATTCGACCTCGGCGCGATCGCCCCGGGCCGCGTGGCAGACATCGTCCTCCTCGACGACCTGAGGAAGTTCAACGTCAAGCTGGTCATCGCCAACGGGGCCCCCGTTGCCAAGAACGGGAAGATGCTCCTCGACCTGGAGGAAGGGACGTTCGACGGCGCAACCCGGGAGACGATGAAGCTCAAGCCTCTGAGGCTGGAAGACTTCGCAGTCGCGCCTCCCGTGGCCAACGGAGTCGCGGAAGTCAATACCATAGACTTCAGCGGATTCGTCGAGCACGAAGACCAGGGTCAGGCCTTCGCCAACATGATCCTCACGAAGCTGAACCGGGCGAAGCTGAAGGTAAGGAACGGCAAGCTTCTGCTGGGCGACGTGGCGCTCGTCTTCGTCTTCGAGAGGCACGGGAAGAACGGGAACAGGGCCTTCGGTTTCGCAAGGAACCTGATCCGCCGGGGCGCCATGGCCACCACCGTGGCCCACGACTCCCACAACCTTCTGGTCGTGGGAACGAACCAGTCCGACATGCTGACCGCAGCCAACCTTGTGATCGAGAGCAAGGGGGGGATCGCGGCCGTCCTTGGCGGGAAGACCCTCGCAATGGTGAAGCTCCCGATAGCCGGCCTCATATCAGACCACGGACTGGCCCAAATATCCAGAGAGGTAGAAGAGCTGCGGGCCGCCTTCAGGAAGATGGGGGTCCTCGACCACCCCTACATGCCGCTCCCGAACCTGCTTTCCCTCTCCGTCATCCCTCATGCGAGGATAACGGACAAGGGGATGTACGACGTGGACAGCCAGATGTTCGTGAGTCCCTTCGTCTCATGAAGACGCCGCCAGTGGCGTCTGCTTCCGGCGGGCTCCCATCAGGACCTTCTCCGAGGTAACGGGCAGATCGTCCACCGAAACTCCCGTCGCGTTGAGCACCGCGTTCCTGACGGCGGGACCGGGGAGGACGATGGGAGGTTCCGCGATTATCTTCGACCCGAAGGGCCCGAGGGTCCCAGGGATCTCTACAATGAACGCCTTGAACTCTGCCGGGATGTCCATCGAAGTGGGGATGTAGTAGTCGCCGAGGTTGGGGTTGACCACGACCCCGTCGCTGTGGAGGAGTTCCTCCATCATGGCGTACCCTAGCCCCTGGACGGTCCCGCCGTAGATCTGCCCCAGGACCCCGTTCGGGTTCACTGCCTTGCCCACATCGTAGGCCGCGTGAGCGCCGACGACCTTGTAGTACCCCGTCTCCATGTCCACCTCGACCTCGACCACGAGCGCCCCCCAGGTGTACTGCACGTAGGGGGTCCCTTGTCCCGTCTCCTGGTCCCAGGGCGC
This sequence comes from Nitrososphaerales archaeon, assembly GCA_035314985.1. Classification (GTDB taxonomy): domain Archaea; phylum Thermoproteota; class Nitrososphaeria; order Nitrososphaerales; family Gagatemarchaeaceae; genus DATFYP01. Next base: position 2,217 of record DATFYP010000093.1, read on the forward strand.
GGCCGGTGCCATGAAGAAGCCGTCTTCCTTCAGGCTGATGCCCCTCCTGTAGGCTTCGGCGACCATGTCGTCCCACTGGACTGTGGCAGACGGGTTCCCCCGGTCGAAGGCGACCCCGTCGGCCATCGCAACATCCGATTCATTGATCTTCAGCAACTCCGCAGCCAGGGGGAGTATCTTCCCCCTCAGCTTCTCGGCGGCGTCCTTGGCCGCGTTCCCTCCTATCACCACGACCCTCGAAGCCACGGTCGGTCCGCTCTCCCGGTGCTTCGAAGTGTCTGGACGTTCGAGCCTGAACCGGGACAGAGGGACGCCGATGACGCTGGACGCGACCTGCATCATCCCCGAAATGGCCCCTGTCCCATATTCGGTCAGCCCTGACCCAACAGACACGCTCCCGTCTGACAGGACTTGCATGTGGACGGCGCCGTAGTCGTTCCCCTCCGGGCCTAGGGAGTTCCCATGCATGAGCAGCGCGATCCCCAACCCTCTCCTTAGGTTCCCAGTCTGATTCCTGTACCGGCTCGCCTTCTCCCTGTAGTTGCTCGAAGCAACGACCTTCTCGACGCACTGCGGGAGCCCGCAGCTCGCGTCCATCACCGCGCTGGTCGCGTTCTTCTTCCCTGGGACTAGCATGTTCTTCAGCCTGAAATCGAGCGGGTCCATCTTGAGTTTGCGCGCGAGCTCCTCCATCTGGCTCTCGATGGCGAACAGGGCCTGTGGACCTCCAAATCCCCTGAGGCTCCCGGCGTACGTGTTGTTGGTGTAAACCAGGTACGAGTCGGCCTTGACGTTGGGGATCTCATAGGCCCCCACCGTATGGAACGTCGCCCTGACGATCACGAAAACACCGAGCGACGCGTAGGCGCCCGTGTCGCCGATGATTCTCGATTCATCGGCCATCAGCATCCCGTCTGACCTGACCCCCGTCTTGTGGCTGATTACGAACGGGTGCCTCTTCGTGTGCATCACCATCGAATCCTCCCTGTCCAGGCCGCAGTAGACGGGCCGGCGGAACTTCACGGCCGCGAGGGCTGCTGTCGAGCAGACATCGAACGGGGTCTCGTCCGACTTCGGCCCGAACGCACCTCCTGTGACAGCCTG
>DATFYP010000094.1:0-6417 GCA_035314985.1 Nitrososphaerales archaeon
CGTCGAAGGCTTCCAGGGTGCTCAGCTTCCCCCCGTCTTCCTCCATCTCCTCGGATTCGATCCAGGTTATCCTCGGCGTGACCCCGTTAACCGCCCCTGCGTGAATCAGCGCCTGGTTCACGCTCACGTAACTGTCGGCGAGGCTCGCGTATTTCCCGACCATGGCTAAACGGATGACCTTGGAGCCTTCCGTGAACCTGTCCGCGACATCGTTCCACGCCTTCATCGAGGGCCGGGCCTTGATTCCGAACTGTCTGAGCGTAGGCCTGAGTATCCCCTCCCTCTCCAGGAGCCGGGGAACGTGGTAGATCGACTCGACGTCCGGGTTGGATATGACGCTCTCGAAGGGGACGCTCGTAAAGAGGGCTATCTTCTCCTTGGCCTCCTTCGGCAGGGCTCTCGTCCCTCTGATCACCAGAACATCCGGCTGGATCCCTATCCTTCTCATCTCCTGAACGCTATGCTGGGTGGGCTTCGTCTTCATCTCCCCGACGACTGAAAGCTCCGGGGCAAGGCTCACGTGAATGAAAAGCGTCTTCGAGGGTCCCTCCTCGATCCTCATCTGCCTGAACGCCTCCAGGAACGGAAGGCTCTCGATGTCCCCGACCGTCCCTCCGCACTCTACGACCATGACGTCGACCCCCGAGCTGACCGCGAGCTCCCGGATCCTCCTCTTGATCTCGTCTGTTATGTGCGGGATTATCTGGACAGACTTGCCGAGGAACCTCCCTTTCCTCTCGTCGTCGATCACCTTCTTGTAGACCTGGCCCGTGGTGATGTTGTGCGCCCGAGTGAGGTCGCGGTTAAGGAACCTTTCGTAGGTCCCCAGGTCCATGTCGGTCTCCCCTCCGTCGTCGGTCACGAAGACCTCTCCGTGTGTGATCGGGTTCATGGTCCCCGCGTCGAAGTTAAGGTAGGGGTCTATCTTGAGGCAAGACACCTCGAGGCCCGAGAGCTGCAGCAGCTTGGCGACAGAGGATGTGGTTATGCCCTTGCCGAGACCCGACATCACGCCGCCGGTAACGAAAAGGTACTTCGGCACATATTATCGGACTGGTCTGCATAATTAAGCGTTACGAGCGGGCAAGGGGTTCTAATGCGTCTCCTGTGCATCTCCTTCTGTCGTTGTCGTAGATACGTCTGCGGTGCATAAGCCTAAATCACGCGGCTCTCTCTCGTCGCAGGTATGAGAAAGGTTCTGCGCCTCGGCGTAATCATCGTCGTGGTAGGCATCATATTCTTGTTCGTTCCGTTCCTTCCCTACTCTATTGCTAACTTCGGTGGAAGGGGAACTTCCACAACTTGGGAATCCCCATCGTTTGCAATCTTCAGTTGCGGGGTCGTCTTAGGCGGTCATGAGGTGGCCAACGGTTCTACGGTCAGCCCCTCGGCTCCGTTCTCGTTCTGGTATTGTGGATAATGTCTCGCCGAGAACGCCTATTCCTTTGCTCGACTCGCCGCCCTGATTAACTGCATCCATCTGTTCCCTTCGAGGTTGAGGTCAATCCCCGCCGCCTCTGCGGGGGTCTGCCAGTCTGATTCCATTGCGGTCTTGGTTGCAAGAGACTCGGTCTCGGGGCTTAGGAAACAAGTCGCGCGGTGACACTCAGGTCCGATATATCCAGAAGAAGCTTGCTCGCCCGCTCCAGCGCCCCGATTGGCTCCACCATCTGGGGCCCGGCCTCCGGGATCTTCGTTATGCCGACCAGAGTCCGGCCCACCAAAGCCGCTAGCTCGCTGATTCTCGAATAGGACTCCGGGGGCCTCCCGGGCCTCCGCGAGAGGAATGACTGAGTCGCCAGCTCGTTCATGTCGCGTATCATGGACAGGCAGGAAGCGTACTCCTTCCCCACCCTCCTCGGGAGTCTTACCCCGAGGAGCCGCTTCGACAGCTCTGACACCGCGTCCCCGACGCTCTCGAGGAAGCTCGCCAGCACCCGGTAGTCGAGCACATCCACTGCCAGCAGGCCGTAGGTCTCCGCGATCTCGGGATGAATGCTGGCCGTCCTGATGGTCCGCACGAGCAGAAAGTAGAGCCTGTCGACCTCGTCGTCCCGCTCCGCCACCAGAGAGAGCAGCTTCTGGTCGTTCCTGCCAACGGCCTCGGCGGTGTCCTTGATCATCCCCTCGATTATCCCCGACATCCTCCTGACAATCCTCTCGGGGTTGATTGCAGATGGCTCCAGCAGGAACTGGACCGTTATTTGCTTCGAGTCTTCGTCCATTATCTCAAGGCCTATCAGCCTCGACAGGGTCTCTTTCAGTCGAGCCCTGTCCTCTCGGGAAATCACTTTCTTGCCCCACAGCCGGATGACGTCGTAGCCGTACAGGTATGCCCCCGTAATGTCGTTGGTCAATGTGACCATGTCGCCGCCGGTGTACTCCAACGACACCTCTCGGGGCCGGTCCTCCCCGCCTTCGATGGGCCTTATGATCAGCTTCCGCCCTGACAACTCGTCCACGGCCACGGTGGACCCCTTCATCACGCCGTTCTTTCGCGCCCATGCCTTCGGCAGCGAGACGAGCAGCGTTCCGCCCCCCATCTCAAGGACCTTCCTCGCGTTCATGGGCCATCGACACGTGCGCCTTTCTATATACATTCCAAGCCCGCAGGGAACCGCCGTCTGTCGTCGCCGAGACCGGGCTAGCGTTGGGGCGGCTTGTTTACCTGCTTGTTGACGGCGTCGGCAAGGTAGTGCCCCCTGAGCGTAACCTTCGCGTCAGTGACTCCCCTCACGGAAGCGACCCCCGCTCTGATGTCGCTTGCGATCTTCAGGGCGAACACGGGCGGGCAGAAGGGCGCGGTCAGGTGGAACTCCACCTCCACCGAGCCTCCGGTTACCGTCAGCTTGTCGATCAGCTTCAGGTCGGTGATCGACCTCCCAAGCTCAGGGTCGATGACCTTGGACAGCTCGCGCTCCACGTCGGAGGTTTCGACCTGGGCTGACACAGGCGGTTCGGTCTCTGCAGCTTATTTATTGGTTTGACGGCGTCTCCGTGCGGCGAATCCTGGCGATGGCTTCATCCTTCCTGTCGTTCGACTTGGCGCTGTTCGTCAGCTCGTTCGCTCTCCTTTTTGCGATATTCGACCCCATCGGGAGCGTCCCGATCTACATGGCGGTCACGAAGCCCTTCCCCCAGGAGCGCGCGAGGATTGTCAGGCAGTCTGTGCTGGTGGCCACGGTGATACTGTACGTCTTCGCCTATCTCGGGTGGGTCATCTTCGACCTCCTCGGAATCACCCTGGACGACTTCAGGGTCGCGGGGGGGATTGTCCTGTTCATGGTGGCTCTCGAGCACCTGAGCGGGAGGGTCAAGCCCGAGAACGAGGAGGCTTCTGAGGTCGCGGTCTTCCCCCTCGCGACTCCGCTTCTGGCCGGGCCTGGAGCCATATCGACGGTGGTGATACTCGCGAATCCCCCCTACGGTCCGCTCATGACCTTCGTGGTGATAACCGGCAACGCCCTGGTAGCCTACGCGATACTCGCCAAGAGCGACTGGGTCCAGAGGATCCTCGGGGAGAACGGCTCGCGCGCCCTTTCGAGGATCACGGCGCTCCTGATTGCGGCTCTTGCAGTCTCCTTCGTAAGAGAAGGGATTGTCAACATCATCGGTTCAATGAAGTGAGTTCGAGATGGCAAGAATCTGCGTCAGAGTGAAGATAACGGGGCTCGTGCACGGCGTCTTCTTCAGGGCGACGATGGCCAGGGCGGCCGCAGACGGGGGCGTGGCGGGCTGGGTCAGGAACATCCCAGACGGGTCGGTGGAGGCCGTCCTTGAAGGGGAGGAAGGAGCGGTGATGAAGGTGGTGGACTGGGCCCATCGGGGCCCTCCGAGGTCCAGGGTCGACTCGGTGAAGGTCGAGCAACAGGAGCCCCGGAACCTGAGGGGTTTCAGGATTGAGGGCTAGCGCGGTAGAAGCGTTTTAAACCGACGTCGGACCGCGCCGACTCGGGAATCATGAAGAAGGTAGCGGTAATCAACGGGGACGGCACCGGACCCGAACTCGTAGAAGCGGCTCTTTCGGTCATTAAGGCGGCGGGGACGAAGGCGGAGTTCATCCGCTGCGAAGCCGGGGCGGAATGGTGGGAGAAGCACAAGGGCCCCTCCTTCTTCCCGGATGAGACGTGGAAGGCCCTCGAGCAGGCGGACACGTGCCTAAAGGGCCCCACCACCACGCTTCCCATCCCGGGAACGCCAAGGAGCGTGGCCGTCAGCATACGTCAGAAGTTCAACCTGTACGCGAACGTCAGGCCGGTTAAGACGTTCCCGGGCCAGGTCGGGCCCCTCGGGTCCGTCGACTTCGTGCTGGTAAGAGAGGCGACCGAAGGCCTCTACATCGGCATTGAGAACAGGCTCTCGGAGGACGTCGCCGTCGCGACGCGCCTCGTCACCAGGGAGAAATCCACGAAGGTCTCGAGGTTCGCGTTCGAGGAAGCGAAGCGCCGCGGCTGGAAGAACGTCGTCGCCATCTCGAAGGCGAACATCCTCAAGGTCACGGACGGGCTCTTCCTTGACTGCGCCCGAGCCGTGGCCAAGGGGTTCCCCGGCATCGAGCTGGAGGACCTCTTCATCGACAACTTCGCCCAGCAGCTCGTGAAGAACCCACAGCGGTTCAACCGAAGCGTCATCGTAGGCACGAACCTCTTCATGGACATCATGTCCGAGGAGGCGTCCGGGCTGATCGGCAGCATCGGGATGGTCTATTCGGGGAACTTCGGCGACGATTACGCCATGTTCGAGCCCGCCCACGGGAGCTCCCCGAAGTACGCCGGGAAGGACAAGGTGAACCCGACGGCAACGATACTCTCTGCAGCCTGGATGCTAGAGTACCTGGGCGAGAAGAGCGCGTCGCGCGCCATCTTCGAGGCCACCCATCAGGTGGTCAAAGAGAGGAAGGCCGTCACCTACGACCTGGGAGGCAGGGCCGGGACGAGGAAGATGGCCGACGCCATAATCAGGAAGCTCTAGCGGCTCGCAGTTCAGTTCCAGCCACCCCTCCGCCTCCGGGGAGCATTCTGGTGAATGTTTTTAGCGACAGGACGGAGACGGAGGCCGAATGGCAGGATCCGAGCAGGGCGTCAAGAAGGCGGCAGAGCTCAAACTCTGGCTCGAAGGAAGGATAGCGCAGCTTCAAGAGGAGATCGAGCGGCTCAGGGAGTCGCTGGCATACGTCGACGCGACCCTGCGCGCCACCACGTTCAAGCCTGCCATAGAGATGATGCCCGAGTCGCGGGAGATCCCCGAGGTCCGCGAGCTGAAGCGGGACAAGGGGAGGGATGTCATCGCCGTGGCCTCGGTGACCGCGGCTCGCGTCTCCATCGAGCCAAAGGGTGGTTTCGTCTTCAAGCAGAACACCCCCCCGTTCAAGACCTTCCTGATGGCGAAGATCCTCCAGGGGATGGCTTCCAAAGACGAGGAGCTCGCCGCCTCGGGGAAGCTGCCCAGGGGGTCCGGGCTGAGGTTCTCAGTCGAGGAGAGCCAGGGGGCGATAAACAGGCTGGTGATCGAGAACTACCGCGACAAAGCGAGGCTGAACGAGATACTCAACACCGTCGCCTGGACCTTCTCGAGGATGCTGGAGAAGTAGCCCCCGGCCGAACTGCCGCGTACCGACCTTCCGGCACGAGGACTCAATCGTAGGCCTTGGTTATCTTCACCCCGTCGACCAGCACCCAGGGACACAGCGTGGGAGTGTGGACCTCCCACCATTCTATCCAGTCCCGATTCTTCGACAGCATCTGGACCGACGAGAACATCCGCTGAAGGTCGTCGCTCACTCTCATCCCCTTCAAGGGGCGCCTGATTTCACCCCCTTCGACGAGATAGGCGCCGTCCCTGGGGACCGTCGAGAACTCCCCCGCCCTGTAGTTCTTGAAGCGGGTGTACCAGTTGCTGGTGAGGATGATGCCTCTCTTCATCTCTTTCACCATGCCGTCGTAGGTTGCGTCCCCGCCCCCCACTTCGATGTTCCAGGGCCTCGGGGTTACCAGACCTGCGTTCCCGGTCGTCTTCGTCTTCCACTTGTTCGCCGTGGTCAGGTTGTGGAGGTATCCCTTCAACACCCCGTCTTCGATGATGCGGGTCGACGCCGTCGGGACCCCCTCGTCATCGAACCCGCGGCCGCCCAGCCCTCCCTCGACGACGCCCCTGTCAGAAAGGTTGAACGAGCTGCCCGCGACCTTCTTCCCCACCTTGTCCGTAAGGTAGGAGAGCCCCGCGTCCACGGAAAACGCCGACGCCGCGGACACGACGCCGCCCACCAGGTTGGACGCCACGGTGGGGCTGAGGAGCACTTGGTACAGGCCTGCGTCAGGCTCCGAGGCCCGGGCCATCATCTTGGCGTTCTCGCCCGCCCTCCTTCCGGCCCCCTCGGGGTCGAATTTGGACAGCGTCGACGAGCAGGAGAGGCCGTGG
>DATFYP010000095.1:0-4960 GCA_035314985.1 Nitrososphaerales archaeon
AAGATTGTCACGCTCCTAACACCTTCGAAGGAGGGTACTACCCATCCTACAGGCAAGGGCTACGACATCTTGGCGGGAAAAGGGGTCGCAGGAACGAAACCTCCGGCCAGAACAAGAAGCAAGAGAGGAGCGGTTGCGTCCCCGGTCGGGCTGGAGAGACCGAAGAAGTTGCTTCGCCTCGAGGAAGGAGTCGTCTTTGACGATGCAAGCAAGATAAACGAAGAACTTGCCCAGATGGCTGGGTTCCACGGGGCCTACACCTCCAAAGAGAAGAAGAAGGGGGAGGTCTATACTTCCACGCAATTACTCGAGATTTCGAGTGATGGAAAACGAGTGAGCTACATCCTCAAGAGCTTTCCCGACCTCAAGGCCGTCAAGTGGGCACTCCTCAACCTCTGGTCATTTACCGGTAAGAAATTCAACATGACTCCTTTTGCAAGGCTCCAGCGGGAGTACGAGGGTGCCAAACGACTGCGCAAACTTGGAATCGGAACTCACCGCATAGTAGGCATTGCATTGGACCAAAAGATCCTGGTTACGAAGTACGTAGAGGGAGTCCCGCTCTCCAAGTTCGTCGAGAGCATAACGAGTGGTAAGAGCAAAGACACGAAGTGTGTCGAGAAATATGCCAAGACCTTGGCCAAGCTGCACAGGGCGGGGCTTGTGTATGGGGATACGAAAGCGGAGAACGCATTTGTGTGCGAAGGCGGAATCAGCCTCTTCGACCTTGAACAGACCGTGGAGAATGGTGACCCGGCGTGGGATCTTGCCGAGTTTCTCTACTTCTCAGCGAGGGGTGCGAAGAAGGAGGAAGGGATGAAACTCGTCGCTGACTCCTTCCTCGCCAGCTACCGAAAGGAGAACGGCGTCCAAGCGATAGCGGATGCGAAGGGCGTAAGATATCTGGTTCCGTTCCAGGCCGTCGTAGCTCCAGGCATGGTTACTGTGATTAGAGATTCGTTGGCACGCGCCGAGCAGGCAACGCAAGGGGTGACAGCCGTTGAGAAATGAGCAACTCTACCAGGGACTACTACGAGATACTGGGCGTATCTAGGAATGCGACGCAGGACGAGCTAAAGAACGCTTACAGGAAGCTGGCGCTACAGTATCATCCAGATCGGAACAAATCTCCGGACGCAGAAGGAAGATTCAAGGAGTTGTCTGAGGCTTATGCTGTACTGACCGACCAGGAGAAGCGGAGGCAGTACGACGCCACAGGAAGGGAGGGGGTGTACCAGAAGTACGGACAGGAAGATATCTTTCGCGGGACTGACTTCTCAGAGATATTCCGTGACATGGGCCCCGGGGTCGGCGGAATCGACGACTTGCTCGGACAGCTCTTCGGGAGGGGCGGAGAAGGGCCCAGACAGGGCGCTGACCTGACCTATCGTCTTCGACTTGGGCTGGAAGATGTCGTCTCTGACTTGACGAGGGAGATAGAGGTACCTCGCACTGAAGTTTGCGAGATTTGCAAGGGAAGCGGGGCGGCACCGGGTTCGTCAAGGAGAACCTGCAACCAGTGCAACGGCTCCGGACAGGTGCGCAAGGTGCAAAACACAGGTTTCGCGCGAATCATGCGGGCGGAGTCTTGTCCGAGATGTGGCGGGAGAGGCCATCTCGTCGGCTCTCCCTGCAGTGGGTGCGGAGGGAGCGGCACGACCAGAAGGGTCAGGAGGATCAGAGTCGTCATTCCTGCAGGCGTGGACGATGGTCATACTCTCCGCCTTCGTGGGGAGGGCGCGGCTGGGGAGAAGGGTACGCCTTCCGGTGACCTCTACGTCGTCATCAACATACCACCTCACAATGTGTTCAAGAGGAAGGAAAGCGATGTCTATGTGGACACGAAAATAAACGCGATAGAAGCCATAATGGGAACAGAAGTTCGCGTGCCGACTCTCTATGGAGATGTCGTCGTTTCCATTCCTTCTGGTACGCAACCAGGATCTCTATTCAGAGTAAGAGGGAAGGGTCTCCCGCGACTGGACTCCACCTGGAAGGGTGATGAGTTTGTCGCGGTCAGCGTTGTAGTACCAAGGAATCCAAACGGCAGACAGAGGGAGCTACTCAAGAAATACATCGCAGAGGGAAGCTCTAAGTGAGGCGGAGGCAGACACACACGACATCTCCAACACATCTCTCTTCCATCTGAGAGGGGCTACTCCCCGAGCCTGCCTCTCTGAGTCTTACTGTATCTCCCTCGCGGCGCGAATTCCTGTTGATCTCTCCCTTCCCTCGCTTTCCTTGAATATGCTTGCTCCTCCGAGCAAGATCCCTCGAACTAATACCTCGAGACGATTCAGAAACCTATTCTCTTGAAGAAGATTCTTTTCACTACCTCTGCCATGAGGATATAGAGCGCCACAATTGCCGCCATGGCAAAGAGGAACGAGACGGGGGGAGGCGTAAATCCAAACAGAGGTCCGAGTGGAGTGAATGGGAAGACGAGCGTGACTCCGACGACCGCCAGGGTGGTCAACAACAGATACTTCCCCGGGGCGCTCTTGTAGAAAGTCCCTCGGGTGCGAATGACCAGGACAATCAGAGATGCCGAAATGACCGATTCTACAAACCAGCCGGTCCTGAAGAGGTCGGTCGAGCTCTGCAAGACAAGAATCAGCACTCCAAAGGTAAGGTAATCGAACACCGAACTCGTAATGCCAAAGATGATCATGAAATCGCGGATGAACTTCACGTTCCATCTCCTGGGCCGATTGACCATATCTGCGTCCACGTTGTCAGTGCCGATTGTCGTCTCTGGAAAGTCTGTCATCAAATTGGTGAGAAGTATCTGCCTAGGCAGCAGGGGAAGGAACGACAAGAAGAGGGACGCGCCTGCCATACTGAACATGTTCCCGAAGTTGGCACTTGTCGCCATGAAAACGTACTTGAGAGTGTTCGCGAAGGTCCTCCTTCCTTCCTCTACGCCATGCACAAGCACGCCGAGGTCCTTTTCGAGGAGCACGATGTCTGCCGATTCCTTGGCGACGTCGACGGCACTGTCGACCGAGATACCGACATCGGCGGCGTGGAGAGCCGAGGCGTCGTTGATTCCATCTCCAAGGTATCCCACCACATTCCCCGCTTTCTTGAGCGCGAGGATGATTCTCTCTTTTTGATTTGGTTCGACTTCTGCGAACACGTCAACCCCGTTTACCTGTCCAAGCAGAGCTTCGTCGCTCATCTCGTGAAGGTCCGGACCTGTCAGAATCTTTGGGTTTGGGAAGCCCACCTGCTGGCTGATACTGCGCGCGACTAGCCGGTTGTCACCGGTTATGACCTTCAGTGAGATGCCTAGATGCTTCAGCTCGCCGATGGTCTCGGCGATTTTGGGCTTGGCCGGGTCGAAGAGGTCGAGGAATCCTACGAAGGTCATCCCGATTTCGTCGTCCTTGGTTATGAGCTTGTCAGCTTCGACGTTCTTGTAAGCGATGCCCAGGACGCGAAGACCCTGTCCGCTCAGGTCCTCGAAGCGTTTCTGGATCTTCCCTCGAGCCTCTGCGATTCCTACAATCGTCCCTTCCGAAGTCTCGACCGAAGCGCAGACATCGAGCACTTTCTGCAGGGCCCCTTTCGTTACCATCAGTTTCTTACCGTCCTTCGCCACAAGGATGCTGAGCCGCTTGCGTATGAAGTCGTAGGGAACTTCGTCGAGCTTTGTGTAACCGGTCAAATCGAGAGGTTTGGCACGAATCGCTTCATCAATCGGATTCGTGAATCCCGTCTGGTAGGAGGCATTGAGATAGGCGTAGAGAAGCGCCTTCGCGCTCTCCTTGCCGTCAAACCCGACGACTGATTGTATTCGTATTTCGCCCTCCGTCAGGGTGCCAGTCTTGTCAGAACAGAGCACGTTCATGCTGCCGAAATTCTCGATGGACGCAAGTCGCTTGACAATCACCTTCTCACTCGCCATCTTCTTGGCTCCGCGAGCCAGGTTGATGCTGATGATTGCGGGCAGCAGCTGGGGCGTCAGCCCGACTGCGAGTGCCAGGGAAAAGAGAAGGGAGTCCAGCACCGGGCGGGCGAAGTAGACGTTGATGGCGAAGGTGGCGACCACCAGCACGAGGGTGACCTCCATGAGGAGATACCCGAACCGTCGGACGCCATGCTCGAACTCTGTTTCAGGCGGCCTGAGCTTCAACCGGTCAGAAATCTTGCCGAACTCGGTTTCAGGCCCGGTTGCTGCGACGACCGCCTGGGCATTGCCGCTGACCACGTTGGTCCCCATGAAGAGGCTGTTCGTCCGCTGGCTGAGCGGTGTCTCAGGCGGCAGGACACCGACCACTTTCTCGGCGGGAAAGGTCTCTCCCGTCAAGGACGCTTCGTCAACGAAGAGGTCCTTCGACTCCAGGACCAGACAGTCTCCGGGGATCAGGTCCCCCGCGTTGAGCAGTACGACGTCTCCGGGCACGATCCCCTCGACCGGAATCTCCTTCTGACCTCCGTCGCGAAGCACGTTCGCTTTGGTCTGCACGACAGCCAGGAGCTTTTCTACGGCGTTGGTTGCGCCCCTCTCCTGCCAGAATCCAAGGAGGCTACTCGCGAAGATGATCACCAGTATGATGGACGCGTTCAGTAAATCGCCGAGGTAGAGTGACACGCCCGCCGCAAAGATCAGGATGATGGTGAGTGGGCTCTTGAACTGAACGAGTAGTAACGCAAGTGCGCCCGTTTTCTTCTTGGACGTTAGAAGATTCGGACCATACTGCTTGAGTCGTCTTCTGACTTCGTCGTCAGTCAGGCCTTTTTCCGATGTCTGAAGCCGCTGAAGAAGCTCAGAAACTGAAACGTTCCAGTAGGACTGCTTGCCTCGGCTGTCTTCCTTATTCAGAGTAATCTACCCATCAGGGGACATCCACGTGCGGGCGCCACCCTACGACGGGAACAGAACTGCCTTTGTAGTGAATGCACCCTTAACGGCACAATCTGAGAGGTTTCTTAAAACTACTTGGGCTCAGCAGCA
>DATFYP010000096.1:0-10333 GCA_035314985.1 Nitrososphaerales archaeon
TGCAACCAGTCGCGCAGATAGCAAGAATCTAACTGTCTTGGATGAGCGGAGTTCATTCTGAGCTATCTCAATGTGGACCGAGAATCAGCGCGGGGCACTTCGACTTGCTCCGAACCTCAGCTCGGCCCTCTTGCCGCGGGAGGGCTCTTGGCCAGGTTCAGGCGCGCTTCCGTGACCTCCATTCCCTTCCCCTGATGTACTTTAGCATCTCTATTGCCGCCTCTCTCTTGACAATCAGATGAGGAGCCATCCCTTCCAGCATATGCGCTATCCTGTAGTGATCGGAAATGGTGAGGCGGTATCTATCCTTATGATGAGGCTTCTCTCTTCCGCGGTTGGAAATTTGACCATAGCCGAGGAACTGCTGGACTTTGACCAAGGCCTCTTCACATGTATTGTCGATTCTGATTTGCACGCTGGTGTTCGCCTTGATTCTGTGCAGGTTTCCTTCTCCATCGAACAACCCAGCGACATAGCCCCAATCCAACCGACAGTGATTCCTCCTGAAAGGATAACCACCACCCGCATCCACTGGGTTGCCCAACTGTCAGGCCGGCTGAGCAGAGAATCGCATTGAACCTCCACATGCGTTGCTGTGTGCGTTTAGGGTTGGTGGACCGGGGGGGATTCGAACCCCCGACCTCTACCAGTCTGGGCGTTTGCTTGCCAAGATAGTCTTAGGCTACGAAGTGTCCTACCAGACTAGACGACCGGCCCATTCCACATGCTGTCCGCTTCAGGAGGTGGCCAAGCAGTTGCCTAATTATCCTTTAGGGGGTCGCTCTCGCCCGTGGAAATCGTCTTCGGCCTTGAAATAGCCAACCTCGCCGCCGGTTTCTTGGTGGAAGTGGCTTGGAGGTAGTGTCGCGCGGAGAAGGACCGCTTCTGGGCTGGCACGACCCCGACGAGCAACGGAGGTGGGTGCGTGAGAACAAGCCGAGGCGCATGACAGACAAGAGGATGGGGCTCAAGGAATCCGTTTCGAAGTACGTTTCTGACGGCGACTACCTCGCCATGGGCGGTTTCGGCCACGTCAGGGTCTCCATGGCGGCAATATACGAGATGATAAGGCAGAACAGGAAGAGGCTGATACTGGCTGGGAAGACCGCCGTGCACGACTGCGACCTCCTCGTCTCTTCTGGGTGCGTCGACCGGGTCGAAGTCGGCTATTGCTTCGGGCACGAGCTGCGCGGCCTATCTCCTTCTTCGAGGCGGATGGTCGAGCAGGGGCGCGTAACGGCGGTCACCGAGACGTCCAACGCCGGGTTCCAGTGGCGGTTCAAGGCAGCCGCGATGGGTCTCCCGTTCATGCCTGCAAGAATCCTGATGGGGACTGACACCTTTGCCAAGAGCTCCTGCGCTGTCGCAAGGGATCCGTTCAGCGGGAAGAAGATAGCGCTCATTCCGGCCTGCTATCCTGACGTCGCGTTCATCCACGTGCACAGATGCGACAGGTTCGGCAATTCGCAGATTGACGGGGTGAGCATAATGGACTGCGACCTGGCCCGGGCCGCGAGAAGGCTGGTCATCACGACTGAGGAGATTGTGGACGACGACGTAATCAGGAGCGAGCCCTCCAGGACGCTAATCCCCTTCTACTGCGTCGACGCCGTGGTCGAGGTCCCCTTCGGCTCCCACCCGGGGAACATGCCCCTTCTCTACTACTCTGACGAAGAACACATGGCGCTATGGCTCAAGCTTTCGAAGACCGAGGCGGGGGCAAAGGAATACTTCGACAAGTACGTCTACGGGGTCAAAGACTTCAACGAGTACCTCGAGCTCGTGGGCGGCCAGGCGAAGATGAAGAAGCTGAGGGACATAGAGCTCCTGAAGGCGCCGACCGAGGCGCCGTGGGCCGAGTGAGCAGGATGCAGAAGCAGGGCTTCCAGACGGTGGAGCTGATGGCTTCGGCCGCCTCCAAGCTGATAGAAGACGGCGCCGTTGTCCTGACAGGCTCGGGCCTGCCGATGATAGCCATGGCATTGGCCATGAAGACCCGCACCCCCAACGTGACCCTCGTCTTCGAGGCAGGCGGGATAGCTCCGCAGATTCCGGTGCTCCCCATTTCCGTAGGCGATTCCCGAACCTTCTACAGGGCCGTGATGGCGACCAGCCTTGACTGTGTGATGGGGACTGCGCAGGCAGGGTTCGTCGACTACGGGATGCTGGGCGCAGCCCAGATCGACATGTACGGCAACATCAACACCACGGTCATCGGCCCCCACGACAGGCCGAAGGCCCGGCTCCCGGGGAGCGGCGGCGCCAACGATGTGGGCTCACTTTGCTGGAGGACGATAGTAATCATGCAACAGGACTCCCGACGCTTCGTGAAGAAGCTCGACTTCCTCACCACCCCAGGCTATCTTGACGGACCCGGCGGCCGCGAGAGGGCTGGTCTCCCCGAGGGGACAGGACCGTACCGCGTGGTGACCCAGCTCGGGGTGATGGGATTCGACGACCAGACGAAGAGGATGAGGCTGATTTCTCTCCATCCGGGGGTCTCGGTGGAGGACATCAAGGCGAACACGGGGTTCGAGCTCATCATCCCGCCAGATGTGACGGTGACGACCCTGCCCACCGCCGAAGAGATCCGCATCCTCCGGAACGAGATAGACCCTGCCGGGTTCGTGGTAAGGAAGCAGGGAACCTGAACAGTTCGGCCAAGGCTTATCTGCCAATCAGGAACGGGACTTTCCATGCCAGTCGCGTTCGACGCATTCGCGCAACTTGACATCAGGGTCGGAATCATCTTGGAAGCGGAGGGCATGCCGCAGGCCAGGAAGCCGCTCTACAGGCTCCGGGTGGACTTCGGCCCGGAGGGAGTGAAGCAGTGCGTAGCCGGGATCAAACCCTACTACTCGAAGGAAGAGCTCTCGGGAAAGCGGGTGGTCGCAGTCGTCAACCTCGAGCCAAGGTCGATAGCAGGTGTAATGTCCGAATGCATGCTTCTCGCCTCCTTCACCGAGTCAGAGCTCTCCCTCCTGGTTCCCGACAAGGAGATGCCCCTCGGCTGCAAGGTCGCATAGCTCGGGAAGCCGAACAAGCTTTTAACCTCGGCACGGTCGCGGCGTGAATCGTGCGGTCGTCGTCTAGCCTGGTCCAGGACATCAAGCTCGCATAGAGCATGGACGCCTGCCACGCTGGTAATCTCAACGAGACCAGAGACCCGGGTTCAAATCCCGGCGACCGCATCTATCCCAACCTCCCACAGGCTCGGAAGCGCGGGAGGAACGCGCGCAACCAGTAATTCAAGCGACATGTTATTATTTGGTGAGAAAGCATACAGCAAACAGATCGGGAGAGGCGTTGGTCTTGGAAGTAGAAAACGTGTACAAAATAGCGGCGGCCCATTCCAGAGTTCGCGAACTCCTAACTAGCAAGAGTTGGGAATTCCAAGGGAAGGATGAGGAAATGGAGATGGACTCGTTCAGAGACAAGAAAACCGGGAAGAAGCTGTTCGTCGAGGACATTTCGGAGGACTTTCCAGTGACCTTTCTTATGGGAGAGCTTGGCGTGAAGGAATTCGGTAACATTGCTAATGAATTGACGCCGGGAGTCGAATTGCTGGAAGTCGACAGTAGTTGGGAAGGCAAACCGACGACCATCGTGGTCGCGATGACAGAAGAGCAAGTCAGAAGCATGTTCGGCAGAAGAACGAAGATGAGAAGGCTTGCGGTTCACCGCACAGCGTCACAGATTTGAACCCGAGTGTCTAGGTTCCTGGCGTCCGCAAGCCTTTCACTGAAACAGGTAGATTCTGGAAGGGATCTTGACCCGTGGGTGGGAATCCCGCCTGCCAGCACCGACTGCAGCTCTTGACTGCTTGCGTGTGCAATCTGAACCTACAGTTCAGCTTGCGGCGACGCACCGGTCGATATACGGCCGTGGACTCTCCCCTCTTCGGAGGCAAGGGCACCAGCTAGAATCCACCCGCCATTGGGGACCATACAGGTAGTCGTGTCATCGCCTCCTTTGATGGCGGTGCTTCCTGGGCCGATTCATTGCAACCACGTCGAACAGTATTCGCCTAAAGTTCATCGACAGGGTTCGTGCGAAGAACGGGCCATCAATGGTCATTTCGTGCAGATCGTACTCGTCCCTTTCGTTAACGCCGAACCTTTCGAACGACAGACAGTCTTCGAGATACGGTTCTAACTCGGAGATGTTGGGATCCACCACCACCCCCCTGGGGATGGGTTCCTCCTTCGAAGACAGGAGCAAGTCGTTCAGTGCTTCGCTGGCCGCTTCGTAGTTCTTCCACGCTTCCTCAACAAAGCCTGCAAAGAACCCATTCGCGGCCAGTCTTGATACGAAGGAACCCGCGGTATCCTCCGCAAATCCTTTGAGAAGATGCGCCTTGATGTTTAGTTCATTCGACCTGTCGAAGCCGTAGAGCAGCCGGAGAGCAACGCCCTCCATGTCCGATTTGTAGGCATGGTTGAGCGAATCGCCGAAAGCGCCGCTGGCCAGGAAGAACCTTGCCATCTGGTAATCGCCTGAAATCAGGGCGCTGGAGATCATGTGCGCGAAGTCAGGCTCGTAGGGGATTTCACTCATCAGGAGTCCTTTCCAAGTGACCTTGGGAGCGTGACGCTCTATAGCCCCGATCTCCCTGAGCCAGTTCTCCGCAAATGCTACTTCGCGGTGGTCCACCCTTGACATGAACTCGAGTTCTGACAGTCTCAGACCATACTTCGACATCAGGAGCACCAGGTCAAACGGAGTCTCAGTTTCGAGAGCCTTGCGCACGGGCATCGGGTTCACCTTCTTCGGTATCGGGGTCCTGGTGAGTACCACGGCCCGGCCAGGCTTGAACCGACCGATTCTGCCTACCATCTGCAGGAGGGAGTTGTTGTCTATCGTCTTGTAGTTGAGCGTCTTTTGGCCGAGCTTCTCCTTGCTGTCGATCGCGTCGTTGAAGATCAACACATTATCGACGTAGATGTTGACTGAGGACGCGATCACATTTGTCGCGAAGATCCTCAGGTTCTTGTCAATCTCGGCCCTTCGCTGAATTCTGTTGATTTCTGAGCCTTCGAGGCCCCCATGGATGTAGACGCCGCCATAGTGGTTGGCGTATCTTTCGACAAGGCGCCTTGTAGGGAGAAAGACCAACCAAGACTCGTTCTTGGGTTGCATGTAGAGGTAACGTGACAGAATCTTGAACATGTCATCAAGGTCGTCTGCGAGCTCCACCTCGAGCGCGACCGGATACCTTCTGCCGCTCATCGAGTAGCTCTTTGCGATTCCCAAGAACGTCAGAAACTCCTTCGGGTCGATTGTAGCGCTCATGACCCGGAACAGATTCCCCGCTCTGGCTTCCTCCATCTTTGCCAGCGACATGCAGAGCTCCAATTGGGAAGTCATCTGATGGCTCTCATCGAAGTAGATCGAGGAGTCGGTGATCGAGTTCTCGGCGAGCATCCGGAGAAGGACCCCGTCTGTGACTATCCTGATCTTGCCACCGACATTGATCTTCGTATCCTTGGTAATGACTGCCAGCTCATCTATCAACTCCGGGTGAAGCGCCTGAAGCGAGTAGAACAACGCGTTGCAGGCGGCTCTGGATGGCTCGCGGATGACAATCTGTCTGTCGCCCTTGCACAAGCCATATTCGTGAATAGGAGTGACGGTGCTCTTTCCTGTTCCAACATCTCCTATGAGCACGAAGTGGTCCGAGAAGTCTATCGAATCCAGGATTGAGAGGATTGGAAGCCTGGGCTCTGCTCCGGCGTCGGTCGCTTCTCTGACCTTTCCCCTCGCCGTTTCATCCAGGGGGGAGAGTGGGTCGCGAGCACGAGCCATGCTGAATTCGCCGCCGGCCAAAGGAAGTTCGAGCCCTCCGAAATGTCATGGCCCGAAGGGCAGAGATAAACCAGCCTACCGTAGGCGTCAACGCCCGCCCAGGGGGCTCGAACGCTGTTAGACTTCTGAAGCGAACTGGATAGTCGTCGCGGGATTAACGATTCCTGGCTGCCCTCATGCTAGTAGCAGCAGTTCTGTTGTCACCCAAGTCATTCCGCCCGGGGGGTGGAACCGCAATCTACGACACGTTTGTTTATCTCACGAACGTGGCGACAGGCGGTCAGAGTTGACGCCGTACCGGCTGGGTCCCGAAGACTATCAGAGCGGCAGATACGTCCGGAAGATAATGCGCCTCGCGCGCGCGTCGAAGGGGGACGTGTTCTATGACCTCGGATGTGGGAGAGGGAGGCTTTGCGTTGTCGCGGTTACTGAGTTCGGAGTGAGGAAGGCAGTTGGAATCGAGCTGCACAGGGGTCGGGCCGCCAAGGCGGCTGAATCCATTCAGGAACTGGGATTGGCCGACAGGATTGAAATCCGGAATGAAGACTTCATGGAGTCAGACTTGGGTGACGCAACGGTCGTGTATTCGGGGCTTGGGGAGGTTGAAGAGGACGTCGAGTTCTTCGAGAGTAACCTGAAGGCCGGCTGCAGGCTTGTCAGTCTCTTCCTGCCTCTCGTCGGAGTCCTGCCGACTGCAGCAGACTATCCTTTCTACCTGATGGAAACGCCCTTTCAGAAGACCAGAGATTCTTCTCTCTGGATGTCAAGGGTACTCTTCAGGATAGCTTCGACGGACGACTTCTATCAAGAACTGGACACGGACAGAGAATATCGCTATGATAAGCGGGCTTTCATGCGCATGATGAAAGAAAGGTTCCCCCGTTCGTAGCCTATCGCATAGGTTGGACCTCCAAGTCCATCGTCAGGGTCCGGGTGGTCCGAGGTCTGTGCAAGCCACCGTTAATTAGATACATTGATGGCAAACGCATGCATGAAGGAAGGCAAGGTTCTGGAGTGGCTCCTTCAGGATGATCAGCCTTCAGTCAGATTGCTTGCCTCGAACCACCTCCTCGACGGACGCAGCGGAGGGAGCGAGGCATCGTCCGCGAGCAGTTCACTGCTGGCAAGGGGTAGGGCCGCAGGAATTCTTGCCAGACCGCAGGAGGGTGGACGGTTATCTCAGGCTACCTACAGCTCTTTCGACGGCGGCCTGGATCTCGCCTGACCTCACGAGTCCTGAGAGAGTCTCGATGTCGCGGTACAAGGGCCTATCCTCTTCGAGATGGCTCACGTACTTTCTCACGACGTTGTACGCGGCTTGAGTCCCTTTGCCCGGCTTCAGTGGCTTTCTGAAGTCCAGGGCCTGGGCACCGGCCAAGAGCTCGACGGCGAAGATCGCGCTCGTGTTCTTCACGATTTGCTTGGTCTTTATCGCAGTTGTCGTAGCCATGCTCACGAAGTCCTCCTGATCGGCAGCGGTAGGAATCGACCCAGTGGCGGCCGGCGTCGACAGTACCCTGTTCTCACACACAAGGGCCGCTGCGGTGTACTGGGAGAGCATCAGGCCTGAGAACATCCCTGCTCCCCTTGTCAGGAAAGCCGGAAGGCCCATGTTCAGGTTGGGATTCACGAGCCTGTTCATCCTCCTCTCCGAGAGCGCGCCTATTGTCGTGAGCGCAATTCCGACAAATTCGAGGGCGAAGGCCAATGGAGTGCCCTGGAAATTCGCGCCAGTGAGGCAGGTCCCTCCATCGTCTGGGAAGAAGAGCGGGTTATCGCCGACGCCGTTGACCTCTGTCTCGAGCATTCTCCTGGCGAACTTCAACGTATCCTTCGCCGCACCGACGACTTGAGGGGTGCTCCTCAGACTGTAAGACTCCTGTACCTTTTGCGGCTTCTGCGCCAGCAGCTCGCTTCCTTCGACTATTCTCCTTATGTTCTCAGCGCATTGGATGGCACCTTCGTAACCTCTCACCTTGTGGATTCTTTCGTCAAATGCAAGCATGTTGGGCAGGAGGGCTTCCAGAGTCATTGCGGCTGCAATTTCGGATACCTTCACCAGGTTCTCCGAGTCGTACACCTGCAGACATCCCATTCCTGCGACCAGGTTTGAGCCGTTGATCACGGCCAATCCGTCTCTGGCCTCTAGGACTACTGTCTTGATGCCTGCCTTGTCCATGGCTTCCTTCCCTTTCAGTCTATCCCCATGGTAGAATGCTTCCCCTTCTCCCATCAGTACAAGCGCTCCCTGTCCCAGAGGAGACAGGTCCCCGCTCGCCCCGACCGACCCCTTTTGGCACATCACAGGAGTGACGCCCTTGTTCAGCATCTCTACCAGTGTCTCGACCAGGACGGGTCTAAGCCCGGAGTATCCTTTCGCCAGCACGTTCGCCCTTGTCAACCAAGCGGCCCTCGCGTCATCAACATCGACGGGTTCGCCCCAGCCCGCCGCATGGCTATAGACGATGTACCTCTGGAAGTCCTTTACCTGCTCGGGAGTCAGGATCACGTTCGACAGTTCGCCTATCCCGGTGGAAACCCCGTAGATTCTTTCCTTCTTGGAGATGAGCTTCTCGACGATTGCCCGAGACGACTTCATCTTTGCAATCGCTTTCTTTGACAGCTCAATCTTCGCGTCTTTTCTCGCGACTCTGACGATATCCTCGATTGTCAAGTCGCTGCCGTCGATTGTCAGGACTTGCTTGCTCCGCTCCATAGCCCCTCAAGCCGATTCGGTCGAGCCAGCCATCATAAATCCTTCGATTGCTCGTTTCAGCTTGCAGGAATTGATTGCGGGCAGTTCCAAGTGGTCTCGGTGGGTCAGACGGTCGCCGAGACCGCTCTACCACCAGGGACCCAGCGAGGCAAGGTCGGTCGCGCCGACCTTCCTCCCTGAGAGCTCTGCCATAACGGCGGTCCACGCTTCTGAAACGTTCAGCGGGTCGTACCCGCCTCCCCCCATGGCTAGGATTCTCCCACCGCAGACGTCGTGGGCGAGGCGATGCAGCTTCTTCGCCGCGTAGGCGTGGACGGCCGGCGAATACGACAGATGCGTTATCGGGTCTCCAGCAAGACAGTCGGCCCCGCACTGGAAGAGTATGAACTCGGGTTCGTGGTTTCTGAGGAACTGCTCTATCTGGTCGAAGGCCTTGAAGAACTCTGCATCGCCGGACCAGGGTTGCATAGGGATGTTCAGCTTGGTTCCTTCCGCTCCTTTGCTCCCGGTCTCCGAGGAACTCCCCGTGCCAGGGTAGATGAAACGACCGTCCTCATGCACGTCCCCGATGATCACCCGAGGGTCGGATTCGAAGGCGTAGAAGACTCCGTCTCCATGATGTGCGTCGATGTCGACATAGGCGACCCGCTTCAGGCGGTCCTTCTCAAGCAGCTGGCGGACCGCGATGGCCACGTCGTTGAATACGCAGAAACCCCCAGCCCTGTCGCTACGCGCATGGTGCAGCCCCCCGACAGGGTTGAAGAAGTGGTCGAACTCACCGCTCAGAACCAGTCTCAGACCCTTCAGAGTGTTGCCCACCGGGTACAGCGATGCCTCGAACACTCCCTTGAAAGAAGGGGTGTCCCCATAGTCCAGGCTCCCCTTCCCGACGACCGACGACTGCCTGACGAAGTCGATGTAGGCTTTCGTATGGAAGAGCAGGAGATCCTCTTCCCTCGCCCTCTCGGGCCTGAGCACCGTAATCGCCTTCGCTTTGTCCTCCTTCTGGCCTTCTTCTTCGAGCCGCCCCATTGAAGCCGCGAAGAGTTCGGTCCTTGAGCTGTTCATCGGATTGCCCGACGGGAAGGAGTAGAGGCTTGACTCGAGGCCGAACGAAACGCCGAGCCTACAGCCTTGGGGGTCGGTCACGTCACGACATGCCCCTTACGGCCGCGCAGTCGGGTCTCATTCTGTTCTTCTTCCCTTCTCTGCTACCAGTCTGCCGCCCTTGAAGACCCTCTCCGCTAGGTTGACGCCGTAGTGGTAAGCGAAGAACCTGTGGTTCGGGGCGTCGAATACGACTATGTCCGCCTTCTTCCCCACCTCCAGGCTCCCGATTTCTCGGTTCCTTCCGATTGAATGCGCGGCGTTGATGGTGGAAGCGATGAGGGCCTCCTCGGTCGTCATCTTCATCTGGAGAATCGCGATTGTCATCATGATTTGCATCGACTCGCACATGTCCGCGGCGCTCAGGTCGGTTCCCAGCGCGACGGGCATCCCCGAGTCGATGATTTCCCTCGCTCTGGCATAGGTCCCCAGGTAACAGAACGGAGTGGTCGGCAGGAGTGTCCCCATCACACCTTTCTGCACGAGGCTCTCGATTTCCTCCCTTGGCGTGAAGATGAGATGGTCCGCCGAGACGACGCCAAGCTCGGAGCCCAGCTTCGCTCCTCCACTGTGGCCGAGCCAGTCGGCGTGGATTCTCGGCTTCAGACCGTGCCGCACCCCCGCATCCAGTATCCGCCTCGACTGGGCCAGATTGAAGTATCCTTTCTCGCAGAACACGTCGCAGTACTCGGCGAGCTTTCGCTT
>DATFYP010000097.1:0-12842 GCA_035314985.1 Nitrososphaerales archaeon
GGGAACAGGGTCAACAAGTCCTACTCGACCATTGGGGGGGTCAGGAAGGTTCTGCCCGACGGCATGGGCGAGAAACTCAAGACAGAGGCTGGGTTCATCGAGAAGAGACTCGACTACTACGAGGGCCTCATGAGTAGTGAGGAGACATTCACAATCAGGACCAGGGGGATGGGGCGGATCAACCAAGAGGTAACCAGACGCCTGTCGACCGTCGGCCCTCTCCTCAGGTGTACTGGCATATCTCGAGACATCAGGGTCGAGGACCCATACGCAGCGTACGACGAGGTCATCCCTGAAGTCATGACGAGCAATGACGGGGACATAGCCTCTCTCGTCACAATCAGGCTTGACGAGGCGCGCGACTCATGCAGGATGATCAAGGAGGCGGTCGACAAGATGCCGTCGGGGGACTTCAAGGTCAACATCCCAAGGGCCATCCCGGCTGGGGAGTCCATGTTCCACGTCGAAGCTCCGCGTGGTGAACTCTTCTACTATGTGAAGTCGGCAGGAGGAAGTACTCCCGAGAGGGTGAAGATCAGGACCTCGACCATGGCAAACATTCTGACCGGCGTGGAGATGCTGAAAGGGCATACCCTGGCAGACGTCCCCGTGGTGCTGACGGGCATGGACCCATGCTTCGGTTGCATGGACAGGGTCGCCGTGCTTGAAGTCGACAAGGGGAAGGAATGGTCCATCGGAGGCGAGGCGCTCAGGAGATACGGGATTGACTACTACAGCAAGAGGCGTGGAAACAAGTGACCCCAGTAGAGATTCTGCAGCTCCTCCTTTTTCCGGGCCTCACATTCTTCGTCTGGCTGGCCTTCCTTTTCGAATGGCTTGAGAGGAAAACGGCCGCACGCATGCAGGGGCGTCGCGGCCCTGTCGTAACCGGCCCCTACGGAGTCCTCCAGCCCGTAGCCGACTTCTTCAAGCTCGCGGCAAAGGAAGAGATCGTCCCGACCGAAAGCGACAGCTTCGTCCTCAGATGGGGCCCGGCACTCTACTTCGCAGCCCCGGCCATCGGCGTGGCTTTCATCCCTGTGGCAGGCGTCCAATCCATACTCTACGACCCCTTGGACTTGCTCTTCATGCTCTTCATCCTCGCATTCTCTACACTGATGGCATTGATGCTCGGGTATGCTTCTGCGGGGCGCTACTCTACCATAGCGATCGGCCGCCTCGTCGTCCAGTACACGGGTTACGAGATTCCGCTGATAATTGCGATGGTGACCCCGGCCGTGCTCGCCCGCAACCTGTCCATAGCGGGAGTCGCAGCCGCCCAGGCCAACCTGTGGTACATCTTCCTGGCGCCCGTCGCCTTCGCGGTCTTCATCATCGCGGCGCTTGCCGAGCTCGAAAAACCCCCCTTCGACATCCCCAGCGCCAAGACAGAAATCGTTGGCGGCTGGATGACAGAGTTCTCAGGGAACACTTTGGCCTACGTCAAGCTGACGAAGAACCTGAGTTACGCCTTCCTCTCGGCATTGGCGGTGAGCCTCTTTCTGGGCGGAGCAGGAGGGCCAGTGCTCAGCGCGAACGAGACGATCCAGGCCATCCTCTACACAGCATACTTCTTGGCTAAGCTCTTCGCGGTTGGCTTCCTCATCTTCGTCATAAGGACCGCCCTGGCCAGAGTGAGAATCGACCAGGCGACGCGGCTCTTCTGGACCATCCTGACGCCGCTCAGCCTAGCGCAGCTCGCCGTCGCCATTCTGGTGGTGTCGAGGTAATAGAATTGGTGCGAAGAAGAGTCGGCGGGGCAGTGGGAGAGATGTTCAGGACCGGCTTGGAACGTCCCGTCACTGTGGAGTACCCGTTCGGCAAGAAGGTAGTCACCGAGAGGTTCAGGGGGAAGCTCGACATAGACCCTGTCAAATGCACCGGGTGCAGCATCTGCGAGATCGTCTGTCCGGCACAGGTGATCACGATGGTCCCTGTTGGCAAGAAGAAGGTCGGGGACAGAGAGGTGGACATCAAGCGACCCAGCTTCGAGCTCTTCTCCTGCATCTCCTGCGGCCAGTGCGTGGACGACTGCAAGTTCGGCGCTCTAAGTTTGACACATGACTTCGAGCTGGCCGTGTTCAAGAAGGAATCGACCATGATGAGGAAGGCGCTAGTGCTTGGTAAGTGAATACATAGCCCTGGCGATTGGGGGGGTCCTCCTGGCGACCGTCCTCGTCGCCCTCTTCTCCAAGAAGGTTTCAATCTCCCTCATCGCCCTCTTCTACTCCTCGATAATGCTGGGAGTGACGTTCACCGTCTACGGCGACACCCTGGTCGGCCTGCTCACCATGGTCACCTTCGCCGGGGCCGTCTCCGTCCTCCTACTCTCGGTGATACTCATAACGGGGGAGTCGAAGCTGGACATCGGCGCCGGAAGAGCGTCCATGGGCCTCACCGCCCTGACCATCGCCGTGGTGGTCTCCTGCGTCTACGTCCTCACCTCCGGGTTGGCAGGGGCCCCAAGCGGCATCCTCCCTGACGTCTCGACCGTTGTGATGCTGTTCGCCTGGCAGTACAGACCCTGGGACCTCCTCATTCTCGTAACGGTCTTTGCGTCAGCCATGCTGGCGGTCGCCAACCTTCTATCGAGGAGTGAGTAGATGCAGCCAGACGAGACAGTGCTGATGGCAACGGGGACCGCCCTGCTCTTCCTGGGGATCGCGTCAGTCTCCTACTCCAAGAACCTCATCAAGAGCATGATGGCGTTCCAGGTGGCTGTGTTCGGGGCCAACCTCTCCCTCTTCAGCTCGGGCCTCCTCGCCCCTCCGGACCTTCAGATTCACGTGTTCGTTGTACTTTCGATCCTGGTCGGCGCCGCGGTGGAGGCGGCCGGGCTTGCCGTCATAGTGACCGTGTACAAGAAGTACCGCACCCTGAATCCGGCAGAAATAAGGAGGCTCCGCGCGTGATCTACACCGCCTGGCTCATCTGGCTCATCCCGCTCTTCTCGGTCCCCTTCGTGGCCCTGCTCGGGATGGTGGACCGTCGGCTCAGGGGGTGGTTCGCCGTGGCGGTGAGCGGGCTTTCGCTCGTCCTCGCAACCATCGGGGCGCTGGACTTCGCCGGCCCGACCACCGAAACCCTCCCCGTCTGGTTCCCCCCGCTGAACATCTCCCTCCAGGTCCAAGTCGACAGCCTTTCAGTCCTGGTCGCCGCATTCGTCTCGTTCGTTTCCTTCCTTGTGGTCGTCTACTCCATCGGCTACATGCAGAAGGAGGGAGGAGAGGGGCTGACGCGGTATTACTCCCTCATTCTCCTCTTCATCGGCGGGATGCTCGGGCTCGTGATGGCGGGCAACCTCATCCAGTTCTACTTCTTTTGGGAGATTGTCGGTGTCTGCTCCGCGCTGCTGATCGCCTTCTGGACCGACAGGGAGGCGGCAAGGAAGGCGGGAGTGAAGGCCTTCGTCGTGACCAGGTTCGGGGACGCAGCCCTGCTCTTGGCGGTCATCCTCATCTGGACGATCTTCGGCAACACGAGCTTCTCGTCGATCCTGGGTCCGCAGGGCTTTTCGACCCTCGGGGGCGGGACCGTCTTCCTCATCGGCGTCCTGGTCCTCGTGGGCGCGATGGGCAAGTCCGCCCAGGTCCCTCTCCACGGCTGGCTCCCTGACGCAATGGAAGGGCCCACCACCGTGTCGGCCCTCATACACGCCGCAACCATGGTCAACGCGGGGGTCTTCCTCATGGTCAGGATGCTCCCCCTGTTCCAGCTGCAGCAGGTTCTGCTTTCCGTCGTGCTTTTCGTGGGTCTTCTCAGCGCCCTCGTAGGGGGGGTGTGCGCCTTCGGTGCCCAGGACCTCAAACGGGTGCTCGCCTACTCGACCATAAGCCAGCTGGGGCTGATGTTCGCGGCGGTCGGGCTGGGGAGCGGAGTCGCGGCCACCTACCACATGGTGAGCCAGGGGCTCTTCAAGGCGCTCGCCTTCCTGGCCGCGGGATCGGTGATCACTGCAGTGGGAACCAGAGACATGGAGGGGATGGGCGGCCTCCGGAAGCAGATGAAGTACACCTTCGTCGGCTTCACGCTCGCGATGCTTGCGATGAGTGGCCTTCCCCCTCTGATCGGCTTCTGGAGCAAGGACTCGATACTCTCTCTCGCCTTCGCGGCGGGACCGCTTCAGGTCGCGGCCTTCGTCCTTGCGTTCACTGCCACGGGGCTCTACAGCTTCAGAGCCCTGGTCAAGGTCTTCTTCGGCCAGCCCAGGGGGACCGAGACCGCCAAGGAGTCCCCGGCGGTCATGCTCGGGCCCATCCTCGCGCTCTCCGTCTCGGTCGTGCTCGCCTGGGGGGTCCTCTACCCGCAGACCCTCTACCCGATATCCGCGCTGGGCCTCCCTGACGCCGTCACCCTGACGACCTCCCTGGCCGTGTTCGCGGCCAGCCTGGTCATGGTCTACTTGGCATTCTCAGTCTACGCCCAGCGCACGAAGCAGCTTGCAGAGACGTCCTCCGGCATAAAGTCCCTGAAGGGGGCGCTGCTCGAGGGGCTCGGCTTCGACCGCCTGTATTCGGGGATTTACAGAGGAGTCGCAGGGCCGCTGGCGCGGCTAGCCGCCTCGATTCAGACCGGCCTGCTCGAGACGAACACGGCTCTGATACTCTTGGCGGTGGCGGCAGTCTTCGTACTGTTCGCCGTGGGGGTCCTCTGAGAATGTGGATTACCACTGTGATGGAAGTCCTCTTCGCCGCGGCAGTGCTGTCGCTGCTCGTCGACCTAGCCGCCGGACGCCGGGCCACCCGCAGAGCATACGCCGTCGGGGCGGTCTGCGGCGGGGCCATCCTGGTGTCTCTCGCCCTTCTGCTCTCCGAGTGGGCCCCAGTCCAGGGGTTCACCACAACCCAACCTGTCGTTGACGCGTTCGCGACCGTCTACGTCGCAGACAGGTTCAGCATCTTCGTGGCCTTCACCGTCCTGGTCGTCGGCCTTGTCGTCACTCTCTTCTCGTGGAGGAGTCTCGGGGCCTCGGACAACATCGGCCCCTTCTATGCACTAGTCTTGCTGCTGATTGGGTCGCTCGTGGGGGTCATCTCCGCCGGCGACTACCTGACCCTGTTCCTCTTCTGGGAGGGGATGAGCGTCGCAGCCTACGGCCTCGTCAGCTTCGGCAGAACGCAGCTCTCGCTCGAGGCCACAATGAAGTACTTCTTCATGGCTGGGATAGGGAGCCTCCTCGCCCTCTACGGGATCTCGCTGGTCAACGCGGCCACCGGGTCGATCCAGCTCAGCGCTGGGCTTGCAGCCCTAGGGTCTCCGGCAGGAGCCCTCGGTCTCTCCGTCCTCGTGCTGGGACTGGGGGTCGAAGCTGCCGTCGTCCCACTGCACACATGGCTCCCGGACGTCTACGCCGCGGCCCCGCTCCCGTCCGCGTCCCTGATATCGGGGGCCGTGACAGGAGTCGGCGTCTTCGCAATCCTGAAGGTCCTCCAGCCGCTTGTCGGTTCCCTTGCCCCCGCATCCAGCCTTCTCGACATCCAGATTCTCCTAGCCTCCCTCGCGTTCATCACGATGTTCGTCGGCAACCTCAGCGGCCTCGCCCAGACGAACCTCAGGAGAATCCTCTCCTTCAGCTCAATCGCCCAGACGGGCTACATGCTCGCCGCCCTGTCGACCCTCAGCGTCCCGGGGCTCGTCGCCGTCGTGTTCACCATCTGGAACCACGGGCTGCTGAAGTCGAACTTCTTCATGCTGCTGGGGAAGGATAACTCGAGCTACGAAAGCGCCGAACTGGAACACCTCAAGGGGGCGGGAAGGCAGGACAGGCCACTGGGCTTCCTCTATGCCTCCAACTCGCTCGCGATGATGGGCGCTCCTCCCTTCGGCATGTTCTGGAGCGAGATTCTCGTCGTGTGGGCCCTCCTTTCGGCTCAGTCCGGCCTCTTCTTCTGGCTCGCGGTGGTCGTGGTCGGCAACATACTGCTCTCGATCGGCTACTACTACAAGATAATCAACACCGTCGTCTTCGGCAAGGGCGAGGGGTCATGGATAGCAAGGCGGCCAGCTGACCTCGCGCCCCCGGTGCTGATGCTACTGCTGAGCCTCGCGACCGGCCTCGTCCCGTTCCTGCTCTTGAACCAAATTGCCTAGGCGCGACTCGTTTAAAACAGCCAGGAATTCGCAGGTCGCTGTGGTCCCATGAAGAGAGAGAGAATAATCGCTGATGTCGAGACCGTCTCTGACGCCAGGAAGGTCGAGGAGACTGTGAAGACAGGCTACGCCGAGGCCCTGATCGAGACGCTTGTCAACTGGATCGGCGTGGAGGAGGACCTAGTCAGCAGCTACGAACGCCTCGCCGCGAAGCAGGGGAACGCGCAGACCAAGGGTGTCTTCCTGCAGCTGGCAAAGGAGTCCAACGAGAACGTGGTTTCTCTCACAGAGCTGAGGAAGTCGCTCGAGAGGCTCGACAAGGCACGGATCTCGCGCATCGAGCAGCTAGCCAGGATGAAGTAACGAGCTCGGCACGGGTTCAGCGCTTCCGCGGAGACGTCCCCAGTATCCTGTTTGTCGCTGCGATGTCGATCTCCGTGTACTTCGCGATGTTCCGGAGCTGTCGGGGGTTGACCACCTCGCAGGCGTAGTCCCAGTGCATTGTCACCCAGTCCCCCGGCTTGACCTTGGAGAACGACCTGACTTCAGGGTTGTAGCTCACTTTTCTGACCACGGGGCCTGAGAGGGCCAGCCTGGAGTCGCCCACCGACACAGGCCTGTATCTGACGGCCAGCTTCTTCCTTCCGACCTCTTGGACTTCTCCCCACGAAATCCTGCAGTTGTCGATCAGTCCCTGGACCTTCCTTTGCCCGTCTTCCGAGAGGTTGGGCCCGTCCGCCACGCTTGACGTCGCGTAGGTGCTCATCACGTAGAAGGTGTGATGGGGCTTCGCCCGGCCTCCGCTCGCCTTGAACAGCTTCTTGACCTCTCTCGGGTCCTTCCCGGCGAGCTCGTGATGGGAGAATCTGTAGAACTCGGGGGTCTCGACTTTCTCGAGGAGGGAGTTCCCGATCCAGTACGCTTCAGGGACCGCGTAGTCGAAGACCTCTTTCCCTGCCGACCGGGCGATCAGGCGAAGGAAAGGGTACGCCGCCTCGAACCCCTTCAGCGTCGAGGCGAGGTCTTCGCCCCCCTTCGACTCCTCGATGTGCTGGAGGATGAGCCCCCTGTCGTCGGGGCCGCAGTAGCCTAGGCTGTTCGGCATGTAGGCATGCTTCGCATGAAGCAGGATGCCGCTTTCCGTCAGGGCCTCGCACCCTTCCGAACGGAAGGCATGATGGCTGCATTCCTCACTTCTTCCCAGACGGCTTTCCTCCTCTTGGCTTCCGCCGGACTGAGGACCGACAGCGCGAGGTCTCCGAATACCTCCACGAACGCTCCCTTGGAGACCCCTCCTACAACCGAGACATCGACATCGCCCACGTCTTCCATTCCGAAGAACTCAACCTCGGCCCTGCCCCTGCTCACCGAGAGCACCTTGCCGACCTTTGTGATGCACATCGATTCGACTCCTCCCGCGCACGACTAAAAACTATCTGTTGGGCTTCAGGCTGCGGGTCGGACTTCAAGCCTGGGCTCTTTCAGGAGGGCAGCCACCGCCAGGGTCAGCAAAGCCGGTATCATCGCCTCCAATGCCACCGCGCTGCCGATCCCCAGGAAGAACATCGCGCCCGTTGTGGTCGGCGCCAGGATCGTCGCGACGGACTGGAAGGTCGTGGTCAATCCCATCGCAGTGCCCACTCGGCCTCCGGAACGGTCCGCTGCCAATGACTGCATCACTGGGAATATGGCGGAGCTGAAGAATCCCATAGACAGTGATGCCGCCACGTCGATCATGAAGCTCGACGAACCGAAGAAAAGGGCGTAGGACGCCACCATGGCCAGCGACGCGAGGACCAGAAGCCTGTCCCTTCTCCATCGGTCTGAAAGCCCACCCAGCACCACCTTCCCGACCGCCCCCGAGACTGGGACCGGGATGACGGCCAGGGCGCTGTAGAAGTCTGGAAGCTTCAGCACGGTCCCGTAGTAGTATGCGAGGAAGACCGTTTGCCAGACCGTAGCCCAGGTTGCCAGGAGCGCGAAAGCGAGGATGACGACCATCCCCTTCTGCCGGAGGAGGTCGAGGGCGTCCCTCCCAAGCGTGATGCCGGGACCTTCCTTCTCTGACCGCTCTAGGGCCCGCCTCGCAAGGATGACGCCCGCTATTGCCGCCAGCCCCACCGTGGGGGCCACGAGGAATGCCAGCCTCCAATCTCCCACCAGGTAGAGGACGCCCCCCGCCACAGAGGCGCCGAAGACCCCTCCGGCATCGAAACCCGTGTAGAAGATGCCGAGTCCGAGCCCCTTGCGCGATGAGAAGCGGGAGGCGACGGCCGCCATCGCCACGGGCCAGAAGAGCCCTTCTCCGAGGCCGCTCACCAGGCGGAACGCGAAGACCTCGGCAAAACTGTCCGCCAATCCTATGAGCCACGTGAAGGCGGTGAAGACCGCCAGTCCGACGACAATGATCTTCCACCTGCCGTAGCGGTCTGACAGATGACCAGCGAGGAACACGGTGCACAGGACTCCGATGTAGATCGCGCTCCCCAGGAGGCCGACCTGGAGACCCGTCAAGGGGCTCAGGGTCTTCTGGATGGAATGCAGGAGCGTGTTGAACACGTACCTGTCTGCCGCATAGACGAGGTAACCCAAGAACAGGGTTCCAAGAAGCAGGGCTGCGCCGTTACCGCTCTTGGCCGGACTCCCTCCTTGGCTGCGCCCCCCGGCATCGGACCCTGCCTTCAACGCGGCTGCCATCCTGCAAGGATAGTTAAGAGCCGCTTTCGCCCCAGCAAGTCAGGAGTCGAGAGCTCCAACCAAACAGTCCGGGCGTTTCCGTTTATCAGTTGGTCAGTGCCTGGCGGACCGGAGGCTGGCTCTTGCCGCCCGAGATGACGAACGAGTACCCTCGCTGGACTGCATGGAGGTTAAGCGGAATGTAGACCTTCTTTCTGTCCGTGAGGAAGTGGGCGAAGACATCGTTGACCAGAGAGCTCGCCTCTTCGAGACTCCCTTCCGTGACGGCCAGGTAGGCACCGAACATCGCGCTGTTTGACGCAATGATAGGATCCTTGACCCCTTCCAGATGAAGCTGCGAGAGGCCAGCGGCAATGTCCGTCACCGGAACCTCCACCACTCTGATGTCGCTTCTCTTCGGCTCTTCCTTGATCAAGGAGGTGTTCATGAGGAGGGTCCCTCCTTTCCTCAGCATCGGCACGTAGTCCATGGACGGGGTGTTCATGACGATGAGCAAGTCCGGCTCCTCGACGATGGGCGAGTCGATTTCCTCGTCGGACGCCACGACATAGCACTTGACTTTCCCCCCTCTGCTCTCAGGGCCGTAGGACGGCGTGTATGCCACATGCCTCCCCTTCAGCAGGTGGAAGTAGGACACGAAGTTTGCGAGGTCAAGCACTCCCTGGCCGCCGTGCCCGGCCATTATCACCTGGGTCTTCACCTCTTTTCGACCCCCATCTTGTCCTTGTAAAGGCCGGCAGGGTAGATCTTCGAAAGCACCTCGGACGCGTACTTCTTGGAATCCAGCACCGACATCTTCCAGTTTATGCTGCACGTGCTCACGAACTCCACGAAGGAGAAGCCCCCGGCCAGCTGGACCTTGAAGGCGTTCACCACGCTTCGAGCTCCCTCGAGCGGCCCGGCCGCGCTGTACAGGTCGCTGGACTTCAGGGGGGCCACAGGGAGAAAGACCCGCTTCACGTACGAAGGCCCTTCAAGGCTCCCCAGGAGCTTCGACGCGTCCAATGGCACCCCAGTGTAGACCGTGTCCCTCCCCTCCGGGGTCGTCGTAGTCACCATCCCCTCCGGGGTCGTCGGGGCCATCTGTCCCCCAGTCATCCCGTAGATCGCGTTGTTGACTAGGAAAATAGTGATCGGTTCTGCTCTTGTGGCCGCGTAGATGAGCTCCTGAAGGCCTATCGCCACCGCGTCGCCGTCCCCCTGCACCGCGAAGACGAACAGGTCTGGCCTCACCCGCTTTACCCCAGCCATTACCGCGGGAGCTCTCCCGTGCGGAGCCGAGATGGCGTCCACGTTGATGTATTCGTGGGCGAAGACGCTGCACCCGACGGAATCGATCATGACGCATCTCTCTCTGAGGTCGAGCTCGTCTATGGCGTTGGCTATTAGTTTCGTAAGAATCCCATGCTCGCAGCCGGAGCAGTAGTGAGTCGGCTTTGCGGTCAGGGAGGAGAGTCTGCCCAGCCTCACTTCGTATTCCGTCTCGCTTTCCTCCTGTTTGGGCATCATGCCTGGGTCATCTCCACCTTCGCCACGATCTCGCTCGAAGTCGGGAGCAGGCCCCCGAGCCTGTGTATCTGCTCCACGGCGGCCCCCTTCTCGACCGCCAGCTTGACGTCGTAAACCATCTGGCCGATGTTGAGCTCGACCACCAGGAACCTCTTGACCCCTCTGGAGGCCAAGTCTGCGAGGGATCTGCTTGGGAACGGCGACAGGGTAATCGGGCGCATCAGCCCTGCTCGCACCCCCCTGGCCCTCAGCGCGTTCACTGCCTGCTTGCACAGCCTTGAAACCACCCCGAATGCGACTATCACGACTTCCGCGTCGTCGGTGAGGTACTGCTCTGCCCGCTGCTCCACGCGGTCCATCTCCTCGTACTTGCTCAGCAGATGCTCCACGTGCCTGCTCTGGTCGTCCAGGTCAAGATGCAGGGATGCGAGCACGTGCCTCGTCTCGCCCCTTGCCCCGGTTGTCGCCCAGGGGGTCACGAACTTCTCTTGGGCGATCGGCGGGAACACTATGTCCTCCTTGAGCTGGCCTAGGAAGGCGTCGGCCAGTATTATGGCGGGGTTCCTGTACTTGAAAGCGAGGGAAAACGCTAGGCCCGGGAAGCTAGCCATCTCCTGAACGGAATTCGGCGCTAGAACGATGTTCCTGTACCCGCCGTGTCCCCCTCCCTTCGTGGCCTGGAAGTAGTCGCTCTGCTCGGGCCCCAGGTTGCCTAGCCCCGGACCCGCCCTGTTGATGTCGGCGACTAGGAACGGCAGTTCCATCCCTGCGGCGTACGAGAGGCCCTCCTGCTTCAAGCTGAACCCCGGACCTGACGTGGCCGTCATGACCTTGGCCCCCGTCGCGGCCGCTCCGATCACCATGTTGATCGCCTCGAGCTCGCTGGACGACTGCAGGAAGACCTTGAAGTCGGGATACTGGGGGTTCCTGAACTCCCGTGCGAGGGTCTCGGGGACCTCGCTGGAAGGGGTAATGGGATAGGCGAAGTAGGCGTTCAGCCCTGCCTTCAAGGCCCCCCAGGCCAGCGCCTCGTTGCCTTTCACGAACTCGCGCGCGCTCACTTTCTCTTCAGGCTCCTCACTTCAGCTATGGCGTAGTCAGGGCAGACCCAATAGCATATCCCGCAGGCAGTGCAGTCCCCCTTGTCGCCATGATAGTGGAAGACCGCCGGGTGGAAGCCGTTCCTGTTGAATGCCGGCGCCAGGGACAGGCTCTTCTGAGGGCAGGTGACCACGCACAGGCTGCACCCCTTGCACCTCTCCGCGTCGACGACCACCAGGGCCTTCGGAAGCCCGTCAGTCATTGTACTCACGCTGTGAGTTCGCAAAAGCCGAAGCTATTTAACGTCGGTAGCGGATTCTCACATCTGAAAATCGAAGAGAGGCACGCAGCCGCTCTTGGTTCGGGCCCTCAGGAACGGCCCTGTCTTGAAGTGATGACGAACTTGCACGGCTCGATGCCTAGCGGGTCAGAGCTGATCCGTTCCACCTTGGCGTCAAGAACCCTCTGCATCATGGCCCGTTCCTGCTCGCACAGGGAGGGGTATCTCGAGGATATGAGCGCTACAGGGCAGTTGTGGTTCACGTATTCAATGGCGCCCTTGTCAGTCATCTTCGCCTCGCCGTAAAAACCGTGGTCCTCCCTGACAGCAACCAGCCTCTTCGCCTTCTGATACAGTGTCCCGTTCCCGACCCTGTCCTTGTACCTGCCGACTGCCCTGTCCTGCACTCTCCTGGCGACGTCGTCCAGCCCTTCCTTGCCAAGCCTGTCCTCGATGTATTCAAGGGTCATGAGGAATAGGTAGGAATAGGACGTTGGATAGACCCCGGCCGCACTGGGGGTCGGTCTGAAGAACATGCGCGGCCTCCCTACTCCGTTCTTTCGTGCGACGTGTTCCACAAGACCGTCCTTCTCCAGCTCCCTCAGGTGCTTGTAGACCGCCATCTGGGAGACTCCCAGCGTCTTGCTCAGAACCTCGAGGTCTGTCCCCTCCTGTCTCTTCAACAGCTGCATTATCTCATACTTGGTAGCAGAGAAGATCTGCACACGTGGGTCCGCATCCACGATTGTCCCGGACATGGTCACCCAGGGATGGCTGCGGCGAGCTTTTACGGTCTTCGATGTCCGAGCGTAGGAAATTCATACATCCATGTAAAGAATTGAGGCTGCGCGCCTCAGACGGTCGAGACCGCGCTCTTCTTCGAGACTGCTGCCTGGGCGGCGGCCAGCCTCGCTATCGGCACCCGGTAGGCAGAGCAACTTACGTAGTCGAGCCCTGCCTCAGTGAAGAAGGCGATGCTCTTCGGGTCGCCTCCATGCTCGCCGCAGACCCCCACCTCCAGCGTCGGCTTCACCTTCCTTCCGTCGCTGACCGCCATCTTCACGAGCTTCCCCACCCCCGCGACATCGATGCTGTCGAAGGGGCTCTGCTCGAGTATCCCTGCTTCGATGTACTTCGGTATGAACTTGGCTTCGACGTCGTCCCTGCTGAACCCGAACGTCGTCTGGGTAAGGTCGTTGGTTCCGAACGAGAAGAAGTCCGAGTA
>DATFYP010000098.1:0-7194 GCA_035314985.1 Nitrososphaerales archaeon
AGAAGTCGCGCTCAAGCTCGCCGACCACATAATGAGCCGCGCGCACCATTACCGCTACGTAGGGTCGGTCGCTGCCCACCAGGGAGGCTACCTGAACTTCGTGCTCGACCACGCGAGGTTCGCGCACGACACCCTGACCGAGGTTATGAGCACCGACCTCGTCGGGGCTGGCCCCCCGGAGAAGGACACTATCGCGATTGAGCACACCAACGTCAACCCGAACAAGGCTCTGCACATAGGCCACGCGAGGAACCTGGTCCTGGGCGACTCACTCACGAGAGTGATGCGGCACCTAGGCTACCGGGTGCAGGCGCTGAACTACATAGACGATTCAGGCGCCCAAGTCGCCGACGTAATCGTGGGATTCAGGTTCCTCGGCCTCTCGGAGCAGGCCCCCCCGGGCATGAAGTACGACGTCTACTGCGGGGACAGCGTCTACGCGAAGGTCAACCAAGAATACACTACGAACCCGTCCCTGAAGGAGAAGCAATCGCTAGTCCTGCGCGAGGTCGAGAAGGGCGAGGGGGAGCTCGCGGAGTACACGAAAAAGGTCGTAGGGCGGATACTCTCTGCCCAGCTCGCCACCTGCTGGAGGCTGGGAGCGACCTACGACCTACTGAACTGGGAGTCCCATCTGGTCCACTCGGGAATGTGGGAGCGCATATTCGAGACGATGAAGAAAAGAGGGGACGTGAGGCTCGAGACGGAAGGGGAGAACAAGGGGTGCTGGGTGATTCCCGACCCGGAGACTGGGGAGCAGAAGGTCGTGGTCCGCTCCGACGGCACGGTCGTCTACGTCGCGAAGGACATACCGTACGCTGCATGGAAGCTTGGGATCGTCGACGACCCATTCGGCTACGAGGTGTACCCGGAAGCCCAGCCTGGAGGAGTCAGACTGTACACGACCACGCCGAAGGGGGATAAGGCAGGCCAGAGGTTCGGCAACGCCGACCTCGCGATTTCAGTCATCGACACCCGGCAGAGCTATCTGCAGAAGATCGTCGCCAAGGTGCTGGAGAAACTGAGAGAGGGGTCAGCCCGCAGGTACCTCCACCGCAGCTACGAGGTGGTCGCTTTGTCGAAGAAGACCGCAACTCAACTCGGGTTCCAGATCGAGGGAGACTTCGCGCACATGTCTGGGCGGAAGGGGCTCTACGTGAACGTTGACACAATGCTCGACTCCTTGAAGAAAAAGGCCATGGCGGAGACACGCAGGAGGAACCTCTCCGAGAGCGAGCAATGGGTCGAAGAGGTAGCGGAGGCGATTGCCGTCGCTGCCCTGAGGTACGAGTTGCTCAAACAGGACCCCGACAAGATGATCGTATTCGACATGGAGGAGTCGCTCCGCTTCGAGGGGGACACCGGACCCTACCTTCTCTACACCTACGCAAGGGCGATGAGGATTCTGGACAAGACCACCGGGAAGCCGAGGATAGACACACAGACCGCATCGAAGCTGTCGAGGCGGGAGGAACGGGAGCTGGTGAAGAGAATGTCGATGTTCGACAAGGCGGTAGTGACAGCAGGCGAATACCTTTCCCCGAAGGAGGTGGCCCTTTACGCTCACGACCTAGCGGTGAAGTTCAACGAATTCTACGAAAAGGTGCCTGTCAACATGGAGGAGGACGCGTCGCTACGGGACGCGAGGCTTGCCCTGGTGTACGCCACAGGCAAGGTCATGGCACAGGCGATGCGTCTCATGGGGATACCCATCAGGGCGAGAATCTGAAGGGGCAATGGGATCCTGCTTCCTGCGCTAGTCCCCCTTCGGCGTTGATTCCACAAACTCAAGTGTTGGTGGTTAAGTAGGCTCAATAATCTATGAGGGATGACACTGGAACCTGCGTACCTTGCGGGCGTCTTTGATTCGGATGGGTCCTTTACCCTTTCCCACCACTCAAGGCCAACTGTCAGGTTGGGATTTGATTATCGGGTCTACCTCCAGCTGACTTGGAAGGCGCTGCCTCAGACAATCATGGTAATGAAAGAATTGAAGGAGAAATACGGAGGAAGTTTGGTATTCGGGTCGGAGAATTCTGGCTTCTCCAGGCACACGCGATACGTCAAGTACCGAGTTAACGCCTTGAAGGCGAGAAAGTTAATCGAGGACATGCTCCCTTATCTTAGGATCAAGAGACGTCAGGCAGAAATATGCTTCGAAGTTTCTTCTGGGGCCCAAAGAGAACACTACGGCCGATGGCATCCGCGATCCGCCGCGGAGCTGACTCGGCTCGGCAAACTTTACAACGAAATGGCCTTGCTGAATTGGAAGAGCGGGAAGGGGCGAGGCAAACAACTCACGAGGTCACAATTCATAAGCCCAGTTCCCAAGACTTAGCTCTGTGGCCTTGGATTCTAGGTACCTGTTGGCGGCGTTCGACCTAGACGGGACTTTATTGGAGCATGACAGTAGTTGGGCCGCCCTCCATCGACACTTCGGTACCACGCACCTAGGGGCGGCATCGCTGAAGTTGTACAGCGAAGGGAAGATCGACTATAGGGAGTTCATGCGCAGAGACATTAGCTCCTGGCCCAAACCTCTGACGAAGACACAGATCTCGGCGATTCTTTCTGGCTACAAGATAAGAAAGGAAGCCCCCGAGACCATCGAAGGGCTCCATCGGCGTGGTATCAAGACGGCAATTGTTTCATCCGGAATCGATATCCTGGCGGAGAAGGTGGCGTCGCGGTTGGGAATCGAACACTGGGTGGCGAACGGTCTGAAGTTCGACAAGAACGAGAGGGTGTTGCCCCGGGGGGTGGGGCGCGTCGATCCCACAAGGAAGGACATGGCCTACCGCAGGCTGCTCAAGCGTCTCGGAATCCGAGCGGACAGGACGATCGCGATTGGCGACACGATATACGACCTTGCCTTCCTGAAGTCAGCGGCCTTGGGATTCATGCTGGCCCACACGACCAGGGTTGACGACCCTCACATCATCCACATCGACAGCCTAACTGAGATTTTCCATCACCTTTAGGGAATGCTTTAATCAAGACACGGAGGCCGAAACCGCGGTCGAAATGAACGAACCACTCCTGCTGATTCCGGGCCCGACTAACCTCTCCAAGAGAGTGCGAGATGTCATGGCGGGCCCGCAGCTTGCCCACACGGGCAAGCAGTTCTACGCCGACTTCACGGAGCTCCTGGGGCTGGCGCGCTACGTTTTCAAGAATGAAAAGGGGTTCCAGTTCGTTTTCACCGGCTCGGGAACCATCGGGATGGAGTCGTCCGTAGTGAGCACGGTCTCGCACGGCGACATGACCCTCACAGTCTCCACTGGGTACTTCGGCCAAAGGATGCTCATGCTGAACCAGGTCCACGGCGCGAAGGCCGACGCGATCGCGTACCCTGACGGGAGGCACGCGGACCCGGACGACCTGAGGAAGAAGCTGCGCACGGCGAAATACAAGGTCGTCTTCGTCACCCACGTCGATACCTCCACATCGGTGGTCAACCCGATCCGCGAACTGGTCGAGGAATGCAGGAACGCTGGGGTATTCTCGGTGGTCGACTCCGTCTGCGGGGTTGGCGGGGTGCCCCTCGACTTCGACAGGCTCGGCGCGGACATCGCGTTCACCGCCTCGCAGAAGGCCCTCGCCGGCGCTCCTGGCGCCGTCCTCGTGGCCACTTCAAGGGAGATCCTGGAGTATTTCGAGAAGAGAGAGACGCCGATCGAGTCCTACTACATGAGCCTCCTGCGTTGGAAGCCCATCATGGACGACCCGAGGATCTATCTTGCTACTCCTGCCGTGCAGGTACTGTTGGCACTAAGGGAGGCACTGCTTGAAGCCAAGGCAGAAGGCATCGAGAACAGGTGGGAGAGGCACAGGCGCCTGGGGGAGATGGTCAGGGGAATGGTCTCGGGAGACGGGCTGGGTTTCGTCGCAGACGAGGGTTTCAGGTCCGACACC
This sequence comes from Nitrososphaerales archaeon, assembly GCA_035314985.1. Lineage (GTDB taxonomy): Archaea > Thermoproteota > Nitrososphaeria > Nitrososphaerales > Gagatemarchaeaceae > DATFYP01. Next base: position 3,916 of record DATFYP010000098.1, read on the forward strand.
GTTACAGGGTTCTGGGTAAAGGACGGGACCGCGGGCGACGTTCAAAGGAAACTGGAGGAAGAATCGGGGATCTTGGTCGCAAGGGGCCTGCACGAGATGAAGGACAAGATGATTCGGATCGGGCACTTCGGGATTCTCACCGAGCCGAAGTTGAAGGAAGCCCTCGGCTCGCTCCATGGTGTCCTTGTAGAGCTGGGCGCAGCAAAGCCTAAGGCTGCCGCACGACACAAGTGAGATGGGGTTCGGCCATCGCCATTCGGGACAAGCCATAAATCACCGTCGCAAGGCGAGGCAAAACGTCATGTCTGCGTCAGGAGACCTCAACGAGTCCGGAATTTCTGTTCACTGGAAGGAGGAACCCCTTGTGTCTCCTCCGGCGAAGTTCGTGGCCCAGGCGAACATGCCCGACAAGGACATCCTGAAGAGGTTCGGAGAGGAGAACTTTCCGGACTGCTTCGTCGAGTATGCCGACCTCCTTACCTGGGAGAAGAAGTGGGACAATGTCCTCGATTCGAGCGACCCGCCATTCTGGAAGTGGTTCGTAGGCGGAAAGCTGAACGCGGCCTACAACTGCGTCGACAGACATCTGCAGAAGTACGCTAACAAGGCGGCGATCGTATTCGTCCCCGAGCCCGAGGACGAGACGCACGAAACGATCACCTACAGCGAGCTCTACGCAAGAGTGAACGAGTTCGCCCTCGTACTGAAAGAGTCGATGGGGCTGAAGAAAGGGGACCGGATAACCTTCCATCTCCCGATGATTCCACAGCTGCCGATTTCCATGCTCGCGGCTGCGCGGCTCGGCGTCATCCATAACGAGGTGTTCGGAGGGTTCAGCGCCAAGGCCTGTGCGGACAGGGTGCAGGATTCCGGAAGTCGCGTCCTCGTGACCTGCGACGGGTACTATCGAAACGGGCAGTGGATAGACAAAAAGAAGGACGCCGACCTCACCGTCGAGGAAGCCGCGAAGATGGGGGTGAAGATTGACAAGGTCCTCGTGTGGAGGCGCCATCCGGGCAAGTACCTCTCGAGCGCCCCGATGGTCGATGGGAGGGACTACTTCGTCGACGACCTCCTGAAGCTCTACACTGGAAAGAGGGTTGCTCCCGTTGCCATGGACGCGGAGGACCCGCTCTTCTTGATGTACACCAGCGGCTCGACGGGGCGCCCCAAGGGGGTCCAGCATCGGACCGGGGGATACCTGGCATACGTCGCGGGAACCTCGAAGTACGTGCAGGACATTCACCCAGAGGATACGTACTGGTGCATGGCCGACATTGGCTGGATCACGGGGCACTCCTACATAGTGTACGGCCCCCTCGCCATCGGCGGGACCACCGTCATCTACGAAGGTGTGCCGCTCTACCCTGACGCGGCAAGGCTGTGGAGAATAGCGCAGAGGCTGAACGTGTCGATCTTCCACACCGCACCGACGACCATCCGGATGCTCCGGAAGGCCGCCCCAGAAGAGCCGCTGAAGTACAACTATCACTTCAAGGCCATGACCACGGTGGGCGAGCCGATCGAGCCCGACGTCTGGAGGTGGTACTTCGACGTCGTGGGGAAGGGAGAGGCAGTGATAACCGACACGTGGTGGCAGACAGAGACGGGAGGCTTCGTCTGCAGCACCGTCCCTGCCATCTCCCCAATGAAGCCAGGGAGCGCAGGGCCTGGGATGCCGGGCATCTACCCCATCATAATCGACGAGGAGGGGCACGAAGTCAAGGCGGGGGAAGGGAAGGCGGGCAACATCTGCATCAGGAACCCCTGGCCGGGCATAATGCAGACGGTGTGGGGGAACCCTGACAGGTTCATCGAGCTGTACTACGCCAAGTACTGCAAGAACAGGGACAGCAAGGACTGGCACGACTGGCCGTACTACGCGGGAGACGGTGCCATGGAGGCAGCCGACGGATACTTCAGAATCCTCGGCAGGGTCGACGACGTCATAAAGGTGGCCGGCCACCGTCTGGGCACGAAGGAGATAGAGAACGCAGTCTTGACCACTCCAGAAGTCGCAGAAGCAGCAGCGATCCCCCTCGTCGACCAGCTCAGGGGCCATGTGCCCGTGGTCTACGTGTCGCTGAAGCCCGGGTTCGCCCCGAGCAAGGACCTCGAGGAGAAGATCAAGAACACCGTCGCGAGGGAGCTTGGGCCGATAGCGAAGCCGAAGGCCGTCTACATTGCCCCCGACCTCCCCAAGACGAGGTCAGGCAAGATCATGAGGAGGATACTGACTTCCATCTCTAACAACATGGACTACGGGGACGTCAGCACCCTGGCCAACGCCGACGTCGTAGAGATCCTGCGCAAGATGGTACAGGAACGGCAAAAATAACGGGAGAACCTAGAAGGCCTAGCTCGCGCGTCTTGGAAAGATGGGGAGTACCGTCTTTCCGTAGACTTCGTTGAGGACCTCCGCGATGCCAGTGTACATCGCGCTCAGCCCACAGATTACCCCCTCGTAGCCCGCGATTGTGGTCAGGCCAGTGTTGGTGACGCCGGCCGCCAGGAGGAAGAAGAGGATGAAGAGGGTCCCGAAGACCACCATCAGCGCGCCGTTGAGCCTGATCGTTCCGACGAACATCAGGAGTGTGAACAACCCCCACATGACGAGGTACGCTTGGAGCGACGCGCCGCTGGGTGCGAAGGCGCTGAGGCCAAGGCTTGGGAGCATCAGAAGGAAGGCGAATGATTCCCAGAAGAGACCGTACGAAAGGAAGGCCGTCATCCCGAACGTGTTCCCCTTCCTGAATTCCATGGCGCCTGCGATGATCTGGGCGAGTCCGCCGTAGAATAGGCCCATAGCCAGGATTATCGTGTCTGCGTGGAAGTAGCCGGCGTTGGCGAGGTTGAGAAGGACTGTGGTCATGCCGAAGCCCATCAGGCCCAGCGGGGCAGGGTTTGCGAGTGGAACGTCGATTTTCGTAGGCTCGTGTTGAGCCATTGAAACGACCCCCACGGCTGTCATTTAATACCCGTTTCCCTAAAGCGAGGCAGAAACCGCGCGGTCCACCGACCGCTTCCAGTTCCTTTTGACTCAATACGCTTTTAACCACAGGGCAGTTGATGCGAAACCGCAACCCAGCCCGGTCGTCTAGTGGTCAAGGATGGGGGCCTCTGGAGCCTTCGACCTAGGTTCGAATCCTAGCCGGGCTACTGAAGGTAAGCCCATTATAGGTTCCGTTTGGGAAAAGGGGGCGCATTCCAGACGTGCTCCGGCCTTGCGGATGTCGGGGAAGTTCAGCCATAAGTTATTATCCTATAGGGATAAGCTTT
>DATFYP010000099.1:0-2619 GCA_035314985.1 Nitrososphaerales archaeon
CGCGCTGACTTCCCGGGATTCCCTTAGACGAAGTCCAGAACCTGCCTTCTGTCCGGCGACCTTGAGAACTCAGGGTATTTGATTTCGGGCTTCCAATCTTCCAAGAGCCAGCCCCTGAACATGGCCCGCTGGTCTTCCGCGGCTTCCTTAATCGGGGTTATCCTGTACTCGAAGGGGGGCCTCCTTCCGAGCTCCCCGGCCAGTTCGGAAAGCATCCCGTTTCTGGCGATGGTCAGCTTGACCTGCGCCCCTGGCTTGGCGTTGGAGACGTAGAAGGAGAGCTTCTCCGAGCCGAGCCTGAGCCCGTCGATCCCGATTATCTCGTCGTTCACCGACAGCCCCATCGACTCGGCAGGCGAGCCGGCGAGCCTCGACCTCACCGTCGTTCTCCCACCCTCGGAGTTGAGCCTTACCCCAAGGAATCCCCTGACCTTCTCGGGGAGTTCCTTGGGCTCGAGCTTCAGCCCGGAGTAGCCGAGGTACTTCCCGAAGTCCACGTCTTTCCTCCCCTTCACCCTGGTTTCGAAGATCTCGTCGAGCCCCTCTCTCCCCCCGACGGCGAGCGCCGTGGCCTCGAACTCCTCGTCGGAGTACCCTCTCCCCTCCTTCGAGAATGTTTCCTCGTAGACCTTCCTCATCACGTCGTCGAGGTTTCTCTGGCCCTTCGTGTTCTGCCTTATCTGGAGGTCGAGCATCCACCCGACTACTGCTCCCTGGGTGTAGTAGGACAGCGTCACGTTCGGGGAATTGGCGTCGGTCCTGTAGTACTTAATCCAGGTGTCGAAGCTCGACTCCTGGGCACTCTGCCACCTTCCACCCGGCAGCGACTTCATCACGTTGACGTTGATGGCAAACGCGTCGAGGAACTCCGGGACGGAGTATATCCCTGTCCTTCTCAGAACGAGGTCGTCGTAGTAGCTCGTTATCCCCTCGGCCACCCAGAGCGATTTTGTGTAGGTCTCCGAGGAGTAGTTGAACGGCCCTAGCCCCCTGGGCCTCATCCTCTTCACGTTCCAAGTGTGGAAGAACTCGTGGGAGAAGAGCCCCATCATCAGGTTGTACTCCTCCTTGGGGACGAGCCTGAGCCTGGGGGCGAAGCAGACGGTGCTGTTCAGGTGTTCGAGGCCGCCGCCGACATCGTCCGTGAGATTGACAATGAAGACGTACTTCTTGTAGGGGATTTCCCCGAAGACCTGAACCTCGCACTCCACTATCTTCCTGATGTCCTCCGCTATCCTCTCCGTGTCGACGGGCGATGCTCCGAACAGCGAGACTTGGTGTTCCACGTCTCTTACCAGGAATGTGCGTATCTCCTGGTTGCCCACCTCTATCGGGGAATCAATCAGCACATCCATGTTCGGCGCGACGAACTCCCAGCCGGAGGTCTGCTCCAGTCCCGTCGCGACCTTCTTCCAGCCTGGATACGGGACCAGCTTGAGCCCGATTGGGACGTTCTCGCTGCCCACCGGGTAGATGAAGACGCTCGCCCCGTTGATTATCGCGTGAAGCGTGTCCAGGTAGCTCTTCGTGTCGTGGTACTCGAAGGCGTAGACCGAATACTCGACCAGGACCGTGTCAGCGCTGCCCCTCCAGTCCACCCTCCAGACGTTCTTCGACTCCTTCTCGACGGTCGTGGCCTCCCAGCCATCGCCGGTCCCCTTCTTCGCCCTGACATCCAGCACGTTTCTGGGCATGTCCTCAATCGCATAGTGGCCCGGCGTCCAGACTGGCATCATGAGCCTCATGGGGCCTGCGGTCGGCCCGCGGAGGTTGACCCTGAGGGTCACGTCCAAGTAGTGCGTGTTCGCCCTGACCATAGATACCTCATACTCAAGCCGGTTGCTAGTCACGATACCCCCCACCCGCACAGTCAGGGCGCCAATCTTAAGGTTGACACCGATGGCTGTCTCCCCCCGTCATGCGCAGTATTTTCGCCCAGGTCTGGGGCTGTGATCCGTCTTGAGGTGAGTGGTAGAGGGACTACGTGTGGACGATGGCCATGAAGTTCATCGCTCCGGCTGGTTCTCCCTCAGGGAGTTGACGTAGGCTGTTACCACCGCATGCGCGGGATTGGCCTGGAGCGCCCGGAGCTTGATCGTCTTCCTGTTCCTCACCAGCGTCTCACGGAGTTCGCGCATCAGGGGACTCGGGTTCCTCGCGGTTTCCTTGTTGGCCTCGGACACGACAGACTCGTGGTCGCAGACGATGGTCATGCGCCCGATCGTATCTCTGAGCTCTTCTATCGCAAACAGGATCGCTCGGACCTCCGCGTCGTCGCTCTCCGTCTCCTCCGCTTCCCGGGCGCCCTGCCTGCCCTCCCCATGCACAAGGTAGCCGACGTACGCCTTCCTGGGGAGTGCCGGGTCGTGGACGTTCAATATCTTGGCGTCCACGTACACCCTCTGGGGCCTGGCGAGGGGGTTACGCAGCCTCACGCCCCCGGAGTTGGTTTCGCGCAAGATAAGCTTCAGGCACGTGCCGCAGAATCCGAGCGCCAGACGTCTGGAGGGAGCGTCTAGACGCGCTCTCTCCCGCTTAAATAACGATGAAGCCCACTCCGTCGTCGTGGAGACGCCTCGCCCCGAAGGGGTCCTCGCGCCTACCCAGGCGCAGGCACTG
>DATFYP010000100.1:0-8918 GCA_035314985.1 Nitrososphaerales archaeon
GGTTCCCTGAGGAGCCAGGTCGCGCAGCTGCAGCAGTCCCAGAGTTCGGAGTCCGGGGATGTATCGTCTGCCCGATCAAGCCTCTTGAGCATCACGCGTCAGCTCAACGCAGTGGAAACGGAGCTGAACGGCAACGTGTCAAACTACCTAGGGTTCAGGAACCAGGTCAACTACCAGCTGCAAAACATCACCAACGCGATCAACGCGCTTACCCGGCGTGTAAACGCCATCGTTCCCCAGGTCCCGCTTTCGAGCCTTACGGTCGTAGGCGACAGCTACAACAGCGGCAATCACACGTTCATAGTCAACGTGAAGAACAACCTCAACGTCACAGTCTACGCCCAGCTTGAGGCCGAGCTTTACGGGACCGGGGGGGCCGACTGCAGCGGAATCGCGGGCTCCTACGTGTCCCAGGTCTACTACTTACCGCCAGGCTCGGTAGTGTCAACCACGCTTCCGCTCTCCGCGGGGGTCTACGTCGGCTGCGCAGGGAACCCTATCACGTCGACTTCGGTGCAGTATTGGGCTTCGCAGCAGGTCCGGGTGAGCGCGCCCTACACCTTCCAGATATCTCCAGTTTACAACCACCCCTAGCCTATCTCGCGGCTGGGGCCGAGGGTTCTCGAACGCCCTGCCTGGCCATAGGAGCCAGCATCCGTAACGCCAATAAGCCATGCGAGGCAATTCCTCCAGTCGGAAGAGGGTAAAGGCTCTTGCGAACCTACAGATTCAGTCCGAGTTGGCGAAAAGAAACAGCCGGAGGTCTCTTACAGGCCACATACGCTTATATTGTTGACAGGATGGAATCGCTATTGTTGGCTGAGAACGCCGGGAAGGGAGGGGCCTCCGGCAAGCCCGCCGCGACCAATTCTAAACAGGCAGAGGAGGACCGCAAGCGGGAAGAGAAGAGGCAGCGCAAGGAAAGGGAGCGATTAGCAAAAGCCGAAGCGAAGCGCAAGCAGATAGAGGAGGAGAATCGGCGCAAGCTGGAGGAGCTCCAGAGGAAGGAGGCGGAGAGGAAGGCCAAGGAGCAGGCGAAGCTGCGAGAAAGGCAGGAGAACGAAAAGCGGAAGGCTGAGGAGCGAGCCCGCAAGGAGGCCGAGCGACGCGACAGGGAGGAGAGGGAGCGGAGGGAGCAGGCGGAGAAGGCTCGGCTCAAGGCGGAGAAGGAGGCAAGGGAGCGGGCCGAGAAGCAGGCAAAGGAGCTTGAGGATCGCAAGAGGAGGGAGGAAGAGGAGCTTAGGAAGGTAGAGGAGAGGACCAGGAAGGAGGCCGAGCGGAGGGCGCGCGAGGAGGCCGAGCGGAAGAGGAAGGAGGAGGATAAGGCCGCCGAGGAGGCGGAAAGGAAGGCGAAGGAGGAGGAGGAGCGAAAGAAGAGGGAGGAGGAGGCCAAGCGCAGGCAGGAGGAGGTGCAGGCGCGCGAGAGCGAGAGGAGGTCAAAGGATGATCTGCAGGTAAGGAAGGCCCAGGTGGCAGAGGTCGCGAGGGCTCAGGCTGAGGTAACCGTCGCCGCGAGGACGCCGGCGGCGTCGAGGACCCCGACACAGTCGGAGGAGAAGAGGCGCCAGTCTGAGATGGCCATAGTCCTCGGCAAGGTCAACGTACGGTTCCCGCTGACGGGGTCGCCGATACCCCCGGCGTGGAAGGTCCTGGAGAGGTACCCGGTGAACAGCCCGTTCGCCTACGCCGTGGTCGCCCAGAGCCCGCTCGGGGTGAGGCGCTACTTCCTGGACGAAGTCCCCCTGACGAAGACCGAGGCCGGGATATACTCTTACCTCCTTGACGCCCTCGAAGACGAGCTGACCGTCCCCCGGACCGAGGTCAACCCGAGGCAGTACTTCGCGGGCCAGGCGCGCAGGATACTCCTGAAGTATTCGGTCGTCGTCCCTGCGACGTCCTGGGCCAAGATAGTCTATTTCGCCGAGCGGGACCTCGTCGGGTTCGGGGTGATCGACGGCTTCATGCGCGACCCCAACATCGAGGACATCTCGATAGACGCGGTGGGCCGTCCTCTGTACATCTATCACAAGGGGCACGAGAGCCTCGAGACCAACGTCGCCCTCGCCGACGACGAATCCCTTGACAACATCGTCACCCGTCTGTCGCACATGGCAGGGAAGCACGTCTCCACCGCTTTCCCCATCGTCCAGGGGACCCTCCCAGGGAGGCACAGGCTAATCGCGACCTTCAGGCGCGAGGTTTCTCCGATGGGGAGCAGCGCCACGATCAGGAAGTTCAGGGAAGACCCGCTCACCATCATCGACATGATCAACCTCAACGTCGTGGACCACCGGCTCGCCGCCTATGTCTGGCTGATGATGCAGAACAGGGCGACTGCCATCGTGGTCGGCTCAACAGGCGCGGGGAAGACGACCCTGCTCAACGCTCTGCTCACCCTTACGAGGCTGAACTCGAAGATCGTCACCATTGAGGAGGTGCAGGAGATCAACATCTCCCACCAGAACTGGACCTCCCTTGTCTCGCGCGAGAGTTACGCGGCCACCGAGGAGAAGGCAGGGGCCGTCGACCTCTTCGACCTCGTGAAGGCCGCGATGCGTATGAGGCCGGACATCTTGGTAGTCGGTGAAGTGAGAGGAGAGGAGGCTTACGTCCTCTTCCAGGCGATTTCGACAGGCCACGGCGGAATCTGCACTCTGCACGCCGACGACTCCGCCTCCGCGCTGCAACGCCTTACGTCAGAGCCGATGAATGTCCCGCCCGCCTTCATACCTTTTCTTGACCTCTCCATAGTCGTGAGAAGGATTTCAGTCCCGACCTCCACCGGAGGGTTCAGGGCGATGAGAAGGGTGATCTCCGTCGACGAGATACTCACTGACACCAAGGTCAACACGGTATTCAAGTACGAGCCCAGGACCGACACGTTCGCCGCGCTCCCGCTCGACAAGAGCATCAAGGTCCAGAACCTGGCCAGCGACCAGGGGCTGGCTGTCTCCGCAATCGTCGAAGAGATCGAGCGCCGCAGCGTCGTGCTGAGGTGGCTCAAGCAGAAGGGAATCAGAAACTTCAGGGAGGTCGCCCAGATACTCGAACTGTTCGCCTCCAGGCCCGAGGAAACCTACGAAAGGGCGCTCAGCGAGCTGCAAGCCGCTGGCGTTCCGATGGCAAGCCCTAGGGGTGCGCCCCCCGGTTGAAGGCTTCGCCCCTCCAGGAGTTCGAGACCAGAGAGAGGCCCGAAGCCATGTTCACCCGATTCGACCGGTTCGTCTCGTTTTCCTTCCGCATCTTCGCCAGGCCTGCGAGCACCATTTCTGTGCGGATGCCGAAGCTGGGGGAGAACATCCAGAAGTCCAACCTCAAGACGACACCCCAGGGGCTCGTCTCGGTGGCCCTGCTCATCTGCGCGGTCACGGCCATAGTCTCCGTGATCGCCATCCCGATCGACCTCTTCGTCTTCGGGAACATCTGGGCCTTCTTCATTCCGCTCGCGATCCCGGTCGAGTTCCTCCTGACGATTTCGATGCCCGGTTTCAGCGCGACGAATCGCGCCGCGTCGATCGAGAACGAGATGCCCTTTGTCCTCGGTTACATGAGTGTCCTCGCAGGGGGAGGCGTCGCCCCGATGGCGGCGTTCAAGAGGATAAGCCAGATGAGTCTCCTTCCCGCCGCGCAGAAGGAGGCGAACAGGATAATGCTGCAGACCAACGTCTTCGGCATGGACCCGATCACGGCCATGGAGACGGTGGCCAGGACGTCGCCGAGCAGGCACTTCTCGGAGTTCCTCTCCGGGACGACCGCCGTCTTGAAAACGGGTGGAAACCTGGAGGGCTACATCAGCACGAAACTCAGGGACACGGTTTCGGTCAAGTCATCCGCAATCAAGAGGTCGGCAGACATCACCGGCACACTCGCAGAGGCTTACCTGACAGTCACGGTCGTGCTGGGAATGACTCTGTACACCTTGAACATGATCAGCGTCCTGCTGTCCCACAGCTACGCGGCCCTTCAGCAGATCTATCTCTTCGCGTTCATTATCGTCCCGCTCATCTCGACCGCCTTCATCTGGATGATGGATTCGACCGCACCCAAATGGCCATACTCGGACTACCGGTCGTACAAGCCCCTGCTCTACTCGGTCCCCATCGGCGTGGTCATCTTCCTCCTTCCACTTCCCATTGCCCTCTACATGAAGACTGGCATAGCCATGATCGGTGTAGCCTTGCCCCCTGCGATAATCGCCACCAGGGCGAGCAACGTCAAACGGGCGATGGAGAGGGCGCTTCCTGAGTTCATCCGCGACGTCGCGGAAGGGCGCAAGACCGGCCTGTCGCCCGAGAAGAGCATCGAACGGCTCACCAACCGGCCCTACGGGGTTCTTTCGAAGCCCGTGCGGAAGATGGGCTCCCAGCTTTCATGGGGAGTCAGCCTCTCGAACGTCGTCAGCAGCTTCACCTCGAGCGTCACCAGCTGGATCACGAAGATAGTCGGCACCCTGCTCGTGGAGGTCGTCGACGTCGGAGGCGGCACCGTCGGGAGCTTCTCCGAGCTCGCGGACTTCACCCGGACGGTGAACGACCTGGAGAACGACAGGAGGGCCGCTCTCAGGCCCTTCGTCTTCATCACCTACATAGCAGGGGTCATGGTGATAATCACCACCTTCATCATGATATACATGCTCGCGCAGCCAAGCCAGGTCGGTTATTCGTCCACCACACTCGACCCAGGGACCATCGACCTGCTGCTCACTACCGCGGTCGTCGACACGTTCGTGATCGGGCTCGTCGCCGGGAAGATGGGGGAGAGCAACGTCTCCGACGGCTTCAAGCACTCGGTCCTCCTGGTAATCGTCAGCATCGTAGCGGTCCTCGTCGCAAAGTCGTTCATCAAGATCCCGGTCTGAGAACAATGAAAGTGGAGGAGAAGGCTAGCCGTGGATGAAAGCGGGGGCAGCGTCTTTCTGGAGTCCCGCGGGGAGAAGTGGTACGACCGAAGGCTCCTCGGGTTCGGGATAGACTCTCCCATCATCATAATGGGGCTGGTCGCCATGGGCATGGTGACCATACTCATCGGTTTCTTCGTCTACTACGCGCTATTCCTCCACAACCCGCTCGCCGCCAGGGGAACCCTCGTCGCGGACGCTTCGGTGGGGGCCCTCCTGATAGGGCTCGCTGCCTCTCTTTCGTTCAACAGCTCGGTAGGGAAGCCCAGGGAGGCCAGGTTCCTCGCCAGAACCCTGCCGTGGGGAGGCGACGAGGTGGCCCTCGACGTGGGGTGCGGGAGGGGCCACTTCAGCACGGAGGCGGCCAAGATGCTTTCCTCCGGATACGTCGCCAGCATCGACCACTGGAGCGCCTGGCACATCACGGGAAACAGCCCCCGCTCGGTGCTGGCCAACGCCGAGGCTCAGGGGGTGGGCGAAGCGGTCATCCCGGTGAAGAGCCCCTCGACGGAGCTCCCCTTCGCGGACTCTACGTTTGACGTGGTCGCGTCGTGCCTTGGCTTGTCGCACCTGGGAGGAGTGCAGGACCTGGAGCTGTCACTCAGGGAGATGGTTCGCGTGCTCCGCGTAGGGGGCCGCCTTGCGGTCACCGCCACGGGCTACGGGAGGAGAATGACGAAGCTCCTCACAGAGCTCGGGATGGTGGAAGTCAACGTCGCAAGGTTCAGGGTGGGCATCCTGCCGGCGTCCGAAAGGATCACTGCCAGGAAGCCCTACTACCAAGTGGCGGCCGCGGTCAAGGCGGAAACGGACCCGTTCTAAGTCACGTTCTGGAAGGCCGCTTCGAGCTCCTCGCGGGCCTTCTTCCTTCTCCTTCTGAAGTAGATCACCAGGTAGGCGACCACTGCGGCTATCGGGATCAGCAGCAGGTAGCTGTAGCGGATGACCAGCTGCAGGGGGGTCAGGGGCGGGCGGACGGGGAGCAGGGAGGCTATGATGAAGACCGATGCCCTCTGCATCCTGATGGCAGGGTCGTTGACCACGACCGTGACGTTCCCCAGACCGGCGGCCGAGGGGGTGAAGACCGCCACGGCTGTACCGCTCGCCGACGTGTTCGACCTCGATGGGGTTATGCTCCCGCCTCTGGCGTACCAGCTCACGTTCGCGCCCTCGCGCGGGGCGCCGAGGAACTGCATGGTCAGAGTGATCTGGTCGGTCTGGTTGATGAGGATGAACGAGGCTGTCGGCTTTAGAACGAGCGAGATCGGGAACGGGATGACGCTGATGGGGATGTTCCTCGCAGTGACGAGCCCCGAGCTGCTGGCGGTCAGGACCGTCGAGCCGGTCTCGTTCGTCCGCAGGAACGTGGACACGAAGTCCTGGCCTTTGGTGATGTTCAGGGTCAGGCTCCCCTGGATGACGCTCTCGTTGGCCGCCGTCACCAGCACGCTGGTGGGGGCCTTGGCCCTGGCGGGAACCCCATTCGAGTCCTGCAGCTGGACCACCAGCAGCGGCTCGCTCGTCCCTGTAGTTATCTTGACGTTCGGGTCGACGTAGAGTGCAAGCCTCGAAGGAGCCGGTATCACGGCGCTGACTTGAGCAGACGACCCCAGATAGCCCTGGGCGAAGGCGGTCACGTTGGACAACCCCTGGAGAATCCCAAGCTGCAGCTGCGCAACGGTCCACGACTGGCCTCCTGGAATCACCACCGTGCCGTTGACGCCGATGACCGTGTTCTTCGAGGACGAAAGCTGGACCGAAACTCCGGCCGGGGGCGCGGGGACGGGGATGCCCGTGTTGTCAACGAGAGACACTTCGAGGGCGTTGTAGAGGTGACCGTCTGCAGGCAGAATCGTGGTCTTCTTGTTCGTCGCCTGGAAGAGGCCCCTGATGTATATCTCATAGGGAGCGCTTCCGGGGTTCACGACGGATATCTGGCCCTGCCCCGCGGCGTATCCGAGGGAGAAGGCGCTCACGGTGGCAGTGCTGCCTGCGGTCGGGCCGGCAGTGTATCCAACGGTGGTGTAGAACTGCCCGGCGCGGATGGTAAGGGTGCTTTGGTCGTAGAGAACCACGCTCGGATTCGTGCTTTCCAGGCTGATCGAGACGTCGGTGGCCGACTTCGCGGGGAGCCCGGTGCCGTCAATCAACTCCACCGCTATCACCCCCCTTGTGTTCGGGAAGACCTTGTCCGGGACTGAAAACAGCTTGAGCGCGGAGGCGAGGCCGCTCGGAGTCACCGTGTTGACCGTGGTGAATCCCGGAAGGAGGTTGGGGGTGGAGACGGTGATCTCCGTCGCACCTGGGGTGTTCGTCGTGGTCATGGTCGCGATCACGTAGTCCTGACCGATTGGAATCGTCACCGTAAGATTGACGATGCCGACGTTCAACTGGGAGGAGCGAATGTTAACCTTGATAGGAGACAGAGCCAGCGACGGCCTGAAGTTGGCGTCCTCCAACGAGACGACTATCGACTTGTAGCTCTTGTTGTCCGCAGGGAGGGTCGGAGGCAGCGAGGTCACGACGAGCTCGCTCGGGAGCCCGGGGACGTTGGACTTCGCCGGGGTGGCTGCTGAGACATACGTAGCAAGCGGGGAGAGAACGAGTATGGCCGCCAGTAGCGCCAGAAACTTGATTGCCATCCTATTCTCCGCTCTCGTCAATCGGGGTTCATCCACCCGACTATTTCAATGATTTTGCGTATTGGGCCTCAGCCATGTGGAATTTGCACGTAGAGCCATAAGTGGATTGCGAATCGCTGCTCTGGATTCTGGGACCTTCACCCTCCATGCCACGGGTACACGGGCTGCTGCGCCAATTTGCGATTTCGCACAAGGTATAATACGTCAGGGTTCACACCCCCTCGCAGGCATTGGGCAAAGTAAGACCGCCTGGCGCTCCATACGTTGTCGATGAGGATGCTGGTATCATCACCGGCGACCTCCTAGCCTCACGCGTGGTAGTCTTCGGGTCCTACGGCTGGGCCACAATCGAGTCCGAGCTCAATAGCACCTTTGTTACGGGCGGCCTAGTGATTCTGCAGAGGATGGGCTACAGCTATGGGAAGTACATCGGGCTCGTGGTGAAGAGGAACGCCGGGAAGCTCAACCCAGTCACCATAGCGACAGACCAGCTCGTGAAGATAATCAAGGGGTCAGGGTGGGGAGACTTCTCCCTTACAGGAGGCGACCTCGCCCAGGGCGTACTCAGGTTCCTCAACAAGGACTGTCTCTTTTGCGCCCATCTCAGCAAGGGGCGGGAGCCGAAATGCCACTTCCTTGCAGGAGTGCTTGCGGGCCTGGCGGACGAAGTGACCGGGAACAGCCACACCGCCAGGGAAGAGAAGTGCATCGCCAAGGACGACGGCGCATGCGAGTTCGTGGTCGAGCGGACCGCGCAGGCCCAAGAGCCGGCGCCGGTCTGAGCGACTGTCTCAACTCCGAAGGCCCAACCACGGGTTATGTCATTGGAGCGTCACTGGCTGTGCAGGCGTATTGTCGGCCTCCACCACCACGGCGGTCCCGTAAGCCAGAACCTCAGTCATCGAGCCACCCATTTCGGACGTATCAAAGCCGACTGACACGACCGCGTTGGCTCCGAGGCTCCTTGCGTGGTCGGCGAGACGCTGTAGCGCCTGGTGACGCACCTGCTCGAGGAGGTTCGTGTAGACCTTGATCTCCCCGCCGCCCCACGCACGGAAGTAGGCGAAGATGTTCTGCCCGAGCCCCCGCGACCTCACTATCAACCCAAACGTGGCACCTATGACGCGGGTCACGTGGTAGCCAGAAACGAAGGGCGTGGTCACTATGATCAGGTCGGACGGGGGAGTGAAGGGGTTCTCAGATTCGGAGGGTTTCAACGAGCGGGCGCCGATTCCTGCGAGCTGCCCGCGCTATTTACATCCTAAGACTGTGCGACAGGAATCCCGCCTGGGGTCTTTCCTTGCATGACCCTGTCGTAGGTAACATTCGAGGATCTATCCGGTCTCTAGCCTGCTTTCCGAAAACAGGAGGGAGGCGTG
>DATFYP010000101.1:0-59486 GCA_035314985.1 Nitrososphaerales archaeon
TTCAGAATGCGAGCAAGGAGGGGAGAGATTCACAAGGCGGGAGTTGATACCCTTCCTCTTAGGGGTCGAGGTTGGTTGGGGCCTCTCATTCGTTGCCCTCTTCCTTTTCCTACACTCCGTTGGAGTAGTCTGATTTGCGAAAGAACACCAACCAAATGACGATGATGGCAATGACTACGCCGACGATAATTCCGAAGATTGCTAACGTAGTCCAGTCTATCGGGGGAGGCCCTAAGAGGGTGAAAGTGGCCTCTGTCGAAGTTGTCGTGCGGAATGGTGCCGTGGCAGTATTCAACGCTGGGAAGATGTATGCAAAAAGAACCCAGAGGAGAATTATCGCCCCCGCAATGGCTCCTACTATCGGTAGCGGGTCGTCACCCAACGGCCTCACTTACTCTACCCGACAAGATAACCATGTCCATCTCCCGACACTTGACAGCGAAAAATCTCCCTCTGGTTTGACAGAACCAGCAGGCGGGTTCTGTTACCTTGTCGGGTGATTGACTTCTGTTTTGTTGGTGTTACCTTTCGGGGGATGATTCTTTCTTGACCACGAACCACACTCCAAGCATCACCGTCATCGCTCCAAGAACCACCGTGGAAGTCGTCACCATGTTGGCATACCAATAGAATCGAAGTGCCGATTCAGCACATCCACCCGTTTCCATCGAGCAACGGGGGAGTTCGTCCCAAAAGTCTGCCAAGTTCAGTATGGCACCGACGATGACTGCCCACGCTCCTCCTGCTATCAGAGACGCCCCCGAGACCAGTCGGCGCACCATGACCGCAAGACTCTTCCGGAGACGGATTAGTTAAGAATTGACTGGGGCCGTCCTCGGGTAACTTGCGTTTCGAATCAACGTCTCCCACTTGTTATCCCCCATCACCCTGATTCCTGCCAAGTCCGCGGGAGTCCGCCCCTTCAACGCCTCATGCGGTCGGATATAGTTGTGGAATATCTGATACCCCCTCAGAATCGGTGTGTCAGTTCGCTTTAGCCCACGCATGACCTTCTCCCTATCCCGAATCTCCCCGTTCATGCGCTCCATCTTGTTGTTGTGAATCCTCGCCCCTCTTTGGGGGCTGAAGATTCGTCGTGTCTTACCAGGTTCTGTCAAGTCTGTGGGACGCGCTCCGCGAAAATCTCCCTGTCAAATTGGCGGGGCATGGCTAAATAATGGGGCTTGGTTGTTTGATTCGTCCATACCATTGACCCTCGCAGGCAGAACCTCATGGAGTCCCAGAGTCCTATTCGAGGCGGGGCTGGTCTTGATTGGAATCATCCTCCTCATCATATCTGCGACCCCATACGCCTCGCAGTCCCTTCCGCAATACGTTGCGCTCTTGGGTGTGGCGGGGCTCGGATTCATCGCAGTGGGAATCCTCCTCTGGTGGAGTGGTAGAAGCACTTGGCACTTGTGATTCACTTTGGCATCCCCTCGTTGCTCCCGTTTTGTATGATTGTCAGCCACTTGTTATCTCTCTCAACCTTGATTCCTGCGAAATCTCGTGAGTCTGCAGATCCAAGGCTTCCTACGGGTGTGAGGGTCCGCTAGCTCGGCAAAACCTTCGTCCCTAATCACGCCGGTGTTGGGAGCCAGCATCTGCCCAAAGCGCTACTTGGTGAGCGACTCCGTCATCCGCCTGAAATCGGCCTTGGGTACTACGCCGACTGCCCTGTCCGCGACCTTGCCTCTGGAGAAGAACAACACAGTCGGAACGCTCATGAGCCCGAATTGGGCTGCCAGCCGATTCGAATGCTCCTGGTCGTCGTCCATGTTTAGCTTCACGAACTTCACCCGGCCATCGTACTCCTTTGTGAGTTCCTCGACAATCGGGGACACAATCTCGCATGGCGGACACCCGCTACCGTAGAAATCGACGACGACGGGCAAGCTGGCTCGGATTACCTCCTCCTCAAATCTGTCCCCCTTGATGCGAAGGACTGCGCCGTTCAACGTCCAGAGATCTCCTATGCGCTGCAAATTAAAGCTAGCCACTCGCTCTCATCCCTTACCTCGGTTCAGGCTCCTTCGACTGGCGTCCCTCCATGAGTCTCGGTACCAGCCAAGATTGGTTGGAACCCACCGCAAGCTTATTGGAGGGCCGAGGCGTGCGTCGGAAACCCCGTATCCAAGGATGTGCGACCCAAATGCTCAGACATCGGATGCCTAGAGTGAGGAGACCAGCCTGACGGAGCAAAACGTGTTCCAGCTCTTCTCCCCTCCCCTGGTCAAGGCGCTGAACGAGAAGGGGTTCGCCTCGCCTACGGACCCTCAGATGAAGCTGGTCCCGCTCGTGATTCAAGGGAAGAACTCCCTGCTAATGGCCCCGACGGGGACCGGAAAGACCGAGGCGGCCCTGCTCCCGATCCTCGACAGGATGGTCAGGGAGGGGCTCTCAAGAGAGAAGGGGACGAAACTCCTGTACATCACGCCGCTCAGGGCGCTGAACCGGGACATGCTCGAGAGGATGCAGTGGTGGTGCAAGAGGTTCGACATCAGGCTCGGGGTCAGGCACGGCGACAGCACCCAGGCGGAGCGCACGAACATGAGTTTCGCCCCTCCCGACATCCTCATCACGACCCCCGAGACCCTGCAGATCCTGCTGGTAGGGAGGCGGATTCGGCAGAGTCTGTCGAAGCTCAGGTGGGTCGTGGTAGACGAAGTGCACGAACTCGCCGAAGACAAGAGGGGGAGCCAGCTGAGCGTGGGGCTGGAGCGCCTGAGGGACGCGGTCGGGGGAGAGTTCCAGACGATAGGGCTCTCCGCCACGGTCGGGTCCCCGGAGAGAATCGCTCAGTTCCTCGTGGGGAGCGGGAGACAGTGCGAGGTGGTGAGGGTCCCGGTGGAGAAAACCCTCTCGCTCAGGGTGATCTCGCCTAAGGCGACCGCCCATGACAAGGAATTCGCCGAGGCGATCTACTCGTATCCTGAGGTGGCCGCGAGACTGAGGGTCATCAGGGAGGCGGTCGAGAAGTACAAGTCGGTGCTCATCTTCACCAACACGCGGTCGGAGGCCGAGGCCCTGGCCAGCAGGTTCAGGGTCTGGGACCCGGAGTTCCCGATTGGAATTCACCACAGCTCTCTGTCGAAGGCCACAAGGGAGGCGGTCGAAAGGAACCTAAAGGACGGGAAGCTCCTCGGGGTCATCTGCACAAGCAGCCTGGAGTTGGGCATCGACATCGGGTTCCTCGAGTACGTCATTCAATACAACTCTCCCAGGCAGGTGACACGGCTGATTCAGAGGGTGG
Source organism: Nitrososphaerales archaeon (assembly GCA_035314985.1). Taxonomy (GTDB): domain Archaea; phylum Thermoproteota; class Nitrososphaeria; order Nitrososphaerales; family Gagatemarchaeaceae; genus DATFYP01. The sequence goes on from DATFYP010000101.1 coordinate 3,254, forward strand.
GACGGAGCGGGCACAGGGTAGGCGAGGTCTCAAACGGGCTGATCGTGACCCAGGACTCAGACGACACGCTCGAGGCGGCAGTCCTGTGCAGGAAGTCGGTGCGCGGCGAGCTCGAGCCCCTGGTTCCCGTTTCATCCCCCTACGACGTGGCAATCCACCAGGTAGCGGGGCTCCTGATAGAGCAGCCCACCTGGAACTTCGCCGACCTTGCGGCCCTGCTGAGGAGGAGCGACGCGTATTCCGGGATGGACGACCTGAGGCTCAGGAGGGTCCTGACCTACATGCGGGAGCGCTATCCGAGGCTGGCCTACTACGGGGAGTCCGACGGCAGGGTCTCACGGGCGCGAGATGTGAAGCCGCTGTTCCAGTACTACTTTGACAACCTCTCGATGATTCCCGACGAAAAACAGTACCTGGTGATCGAGGGGGAGAACTTCGTCGGTGTCCTCGACGAGGCGTTCGTGTCCGAATACGGCGAGGTGGGGGTCAAGTTCGTGGAGGCTGGGCGCTGCTGGAAGGTGGAGCAGATCTACGGGAACAAGGTGTACGTCAAGGCGGAGGAGGACCCCACAGGCGCAGTCCCGAACTGGGTCGGAGACGAGATCCCGGTTCCGCTCGAAGTCGCAGCGGAGGTCGGTGCGCTGAGGCGGAAGTACGCCGAGGCCATCGAGAAAGGGAAGGGGGAGGCGTTCCTCGAGGCGACGATTGGGGAGTACCCTCTATCCAAGGAGACGCTGAGGGAGGCGCTGAAAGAGGTCGCCGAACAGCACGCCGCGAAGCTTCCGATACCTTCGGAGAGGCTCGTCACCGTCGAGAGGTGGGACAGGTACGTCATAATCCAGGCGGCCTTCGGCCACAAGGTGAACCGTCTACTGGCGAGGGTGCTGGGGCACATGATTTCGGAGAAGATCGGGCTGTCGGTCGCCGTACACCAGGACCCGTACAGGATGGTCATAGAGGCGGATGTTGCGCCCTCGGTGGTCGTCTCAATGCTGACGGGCCTGAAGGGAATCGACCTCCGTGCGGCGACAGAGAAGGCGGTTGAGAGGTCTGGGATATTCAAGCGAAGGCTGATTCACGCGGGGAAGAAGTGCGGCGCGATAGCCAAGGACGCGGACTACGCCAGCGTTTCGATTTCCGGCATTGTCGAGGCCCTTCGGGACACGCCGGTCTACGACGAGGCCATGGACATGATCTTCCACGATGACCTGGACGTGCCCGGAGCAGCCGCAGTCGTGGAGAGGATCGCGAAGGGTGAGGTCGAGGTGAAGCTGGTCGATTACGAGGGGCTCTCTCCCATCGCGAGGATCGGGGTCGAAGAGATCAGCAGGAGGGGGGAGATCGTGTCCCCGGAACGCCTCAGGGCCCTCCTCAGGCAGTCTACGAGCGCGCGAATCCTCGACACGTTCATGGTCGCGGTCTGCACGAATTGCTGGAACTATCTCGAGTTGAAGCGGGTCGGCGACCTGGAGGGGGTTGAGAAGTGCAGCTTCTGCGGCCATGAGGCCATCGGACTGTCGACCGACTCCTACGAGAACGTCTTCTCTCTTGCGATGAAGGCCAGGAGCAGGACGGACATCCGCGGGAGGAACCTCAAGCTCGTCGAAGCGGTCAAGAAGTCGGCGGAGATGAGGAAGGAGTACGGGCACTCCTTCGACATGCTGATGGCGGGGAGAGGGGTGAGAATCGCGGACGCTGCCAACCTGGCCGCGAAGATGAGGAAGGAAGGGAAAGACGTGATCGACTCGATAATGGAAGGGGAGCGCGAGGCCCTAAGGAGGCGCTACTTCTTTGGACCCGCGTGAGAGGATCATGGTCATCAGGGTCTTTTCGTCGACCTCGGCCCTCGTCCTCCATCCGATGTGAAGCAAGGACCTGTCGTCCTGTTCCAGGTAGCCTCTCTTGACGTAGCGATCCAGGGAGTACTCCACCCTCCACTTCGGGAACTTGTCGCGGAGGAAGTGCTCCACCTCTCGGCGGGCCGCCCTTCCCTGCTTCGAGTTGACGAATGCGATGGTGGACGCGAGGACCGCCAGGTCGTCTATCCTGATTCCCGAAGTCTCAGCCTCGGAAATCGACGGAGGCTCCTTGAACCGAAGGAGGAAGCGCGAGGTGTCGTCCGTGCCGTCGGGGCCCTTGACCTCGAAGACTTCCATCCCCAGGGGCGAAACGTCCTCGGAGAGCACTTCGACTATCTGTTTGTACTCCCGCCCCAGGTGCCGCTTGAGCTCCCAGCCTTTGACGCCGGGGTTCCTTCCCCTCTGGAGGACAAGGACCTGGAAGGCCTTCCTCACCTTCCGCTCGAGCAGCGCCTTGTCGGCGGTCTCCATCAAGCTCCCTCCGACACCGAGATAGCGACCGATTTTGGCACTCCGCCAACCTTCTCCCTGAGCGCCATGGTCCACACCTTCCCAGTTAGCGGGTCGGTCCTCAGAGACGCCTGGCCGTCGCTGATTAGGAATGAGAGGAGATAGGCCCGGACGACCTTAGCCGCGAAGCTGTCAGCCTTGATGAACTCCCCGTAGTCGATCCAGTCCCCGTTCGACTTCTGCAGAAGCGCCTCGTGTAGCTCCTTCAGGTCCTTGTCGAACTGCTGGCGCGTGAAAACCCCCAGTTCGATGAGCTCGGCGTAGCCGACGGAGCCTGGCTTTGTGCCATAGCTCCCGAACTGGTCCTTGAACCGCTCCGCCATCGGCAGCAGGTCCCGCCAGTACACGAAGGCCCTTTCGAGCCCCTTCGGAGAGATCTGGTCGAGCTGGACGATGGGGTGCCAGCTCTTGACGAACGCCTCGCTCAGCTCGTTCTTGGCGAGGAGCTTGACCTTCAGCTGTATCAGCAGAGGGTCGATGTAAAGCGAGGAGGCCCTGTGCTTGAGCCACTCGTCCTGCAGCTTGACTATCTGGGCGAGCTCGAGCATCGCCTCCGAGTCCAGGAGGAGTTCGTCGAGGAACTTCCACTCCGGAAGGCGCTCCTTCAGCACCCGGATCTTCTCCACAATGTCGACTTCGAACGGGTTCGCGCTGGAGCCCTGGACGCTCCTGCAGAGTTCGATGACCCTGAGGATCTCCTCGAGCTTCTCCTGCTCCAGGCTACTTCAGCTCCCTGACCTCGGTCGGACCGTGGACCGCCTGTACAGTGATGACGTGGGCGCTCTTGTCGAAGACGGTGAGGATGGACGGAGTGATGACGATGTACTGCGAAGCCGCCCGCTGCTTCATCTGCGTGAGAATCATCTTGAACATGGCCTCGCGGTTCTTCGGGTCCATGTGGATGTCGAACTCGTCCATCGCCCTGAGAGGAGAGACGATCCTTGCCTGGAGAGAGAGGATGAAGGCCATCAGTGCCACTGAACGTTCTCCGCCGCTCTGGGTGAACGGGTCGAGCGTGTTTGGCGGGCCCCCCCTGAAGCCCACGTAGAGGTCTATCCCTGCGTCTTCTATCTCGGCCCCCTCCTCGAACTTCACGAAGCCGGTCGCGTCCGCGGCTGAAAGCACGGCCTTGTACGGCGGGTCGATTGACATCACCAGGTTCTCCATGGCCCCCCTCCAGACCTTCTTCCTGGACTGCAGCTCGGCGAGCATCGCCTTCTTGTTGTCCTGGAGCTGGGCAAGTTTGCTCTTGAGCTCATCCACGTTTCCGGTATAGTCGTTGTAGATCTTCTCCGCGTCGTCCGGGATGTCTTGCATCTTCTGCAGGTGGGCAGAGACCAGCTTGAGCTCCTCCGAGACCTCGTAGGGTTGTCTCGCCGTCTCCATCCGCGCCCCAGCCTTCTCCAGGTCGGGTTTCAGCTTCTCGAGCTCTGAGCGGTATTCGCGGGCGCTCCTTTCGAGCTCCCTGAGGTCTGACTCCGTCACCCGGGCACGATACAGCAGGACCTCTCCCTTCACCCTGAGCGAGACGTAGGTCTCGATCGTCTTCCTGACCACCTCCTCCACGGCGCCGATCTCGGACTGGAGAGAGGAGACCTCCCTGTCGAGCTCCCCCTTCCGCCTCCCTGCGTCTTCTTCCGAGGAGGCGCCCTTTCCTTCGATGTAATCCACCAGTTCCTTTATCCTCGCGCTGCCTTTCTTGGGCGCCTGTGCCAGCGCCTCGTCCAAGGTTCGCGACAGGCCAGCAAGGTCCTCCTTCAGCGCCTTGTAGGCGCTCCTCGACCCTTCGTCCTTCGCCCTCTCGCTCTCCGCCCTCACCAGGGCGTAGTACAGCTTCCTGAGTTCCGCCTGCTTGTCAAGGAGGGTCTGGTGCGACTCCTCGGCGTCCTTGGTCATGGCCCGCTGCTGCGACTTCAGGTCTTCCAGTGCGTTGGTCTTGGCGGTGATCTTCTCCTGGACGGATTCGAGCGATTTCACGATCTTGGACTCGGTGCTCCAAAGGAGCTCTCTGGCCAGGAGCTCCCTGTGCTCCTTGAGCTTCTTCTTCTCCAGGTATCTGTCGTAGATCTGCTTCCAATACTCCAGAGCCTGGTTGGCGTTGTCGATGAGCTGCAGCAGGGAACTCTCCTCCCCGATAAGGCCCCCGAGCTCCTGCTCCGCCAGGAGGATCCTCTGCCTGTATTCGGAGAAGCCTACCGCTTCCTCCACCATCCTGAGCCTCTCCTGCGGGGTGACCGCCCCCAGCTCCTCTATCATCCCCTGATGCATTATGATCAGAAGGTTGTCGGGGTTGATTCCGAACTCTCCCAGGAGCCTCACCACCTCGCTCTTGTCGATCTCCTTGTAGTCGGCCTCGAACCAGTATGAGCCGTCCTTCCTGAGGTACCTGCTGAGCATGAACGTGTCGGACTTCGAGTATGGGATCGGCCTCTTCCCGTTCACCGCGGTGTTGTCGAAGACGAGCGACACCCTCGCGATGTCCTTGCCCCGCCGTATGAGGTCAGACAGCTTCCTTGACCTCTCCGTGTAGGCCTGGCCGAAGGCGACCGAGATGGCGAGAAGGACGGAGGACTTGCCCGCGCCGTTGGGCCCGATTATGAGGTTCAGGCCCTCCTTGAGCGGTATCCTGGCGTATTCGTAACTCATGAAGTTCTCCAGAATTATCTCCTTCACCATGGTCGGTGGAAGGTGCGCCTCTCTGGAGACCTCTTCTGTTCTGCGCGACAAACTTCCGAAATGCGCGACCGAGTCACGGATTTAGACCTTCCGCATGTTTGTGTTGGATTGGGCTTCGAAAGGGCTTAAATCGCTGGGCCGGTTTTCTGGTCCGAATTGAGCCCCGGCCATCCGTTCACCTCTCTCACCCCTGCGGTGCGAGGGTTCCTCGCTGAGTCGGGGATAACCGAGCCGACCCCTCCACAGGTGCAGGCGTGGCCCCTCATCGCCGAGGGGGAGAATGTCCTCATAGTGGCCCCCACCGGCTCGGGGAAGACCGAGGCAGCCCTGCTCCCACTCCTCGGGAGAATCGCCGCGGGGGGACACGGGGAGGGGATATCGCTTCTCTACATCACGCCGATGAGGGCACTCAACCGTGACATGCTGAAGAGGCTCCAGGTCTGGTGCTCCAGGCTAGGGCTCACCGTCGACATCAGACACGGGGACACCCCTCAGAGTCAACGCGCAAAGCAGTCCTCTCACCCCCCGGACGTGCTGGTGACCACCCCGGAGACGCTGCAGGCCATCCTCCCCGGGAGCAGGATGAGAGAGAACCTGGGGCACCTCAAGGCCGTCGTCGTGGACGAGCTGCACAGCCTAGTCGAGAGCAAGAGGGGAGTGCAGCTCTGCGTCGGCCTGCAGAGGCTCAGACGGGTCGCAGGAGAGTTCCAACTTGTCGCGCTCTCTGCGACGGTGGGGACCCCCGATGTCGCGGCCCAGTTCCTTTTCGGCGGGAGGAAGCGGACCATAGTAAAGGCCGAGGCGCCGAAGGAATTCACATACAGCATAGAGTACCCGGTCCCCGACCCAGCAGACCAGACGACAGCCAGAGAGACCTACGCTGCCCCCGACCTCGCGGCGAGGCTGGCCCGGATCGACAGGCTGATCGAGGAGCACCGGTCGACTTTGATCTTCGTCAACGCGCGGACAGTTGGAGAGATGCTCGGCGAAAAGCTCGCGAGACTCCGCAAAGACACCGCCGTTCATCATGGTTCTCTGCCGAGGGAGGAGAGGGAGAGGGTCGAACAGGCGTTCAAGTCGGGGCAGCTGAAGGCGCTCGTGTGCACGTCCACCCTTGAGCTGGGGATAGATGTCGGGTCGGTGGACCTCGTGGTGCAGTACATGTCCCCCCGACAGGTCACATCGCTGGTGCAGAGGGTCGGGAGGAGCGGCCATAGCCTGGGGAGGGTGTCGGAGGGAGTCCTGGTCACCGTGTCGGCCGACGACGTCCTCGAATCTTCGTCCAGCATCTTAGAAGCGCGCCGGGGAAAGATCGAGCCGACCAGGCCATATGTTAACTGCCTCGATGTGCTCGCCCACCAGGTCGCCGGGTACCTGATGGACCGGGAGAGCATCGAAGCGGGAGACCTGCTTGAGGAGGTGAGAGCTGCCTCGCCGTTCAAGGACCTCTCGGAGGAAGCGTTCTGGAGGACGGTGAAGTACCTGGCCGAGCTGAGGAAGATAAGAATAGACGGGACCCGGCTCTCGAGGACGAGGCTGACCAGGGACTACTACTTCGAGAACCTCTCGATGATCCCCGACGAGACGAGGTACCTGGTCGTCGACGTCACGACCAACCAGTCGGTGGGGATACTCGGGGAGGAGTTCGTCCTTCTGAAGGCGAAGGTGGGGGTCCACTTCATCTGCAAGGGGAAAGTCTGGCAGATAGAGCAGATAGCCGACGACAGGAAGATCTACGTGACGCCGGCCGACGACCCGCTGGCGGCGCTGGCAACCTGGGACGGGGAGATGCTCCCAATCCCGTTCGGCCTGGCGCAGATGACGGGGAAGCTGCGCCGGGAGGTGTCCGAGGGGCTCGACAGCGGGGAGGAGGGGCTAGATGCTGTGCTGAAGAGGATCCCGGGAGACGCGGCCGCGAGAGCGCTGGTCGTGGACCAGATCTCGGAGCACAAGAAGATGGGGGCGGCGGTCCCCTCGGACAAGGTGATCCTATTCGAAGGGTTCGGGAAGTACCTGATCGTCCACCTGTGCTTCGGGGAGTCGGTGAACCGGACCTTCGCCTACGTTTTCGAGGAGATCCTGTCGAGGAGGGGCCTCGTCAGGGTCTGGTGGCTGGACGGCTACCGCCTCCTGATGGAGCTCACCACAGACACGGAAGAGCTCGACCTCGGCTCGGTGGCAAAGGAGCTGATGGGGCTGCAGCCGGAGGAGCTCGAAAGGACCTATGCGGTGGCTGCCCAGAGGAACTTCCCGTTCCCTTCACGAGTGAAGCAAGTCGCTGAGAGGTTCGGCGCCCTCAAGAGGGGGAAGCTGATAGCTCACCCGAACCTCTGCTCGCTCCCCACCCGTTTCGAGAAGACCCCGATATTCGAGGAGGCGCTTCAGGAGACCGGGCGGGACCTGATCGACATGGCGAGGGCGAAGGAAGTCCTCACGATGGTGGCAGACGGCAGGATCACGGTGGAGACCTACCTGGCGGGGGAGAGGCCGACGCCGATAGCCTACGCGCTTCTCTACCGGTACCTGGAGGTGCCTGAAGCGGTCGCTCCCGACTCCCTAGGGAGGACCTCCTACCAGCGCATGAAGGCCAGCATCTTCGGGACCGAAGTGAGCATGCTGTGCTTCAAGTGCGGTCTCGACCAAGGATACGCCACGGTGGGGGATCTTGCCGAAGAGCCGAGGTGCCGCTCCTGCGGGTCCGGACTCCTCGTGCCATGCTACTGGGGGACGGGCAAGGTTGGCGACCTCGTGCGGAGGAAAGCGTCAAAGGAACAGCTCAGCGATGAAGAGAGGGGAGAGCTCGCGAAGGCGAGGAGGGGTGCCGACCTCGTCCTTTCATACGGGAAGAAGGCCGTGGTCGCCCAGACGGTGTACGGGATAGGACCCCAGACGGCGTCAAGGATCCTCGCGGAGATGCGAGATGACGAGGAGGCTTTCTACAGGGACCTCCTCGAGGCGAAGATCAGGTTCGTGACCACCAGACAGTTCTGGTCGAACTGAAAAGCCATTAACGGGGGGAGCGGAGGCAGGTCGCATTGGTACTAGCGGGGAAGGTCTTCCTGGTCAGAGAGAACTACGACATGGACGTCCTGGCCGAGAAGCTCAAGGCGTTCAGGATTGAAACGGAGACCAGCGTCGAAGAGCAGGAGTTCAAGCTCGTCTCAGAGATCAAGGACCTCAGCGCCGGCAAGGGGACGCTGGAAGGGACATTCACCTTCGACTCAGTGTTCATCGTGCGCCACAGGGGGAAGGCGGTGCCCGTCCCGAGGACCTACGAGGCACCGTTTGCCTTCGACCAATCAAAGGAAAGGCTGTTTTTGACGGTCTACGACAAGAAAAACAGGGCCAACAACATAGCGAACGAGATAAGCAAGGCGGTCTTCCTGAGCCTCGGGCAGATCGTGGAAGCCAGAATCGACCCCGAGACGCTGAAGAAGTTCCACGAGGCGAACTTTGACGACACGAAAATCATATTTTTCGATGACGTAGACCTGCCGAACATAGACAAGCTGTCGCTGTACGGCGCGGGGCTAGGGAGCACGAGCCTGTACTCGGACTACCTGACCCATGGGAAGCTCTGGTACATAGTGATCAAGAGCAGGAAGACGGGGTACGTTCTCGGCGTGACGAGGAACTGTGTGGTTACCGGGTTCAGCAAGATGGACATGAACGAGTTCACCTCCTTCATCAAGACGGAGATTATCCCGCTGATCGCCTAGCTTGCTGAAGATAGTCCCCGGCGAAGCCGCACTCGTGTTCGAGAACTCGGGCCAGAAGACGCTCCTCATCTCGGACCTGCATCTGGGCCTGGAGAAGGAGATGGCGCGGAAGGGCTTCCGTCTGCCGTCTTACACCGTGAGGATGGTCGGAAAGGTGAGGGACCTCGCCGAAAGGTGCGGGACGACGAAGCTCGCCGTGCTCGGGGACGTGAAGCACTCCGTGGGGAAGGTCGAAGACATAGACTGGAGCGCCGTCCCATGGTTCTTCGACACGATGCTGGACCTCTTCGAGACGGTCGAGGTCGTCCCTGGAAACCACGACGGGAACCTGCGGACAGTCCTCCCTCAGCGGGTGACCCTCCATCCGTCTCATGGGACGGTGCTGGGGCAGGGGAGGGGAAGGGTCGGGGTCTGCCATGGCCATGCCTGGCCTTCAGAGGAGGCGATCTTGACGCGCAACCTGGTCATAGGCCACTCTCACTTCACATACGAGATGAGGGACAACCTGGGGTCGAGGTCTCGGGAATCGGTATGGGTTTTCACGAGCTACCGGGTGAGGGAACTGATGGAAGGGGCCGGGTTCGGCGTGAAGGGAAGTGGCGAGGGCAAGCTCACGGTCATGCCGCCCTTCAATAGGCTTGTCGGAGGACAGCCGATCAACAGGAGCAAGTCGTTCCAGTTCGGCCCGGTGCTTTCATCAAGGTCCGTCAATCTGGACGGGGCCGATATCTTCCTGCTGGACGGAACGAGGGTCAGCTAGGCTGAACTAGCGCGCGTCGGGAGACCTGCCGTCTATCGCCTTTTTCAGGAACTGCTCCAAAGAAGCCTCTCCGACTGCGCCTATCACAGCGTCCATGGGCTGGCCGCTCTTGAAGACCATGAATGTCGGGATTGAGAAGACCTGGTAGCGCGAGGAGATGTTCATCTCCTCGTCAACGTTCACCTTGCCGAAGACGACCCTGTCGGAGTACTTCGCAGCAAGCCTCTCGACGATGGGGTCCATGACTCGGCAGGGACCGCACCATGTCGCCCAAAAGTCAACGAACAAAGGCTTCCCCCCGGAGCTCATCTGTTCGAAGTTTCCATCGGTCAGTCTAACGGTTGAACTTCCTTGAAGTCTTGACAACGATTCAGTCGCTTGAGATTTGATTTGCGATGTCTATTTAAGATTGAAGCTGCAAATTCTGTCCACCAAAATGCAGGAGGACATTTTCGCAGCCCTTGTCACGAAGTTGGGAAGCCAAGAGCCACAGACGAGGGAGAAGAGGCGCGCGGCCGTCTCAGTCGTGCTGAGCGACCGAGGCGCGCCGAAGATCCTCCTGATCAAGAGGTCGGAGAGGGAGGGAGACCCTTGGTCGGGCCAGATAGCATTCCCGGGCGGGAAGTTCCAGGAAGGCGACGACTCTCTGAAGGCCACTGCGGTGAGAGAGGCCCGGGAAGAGGTCGGCATCGACCTTGACCTGTTCTCAGAATTCCTAGGCTACCTTGGTTCGTTCAAGACGCACACGGGTGGCATGGAAGTGGTCCCCGTGGTCTTCCTGTTGAAGGAGCAGGTCGGCGTGAAAACAAACAAGGAGGCGACATCGTACATGTGGATAGACCTAGCGAAATTGGCGTCCGGCGATGCCAAGTCCACATACAGACTGGACTTCAGAGACGATGCCAGAGAGGTACCTGCCTTCCGGGTGGGCGACTACGCCATCTGGGGGTTGACTCACAGGATAATCTCGTCGCTCGTCGAGGGGATTCTAGTCTGACTCCAGGTACTTCACAATCGTCTTCAAAGTTTCGGGGTGCGCGCGAAGATACTGGACTAGCCTTTCCAGCCGCCTGATGGTTGTGGAATGCACGTGGTGCTCGATTCCTTCTGTGTCCTCGAAGGCTGTCTGGTCGTCAACGCCTATCATTGACATGAATTCTGCGATGACTTGATGCCTTCTGATTACGGATTTTGCGACTCGCTCACCGATGGGAGTGAGCTTCATGCCGTGATACGGCCGGTATTCCAGGTACCCCTTTGCGGCCAACTTCCCGATCATGTTCGACACCGTGGGGGGCCTGACCTCAAGGGCGGTGGAGATGTCCGAGGTGGTGGCGTGCCCCCTGTCCTTGATCAGATGGTATACCGTCTCAAGGTAGTCCTCGGAGCGGGGGGTGTTCTCAACGGCGCCCTCGTGGCTTGGCATCGCCCTTGCAGACCTGCTCACCATTCAAAAGCATATAAGTTAGATATATCTAAAAATCCTAAGACACGTCTAAATTCGGTGCCTTGCGTTGAAAAGTACAATCGTCAGCTCGCTTAGGGAGTTCTTCGTCTACCTCGGGCCGGCCCTCATCGTCAGCATGGCGTACATGGACCCCGGCAACTACGGAACCGCTATTCAGAGCGGAGCCCTCTTCCAGAACGACCTGGTCTGGACCGTCTGGCTCGCGAGCCTGATGGCCATGGAGCTGCAGTACCTTTCAGGGAAGCTCGGAATAGCGACCGGGAAGAGCCTGCCGGAACTGATCCGCTCGTCCCTTGGCTCCAGGTACCGCGTCTTCACCTACTGGCTGGCGGCGGAGGCGGCGTCGGCGGCGACCGACCTCGCAGAGTACCTGGGGACGGTCCTAGCCTTGAACATACTGTTCCAGATCCCCCTTCCCATCGCAGGACTGCTCGGGGCGCTCGACGTTCTCATAATCCTAGCCTTTGCGACGAGGAGATTCAGGATCATCGAATACCTGTTCATGCTGTCCGTCACCGTCATCAGCATGGGCTTCGTCTATGAGATCTACGCTCTAGGGCCGAACCTCGCGGACATAGCGACCCACACCTTTCTGCCCTCTCTGACCCAGGGCAACATCCCCTTCGTCGTGGGAATTGTGGGCGCCACTGTCATGCCTCACGCACTGTATGTGCACTCGCACCTCGCGAAGAACAAGCTGAGGGACGGGACCATCGAGGAGAAGAGGCGGGTCAGGAAGCTGCATCTCTACGAGTGCGTCTTCACTCTGACGATCGCCGCGTTGGTCAACGTGGCAATCCTCGTGACGGCCGCCGCCGTGCTCTTCCCGTCCCACGGGGCACTGCCCAGTTGTGCCAACGACCTCGCCGGCTGCGCCAATTCGCTTACGGTACCTGACGCCGCCAGCGTCCTGGGGGCGCTGTACGGGTCACTGGCGGTCACAGTCTTTGCCATCACACTTCTCTTTTCGGGGCTGGCCTCTTCGACCACGGGGACGCTTGCGGGGCAGGCCATAATGGAAGGACTGCTGGGGAGCAAGGTCAACGTCTACGTCAGAAGGCTTGTCACCAGGTTCATCAACGTGGTTCCGACCGAGGTCGCAATCTTGCTTGGGCTGAGCCCGCTGTCTCTCCTGGTCTACAGCCAAGTGATCCTCAGCATCATGATCCCCCTTCCCATGATTCCTCTGCTCTACTACACGGCCAAGAGGAGCGTGATGGGGGAATTCGTGAACAGAAGAGTGACGACGGTAATTGCTCTCGTTTTCGGGGGGACGATACTGGCCCTGAACGCCTACCTACTTCTTACCCTCTAGCGCGTCGCCGCGAGCCGCCCTGAGCCTGTTTACTTCGGTCAGCTCGAATGGGAAGACAATCCATTTGTCCACGACCTCCAGGTAGTAATCAGGCTCGAACTTGCTCCATGGCTTCTTGAAAAGGACGGCTGTCTGGAGGAGGTTCGGGCGCTGGTCTGCTAGGTACTTCTTCACCATCTCCATTGTGACGCCGTGGTCGACCAAGTCATCCACAAGGAGAATGCTCTTCCCGCTGACCCCCTCTGTGAGGGTTGACAGGATCTTGGGGGACGTCCTCTCGGCGATCCCCTTGTAGGACTTCACGTTGATGAAGTCTATCTTGACCCCCAGGTGGTCTGACACCACCATGGCGACGGGGATGCCCCCTCTGGCGATGCCTATGACGAGGTCGAATGGCTTGTCGCTGGAACGCACCTTCTCTGCCAAGGCCTCAGCCAGGTTGCCGTATTCGGGCCAGCTGATGTACCTGAACTCGGTCATCGTTTCTTCAGCTGCGGAACCGTAGATAACTCTTCGAAGGGTTTCCGTACAGGCGGATGTGAGTGGGCCGGGGCGGATTTGGACCACCGACCTTGGCGCGCCTCGCGTTTCGCCGTGTAAGGGCTTGATGGGCGAACCCTGACATCCTAACCAGGCTAGACGACCGGCCCGAATCTCACGCGATTCGGTCTTCTAATAAGCCTTGGAGTAAGCAGTGAAATCGACTATAAGCTTGGGAAGACGGAGTCGCGGGGGAGACCAGTTGCCGAAGCACGAGATGAAGATAACCGCCGTGAAGGCGAGACAAGTCCTCGACTCGCGAGGGAATCCCACGGTCGAGGCGGAAGTGTTCGCCGGCCGAATGGTCGGCAGAGCGAGCGTGCCTTCGGGGGCCTCGACAGGCTCCCACGAAGCCCTGGAGCTGAGGGACGGGGACAAGAGAAGGTTTCACGGAAGAGGGGTCACGAAGGCCGTCCACAACGTGAACTCCGTGATCGGGCCCAGACTCAGAGGAATCCCCTGCACGGACCAGAAGGCAATCGACACTATGATGGTGGAGTTGGACGGGACTGCCGAGAAGTCAAGACTGGGGGCGAACGCGATTCTGGCGGTGTCAATGGCGACGGCCAGAGCGGCGGCGAATGCCCGCAGAGTCAGCCTCTACTCCCAACTGAGAGCCGGCAAGGGCTACGCGCTTCCGGTTCCCATGATGAACGTAATCAACGGCGGGCAGCACGCCGGGAATGAGTTGGCGGTCCAGGAGTTCCTCATTGAACCCGTCGGTGCCAAGAGCTGCGGCGAGGGCATACGGATGGGAACAGAAGTCTACCAGTCGCTGAAGGCGATCCTCACGAAGAAGTACGGCAGGGGCGCGATAAACGTCGGAGACGAGGGAGGGTTTGCTCCCCAATTCAGCAAGACGAGGGACGCCCTCGGTGCCATCTCCGAGGCAATCAGAGACAGCGGCCACGAAGCTGAGGTGAGAATCGGGATCGACGCAGCGGCCTCGGAGTTCTACGACGGTAAGAGGGACAAGTACACGCTCGACGGGACGACGATGGGAGCCGCCAAGCTCGAAGACTTCTACGCTGCTCTACATGACGAATTCGCTCTGCTCAGCATTGAGGATCCGTTCAGCGAGGGCTCGGCAGGGGACTTCTCCTCGATTACCAAGAGACTTGGGAAGACGATGAAGATCATCGGCGACGACATCTACGTCACCGACACCTCTAGGATCAGGGAGGGGATGCGCGCGCGGACATCCAACGCCGTCCTGATCAAGCTCAACCAGGTCGGCACCGTCACAGAGACGGAGGAGGCCATCGAGCTTGCCCGCGGGGGCGGGTGGTGCGTCGCCGTGTCCCACAGGTCGGGGGAGACAGAGGACCCGTTCATCGCGCACTTGGCGACGGCCTTCGAGTCCGAGTTCATCAAGACTGGAGCTCCAGCCCGCGGGGAGAGGATCGCGAAGTACAACGAGCTGATCCGGATAGAAGAGGAGCTGGGGCCCAGGGCGCGCTATTCGGGACCAAAGTTGGTCAGATAGGAGATAGCTGAAGAAAGCGCAGGGGGTGGGACTTTCGCCCGAGGGAACTCCCACTCAAGTGGAGCTTTCCCCTGGGATTCGAACCCACGAGTCCCGTGAGAGACACAGGCTTAGCAAGCACACGCCGGTTGACTGCGCCTTACCAGGCTCCCCGTCACGATGACTCTAGGCTACCCCTGCTCGATTCAGGAGCCGACTGCTGACAGTTAAAAAAGTTGCAAGTGGCGGCGGCTCCCCCGGAGTTCACCATCGGTCTCCGCCCCCGTCTCGCCAGACGGAGAATCCCCCACGTAGACGAAGCAGCGTGGCCACGTCACCATAGGGCTGCTCCCTCCCGGACCTCGCCCGATTCGGCAATTAGTGGTCAGGACCTCTCCTTCGAGAGGACTGCCTCTCATGACCGCCCGCCACGGCGTGAGTTCGTCTCCTCCGCCCGACGCAGGTTGCGGGGATGGTGGCTTTACCCGAAGGTTGCTGGCCTCTGCATGTTGCCGGTTTCAGCCTATCGGGAGACGGCAACCCTCCCTGCCCTACCCGCCGCCAGTCTCGAGGAGGTCAGGCGGTGTAATTAACCTCTGCTGCCTGAGCACATCTTTCATCCTGCAGACGCTGCAGCGCCCGGCGGACGACGGCTTCCCGCAGCTCGTGCAGGGGACGGATCGTTTCTCCGACTTCCCGCCGTAGTGAGATATGACGTCGAGGGCCGAGTTGAAGAGGACGTTCTTCATCCCGGGATGGTTGGCCTCCATCTCGTTGAGGTAGTCCCTGACATCGCTCCTCAGGCCTTCATGCATGTACGGGCAGCTGACGCTCTGGAACGGGATCCCAGACCTGTAGGCGAAGAGGGCGATCTCCTCCTCGTAGATCTCCATGAAGGGCTTCACCCGTCTCATCGCGAAGTCGCTGCCTTCGTAGGAGGGGTCGAGCCAGCCCAAGCGGCCTACGTCGCCGTGGAGCAGGTTCATCAGGAATGTCTGTACGTAGTCGTCCAGGTTGTGCGCCGTGGCGACCACGGACGCCTTCGCCTCCGAGGCGGCTTCGTCGATGGCACGCCTTCGGAATACGCCGCAGAGGCTGCATGAAGACGTGTTTCTCTCCCCCTTCCAATCCAAGGCCTTGTCGAGGGTGAATCCGAAGAGCTCCTCGTAGGTGACGATGTGGTGTTCGACCCCCAGCTCTGAGGTGACGGAGCGGGCGTGGGCAAGGGCCTCGTCCCTGTATCCGGCGACGCCCTCGTCCACAGAGATAGCAACCAGTTCGGCGCCGTGCCACTCCTTGAGGTCGCTTAGAATCCTGAGAAGGGCGAGGCTGTCCTTGCCTCCAGAGACCGCGACCCCCACGCGGTCCCCCCGTTGGATCATGCGGTATCTGACAATCGTCCTCCTCGTCTTCTCCACTACGGAGCCTGCGAAGCATCCCTCGCAGAGCACCTCCCCCGAGTATCGCCTGGTGAAGAATGGCCTCCCGCCGCACTTCGTGCAGAAGCTCAAGGTTCCGCCCGGAGGGGGCTCCCTCTGCTAATAAGATGAACGCTTAAAGCGGCAGCGACGGCCGCGGGGGAGCTAAGCTGTTGGAAGAAGAAGTCAAACGGGTGCAGTTTGCCTATGGGCTAGTGTTTCTCAGGACGAAGCGCTTCCAGTCGCTGATGGACAGGCTGGGGAAGCGGAGAGTCTCGAGGCCGATAAGTTGGGCGCTGCTCTACATCATGCCGGTGGCCGCCGCGATTGGTCTTTACATCTTCTTGTCGGAGGCTGCAATCCTCTTCTCGCCGTTGAGTTCCGAGGTCGGGACGGCGATAAGGGGAGTGAGCCCCCTCGCGTATCTCGGCCTGCCGGGCATCAACCCCTACATCCCCTGGGTTGACGGATGGATCGCGCTCATAGTCGCGATGATCGTACATGAAGGGGCCCACGGCGTCGTAGCGAGAAGCCTGGGCCTCCCTGTGAAGGCGTCGGGACTTCTTTTCTTCCTGATCGTGCCCATAGGAGCATTCGTGGAGGTCGACGAAGAGGCGGTGAAGGTGGCCAGGGCCAGGGACTCGGCCCGCGTCTGGGCAGCCGGGGCGGGGGTCAACTTCGTCATAGGGATCATCGCGCTGCTTCTGCTCTTTGCTGTCGTCTCTACGATGACCCCCCTGACGAGTGGCTTGGCCGTGAGTCAGGTCAACGTTCCGTCCCCCGCCGCCAAGGCAGGGATCATGCCCGGGGACTTCGTCAAGGCGATCAACGGCGTAAGTTACAACGATACCGGGCAGCTCAGCGCGGCGGAAGCGGCCGGGAAGCTCGTCCCGAATCAGACCGTCACGATCACCGTCTGGAGCGCGGGGGTGACCCGGGTGGCCAACAACGTCACTCTCGTCGGAAATCCCGGGAACAGCTCCAGGGCGTTCATCGGGATCACGTCCGCAGGGTCTGACTACCTGCAGACGCTGGTGCAGTTCTACACGGGGTCGTTCTTCTCGAGGCCGGCTCTGTACCTGTGCATCCCGACCTTCCCCCAGTGCCAGGACGCGGTGCCGTTCTCAGGGAGCAACTCGGCGTTCTACACCTCCACCTACGGGGCGTCCCTTGTCCCGTTGGCGACGCTCCTCTACTGGCTCTTCTTCCTTAACTTCAACCTCGCCATCTTCAACTCTCTCCCGCTGGGTCCCCTCGACGGCGGGCAGGCGTTCAGGCTCGGCGTGAAGGCCCTGGGAAGGGGGAAGCTGAGCGAGGGGACGCTGACGAGAATCAGCGCACTGGTCGCCGTCGCCGTGGTGGTGGTGATTGCGGCCGTCCCGTTGGCCGCTTACCTGCACCTGATCTAGGAATCGCGTTGTCCGTTAAATAACTCGCCTGAATCATTCTGCGATGCTGGACGTCCAGGCGCCCCCCGACCTCGGTGTCGTGATTCAGCAGATGGCCAAGCAGTTCGTCACGGTCATGACCACCCTCCTCACGACCATCAACACTACCGTCATCGACGTCTCGAGGCTCGCCTACATATCCGTCCTGCTGGTCGGACTGCTGCTCTACTCTACCCATCTTGACAAGAGGCTCGGCAAGGACCTGATCAAGGGCGGCGTCATTCTCGCGGTCCTATCCGAGTTCGTGTTCCCTCAGCTCAATAGGGTCTGAGGGGATATCTGAGGAGGGCCACTATCCCCCCGAATGCCGAGATCTGCTTCCCGAACTCCAGGGACGAGTCGGCCAGGTGGACCGAGCCCCCCCTTGCCTCGACCGTGTTGAGCGTCTCGACGAGTGTGTCCTCGTCGACCCCCGACGAGAAGACGTTGTCGGAGACGGCGCAGGCCTCCACCGCCCCCGCGTCCGCAGCTTCCTTCACCCTCGGGAGCGAATATGCGACCTTCCGGTCGCCGGAGGAGACCCGCTTCACGACTTCGTCGACCAGCCGCTGCATCTCGACCAGCACCGAGCCCCTTGCCAGCTCCTGGAATGAGGGAGCCTTCACGAGTGACCTGACCCCATCCGACCCGGTCAGGTCGAATCCCTCGAGGACCCTGATGGATTGGGACTTGAGCTCCTGCGCCAGGATGTTGGCAAAGGCGTTCTTGGTGTTCCCGGGGCCGGCGACCGCAACCTCGTCCCCTTTCCTGAAGTCCTGAGCAATGATTTCGGCGACCTTACCGAAGTAGGGCTTGATGCTCTGCTCCTCCGACATCTTCCCGCCCAGCCCCGACTCCACGGTAGCGAGGACGGCCAAGTGCGACCCGGTGAGTGTGCCCACTCCTGCGTCGCGCCGGTCGATGGCCACGAGGATGTATCTCTTCGAGGAGGCGCCGGTGGAGTGAACTAGCTTCACATCGAGTTGGCCCCACCTGTCCTTCTTGAGGGTGAGGGAGTGCCCGGGCGACAGGGTGACTGAGTGGGAGCCGGACTTCCTAACGCTCTCGTCGCTCGTCTCGGCAATGGTCCCGCTGACTCGAAGGCGCTCTATGCTGCTGTCCAGGTGGACCTCCTCGACAGAAAGGGCGATGGTGACCTTGACCCGCTCCCCCTTGTCCGGGCGCGAGTACTCCTCTTCGCGCTTCAGCACGCGCGAGCTCCTGGTGACTACTACGTCCCCACGGGAGATCAGCCTCCGCAGGGTCCAGAGGTCCTCGGCGGACTCTATTGTAAATGAACAGTGGCCGTGCTTCGGATTGAACTGGGTGACTATCAACGGGCGGAGCTACTCGAGCCCGATATCCCTGAAGGTCCCTATCCGAACGTCCTCTGGGATGTCGCTGAGCTCTCCTGTCCTGTGGCCGATGATTCCCTTTATCCCGACCTTCGTCGCCGATTCGACCAGCCTCTGGGTGACTATTCCGTCGAAGATCAGGTAGTAGGCCCCGGTCGCGCCCTGCATCTTCTGCACGAGTTCGCTTATGGGGTACCTGCCGACCTCTTGCAGCCCCTGGTCCAGGAGTATCGCCTCGAGCGTGCCGTTCAGGTCGGAGAAGATCTCCCGCGTCTTGATGACCACTGGCTCCTCGGGCTCCTCTGGGGCCTTCTCTTCCGGCTTCTCGACCGCCCTTTCCCGCCTTGACGGCCGGGCAGGGGCTTCGAGTTTTTCAGAGCGAAGCATGTTCAGCACGTCTATGGGCGTCAGGTCCTCCACCTCCTTTCCCGGAGGCGCCCTGATTACCTTCTCTACTCTCACGACCTGGGCCAGCTCCTTCTCTATGAGGTCTCCGCCTCTGTCCCCGTCGAGGACCGCGATCAGCCGCTTCTTCTTGCCCAATTCGATTATCGAGTCTGGAATGCTGGTTCCTTCCAAGGCGACGACATTCTCAATCCCTGTCCTGAGGAAAAGGACCACGTCGGCTCTACCCTCGACGAGATAGACCAATTCCGAGGAGAAGACGCCCGGCCCTGCCGGAAGGTTCTCCATGCCGTAGTTGACGACCTTCGCCCGCTTGGTCGATTCGGTCACGTCCTTCAGGACGTTCTCGCCCTCGCTGGTCGTCTTGGAACTCCATTCGCGGACGATAGCCTTTGCCCTGTCGACTATCTGCTTCCGCTTGGTCGCCCTCACGTCCTCGATCGCCCCCAGGGTGACTCGGGCGCTGCAGGGGCCCACCTTGTCGACGCTCTCGACTGCAGCCGCGATCAGCGCTGCGGTACCGATGTCGGTGGACATCGGAACGATCACCTCGCCCCGGGTCTTGTCGTTCTTCGACTCGAGGTTGATCTCTATCCTGCCGACCTTCCAGCTCTTCTGAAGCTCGTTGAGGTTCATCTCGGGGCCGAAGAGCCCTTCGGTCTGCCCGAAGATGGCTCCGATTACGTCGGCCCTTTCGACTACCCCGTCTACCTCAAACCTTAGCCTTACGAGGTACTTTACTATACCCGAATCTGGCAATTTCGTTCAACTCCTGTTCAGCTCGTTTTTTTATCGGATTAAGCGTATTCAGCTTAACTTAGATTCAGGCGAAATCTCCGTGGTTATAAACTCTCGGTTTTCGCGGTTCTTCTAGACCGCAGGTTCTGCGAACCTGGAGAGATTCTCGATGTGAAGGAAGACGCCCCTCGACGCAGCCTGCAGCCTTCTCCTCTCGGCCAGCGAGGGCGCGAGCCCTTCGTGGGCCAGCTTCTTCACGAAGCGGGCGGCGAGCTTCCCCCCCTCGCGGTCGAGGTCAGTAAGAGTGATCACGGACCTGGAACCGCCGAATGCTCTGCCGCCCGCCCGTGAGAAAGACGAGGCCGTGGCGATTGCGCCCGTGCAGCCCAGCTCTCTGAGGGCTCTTTCGTCCCTCTTGCCCTCGACAAGGAGCGCCCAACCGTCTTCTGAGCGATGGTTCAGGTCCCTGACGAAAACAGTCAGGAATCCGCCGAATGCCTGGAGTGTCTTCTCTCTCTTGTTTATCATGGCTTTTCGCGCTTGTGATTGTTGCCCGTCTCTGACGAGCCCGGATCATGCCCCCGCGTCTCGCGGGGTCGGTCACCAAGCTTCTTCAACGGGCAAACGGCCTTCGTCTGTCGCGCGTCTGGGTAAACCATCTGCTCATCAAAGCGTTTCCGCCTTCGCAGGTGGCCGTTAAACGCGCTTTAGAACGAAAGCCGTCTGGCAGATTTGGCAGAGGGAGCTATTTTAGCAGTTTGAACAGGACCGAGAGGTCCGACTCGAACCCCGCGGCGGGGACGTTGAGCCCGAACGCAGCGAGCGCCTCCGGCTTCAACTCTCCCACAGAACCCAATCTGGTTCCCCGTCCCGACACCGATGCGGACCTCCCTTCCGCGAATGCCCAATGCTCCTGGGGCGCGGTGAGAGGGTCTATTCCAGTTAGGGTCCTGAGTGCCGCCGCGAGGTACATCTTGGCCTCGGTAAAGGATGTCTGAGAATGGGCAATGAGACAGCCGAGACTCCAGGACTCCCTCACCTCCCCCTTGGTTCTGGCGTAGACCCTCCCGATCTCAAACACCCGCTGGGGATAGTCTTCCTTCACGTTGCCGGAGAGGGCGGCCATCATTGGAGGGAGCAGCGAGTCGCGCAGGATGGAGTGGTCTTGGCTCCGAGGGTCGTGCACCGCGATCTTGGAGTCTGAGGGTCTCCCGAACCTGTCGTAAAGCGAGCTCTTGTCCATGAGCTCGAAGGTCATCAGCTCGGTCATGCCTGCCCCGGCCATGATGGTCGAGGTCCTGTCGAGGAACTCCTCCAGGGCGTTGAACGATCCGGGCTGCTTGCTGGCCGGGTAGAGGGGTCCTATCCTGTCGAAACCGTACCCCAGGGCGACCTCCTCGGCCAAGTCCACGGGGTGCAGCAGGTCGATTCTGAAGCGGGGGGCGAGGACCTGGGAGCCGATAACCGCAAGCCTGCTCCTGCCCAGGCAGTCGGCGACCTGGTTCTTCGTCAGCCCGAGGCCGAGCGACCGCTCGATGAGTTCAAAGTCAAGGCGGAGCTTTCGTTCGGCAAGGTCAGGGGTGGTTCTCGCCCCGTCAGGGTATTGGATCACCACGGAGTCGATCCGTCCGCCGGCTTCCCCGAGGGTGGTTGCCAGAATCGCGAGCACGTCATCACCAGCACGTCGGTCGGTGCTGGTGACGTCGATGAAGAGGTTCCTCGTCTTGCTCGAGACCTTGGTGGCGTTCCCATTGATTATCGGTGGGAACGAGAGGACTGTGTCCCTTGAATCAAGGATGATGGGGAGGAGCTCTCCGCCTTCGAGAGCGCGGCCGTAAAGCCTCCCCTGTTCCGTCTTCTTCAGTATCTCCGCGAGTGTAGCCTTTCTCTCCCCGTCTAGGGGGACAAAGCCGAACGAAGGCGGCTGCGCAGAGTAGCGGAGGGGTCCCTTCACGGCGTCGAGGTCATGGAGTCCTATCGCCACGACCCTCCTCTTCCTGCCGAGGCCGTTGTGCAGGTCCTCCTGAAGGGAGATGATCTGCCTCACGTCCTCGTCGCCCAGCGCGAGTCCTGTAACAGTCGCGCATGCAATGAACGGCCTCACCTGGGACAGCCTGCCGTCGACCGTGACGGTCAGCCCCGAAGGCGCCGTCCGGTAGGTCGGGAGCCCGACCTCCTTGCCGAAGAGGCCGCGCAGGGCGCGGGCGATGCCGAAGTCGGTGCCGAAGTCAGGTCTGTTCGGGCTGTACTCGACCCGAACGACGTCGCCGTCGACGCTCTCTATGTCGAGGCCTATGTACGGGAGCCTGTCCAGCACCCTCTTGCGGTCGGCGCCGACCATGCGCGAGAGGCGGGTCAGCTCAGCTCTTACGACTGGCATACTCCACCCTGTTCCTTAGCCAAGAGAGGTCCACCCCGTACAGGTCCCTCATGTCGTCGAGGCCGAACCTCATCAGCATGAGGCGCTCGATTCCTGGTCCCCAGGCGAGGACAGGCACACGGACCCCGAGGGGCTCGGTGACCTCGGGCCTGAAGACTCCCGACCCGCTGAGCTCGATCCACGCCTTGGCCACCTGCGAGTAGCCGACCACCTCCAACGACGGTTCGGTGTACGGGAAGTAAGTCGGCCAGAGCTTGACTTCCTTCATCCCCAGCTTCTTGTAGAACTCCGTCAGGAACCCCATCAGGTGCCTGACGTTCAGGCCCTCGCCCACGATGATCCCGTCCATCTGGTAGAACTCGGCGAGGTGTTTGTAATCCAGGTTTTCATTCCTGTAAACCTTGCTCACCGCGAAGACTCGGGTCTCCTTCTCGCGCGACTCAGAGAGGGCCCTCACCGTCAGGACCGTGTTGTGGGTCCTCAGCACCAGGCGACGAGCCTCCTCTATTCTCCATGTGTACCCCCAGCCGCTGCTGCCCGTCTTCCAGCCGTTCTCGTGCGTCGACGCCACCCTCGCCACAACGCCTTTTCTCTGGAGGCCGGCATCGGAGAGACCCTCGAGGTAGAAGGTGTCCTGCATCTCTCGGCCTGGATGATCCTGGGGGATGAAGAGGGCGTCGAAGTTCCAGAAGGCGGGATGGACGCTCCCCCCTTCGAGCTCGGTGAAGCCCATGGAGATGTAGACTTCGCGCACCTCCCGGATGAAGTCCCGGACTGGGTGCCTCCGGCCCGGATAGAAGACCGGAGCCTTTGCCTCGACGTCGATCGGCCTCAGCGTCTTCCCACGCCAGCTGCCAGTGGAGAGGACGTCCGGGGAAAGCCTGTCGAGTTGGTCAGCTTCGATGGGGGCTCCCAAGGACTTGCGCCCCGCCGCCGTAGCTGAAACCGAAACGGAGCGTTGCTCGACCCTCGTCAGGATCCCTCTCTTGAGCAGGTCCGTGACCATCCTGCGCTGTTCGCCATCGAGGGCTGCCTCGTCCGCTCCCGAGGCTATCGAACCTAGCATGGACCTGAGCCGGGAGGGGGCCTCGGAGTCGGCGACCTTGACGACGGCCGGGGACACCGAACCGTCGATGGTTATCCACCGTGATGAACGCGCCCTTCCAAGCGCAGCAGAGAACTCCTCGCCAGATGAGAAGGCCTCCCTCGCGGCCTGCAGAGTCGGGGGTTTGCGCGATTTGGAAACCAAGTCAAAGAGGACGAGCTCCGGCGGGGTTCTCACCTCAACAGCGAGCCTACCGTGGACCGACTCGCTGACCTTGACGAGGCCCTTCGAGGACAGCCACTCGATTGACCGCCTGACCTGATCTGGGTGAAGGCCGGAGCCCTTGACCAAAGACTCGAAACCGAGGGTCCCAGTTCCGAGCGCAGAAAGGACCTTCCTCTCGATTGGGTGAAGCGACGACGACAAATCTACTTCCCTGCGGGCTGGAGGGACTTCCTGCTCTTCGCCATCAGGTCCCTCGCGTCGTTCATCATGGAATCGCGCTTCTTATGATGCTGCTCCAAGAACTTCTTCACGAGGCCCGCGGCCTCTTGCTTGCACTCACCGCACATCCTAGTTCCCCCTAGGCACTCTTGGCGGACCCTTTCCACATGTTCGTCGTCAAGCCCAAAGTGAAAGCGGTAAAGGTCGAAGATGGGGCAGATATCGGGCCTCCCCCCTAGACGTCGCTGTTCCTCTACCGTGTCCCTCCCGCCGGTGAAGGCAGTCAGGACCTTCTTGGTCGCTGCTGTAGGGGGGTCGTCCAGGGTGAATGACGAGGAAACAGTTCTCTTCGACATCTTCTGCTCTCCGCTCAGGCTGAGCATGAGCCTGTGGTAGACTGCCGAAGGGGCGATGAACCCGTACTCTCCATGGTACTTCGCAGCCATGTCTCTGCTCAGCCTGATGTGGGGGTCCTGGTCTGCTCCCACTGGGACAACCACTGGCTTGGGCCCTCCGAACTCTGGGAGCTGAGGCATCAGGATGTCTCCTGCCTGGACCAGCGCCGACCAGTAGAGCCCAATCTGCCTCTCTCCGTAGATTGCCCTCAGCATGCTGTTGGTGACCCCCCTCGAGAAGATGGTCGCGAAGCGCATCACCCGCATCTCTTCGCTTTGGAGATAGACCAAAGCCCTGCTCGGATCCAAGCCAAGCGCCAGAATGTCTGCGACGTTCTTCACGGCAATCTTTGACGTCTCGCCGAAGGACAGGCCGTTATCGCAATAAGCCTCGACATCTGCAATCGCGTAGAAGACGGTCGAGTGTTTAGAGAGAGACTGGAAGTAGACCATGTCGTCGGCCGTCATCTTGGTCCCGAGATGGAAATCTCCGGTAGGCTTGATGCCGCTCATCACGGCGAAGGGCTTGCTGTTGTCTATCGCATCGGCAATCCTACCCAAGTCCCGTTGGCCGAAGTCGATCCCCCTGCTGAGGTGGTGGCTCAGCTTCTTGAATCGTGAGAGAAGGGGAGCTACTGGTTCAATTCCGAACTCGTCCTGGAGCCGGGAGTAGTCCTTGATGGTACTTGAGCCCCACGGGTCCAGTATGTCCTTCTCCACAATGCCTTCGCCTGCATGAGTTCGATTAAATCCCTTTCTGGGGATTGCAGCCCTCAGTTCCGGTGGGTGCGGCCTAGTACTCTGCCCCGCTCGTCGACCTCTCCGTTCCTGATCCTTGTCGAGGATATTGGCTTGGAATCCTCTGCGAGAACGTAGTCGACCACAACGACCTTCAGGGGAGGATACCCCCTCTCTGCCCTCAGAGCGTTGGCAATGGGTACCCGCTGCTCAGTCTCCTTGCTGACTACTATCGCTTCGACTTCCGGAGATGCAATCCCGGGACCAAAGTAGTCATCAAGCTTGGCGATGACGTACTGCCGCCCGGGGAACTTTCTGTGGAGAAGTGCCTCGAGCTTCTCAACTCTCCTTGCGTAACTTTCGTCAAGTGTCTTGCCCTCGCGAGCCGCAAAGCCGTCGGATGTCACTCCGATGATTACCTTTTGGCCTACCTCGAAGCTCTTGGACAGGAGGGCTTCGTGTCCCTTGTGAATGTGGTCGAAAGTCCCGCCCGTGGCCACCGCGCCGTAGTTCATCTGTTTGACTCCCCAATCGGAATCAATTGAAATAGCCCAGGATTGCGGGCTGCCCACACGGACGAGATAAAAGATTTGTGAGGTGGACGAGCATGTCAATCCCTGAGCAGTACAGCAAGGCAGGAAGAATAACGAGCGAGGTGCGCGCGATTGTCAGGGACCTCGTCAGGCCCGGGGCCAGCTACCTCAAGACGTGCGTCTCCATCGAGGAGGAGATTTCAAGGCGAGGAGGGAGTCCGGCGTTCCCGACTGGGATAGGGGTCAACGCGGTCACGGCCCATTACGCTCCGCAGGAGGACGACGAGTCCAGATTCCTTGAAAGCGACTTGGTGAAGGTGGACTTCGGGGTCGAGGTCGAGGGATACGTCGCCGACACAGCTGTCAGCGTGACGTTCAACCCCGAATACGAACTCATGCTCGATGCGACTGAGCGGGCCCTCAACGCGGCGATCGCCATGGCGAGGAAGGAGACGAGGACCGGGGAGATCGGGGGAGAGATATTCAAGGAGGCGTCGAGGTTCGGGTTCAAGACGATCCAGAATCTGACTGGCCACACCCTGGACAGGTATGTGGTCCATGCCGGGAAGAGCATACCTAACCTGTTCGTCCCGAACCTGCCGCAGCTGAAGAAAGGAGACGTGTTTGCCATAGAACCGTTCCTGACCGTCAGGTCGGCCGCCGGCTACGTCGTCGACTCCCCACATGAGACGATCTTCTCGATCGCGGCCAGGCGGAAGACGAACGCCGGGGAACTGGACTCGCTGACGGAGCGAATCTGGTCGGAGAGGAGGACACTCCCCTTCACCCCCCGTTGGTACGCCAAGGACTACGGCGAGGAAAGGCTGCAGAGGATGCTCAAGGAGCTCGTGAAGAAGCGCGTTATGCACTCGTACCCGACGCTTGTGGAAGCCTCCGGAAAGCCGGTGGCTCAGTTCGAACACACGATGGCGCTTGGCGAGAAAGGGCTGGTGGTGCTAACCTGAAGCCTTCGAGCTCTCGGCGTAAACGAGAGTCACCCTGGTGGGGTTGCCGCACTTCGTGCACTTACCCCCCTCCTTCGTGACGTAGTCTCCCACCTGGAAGGCCCGCTTCGTCTTCTGGCCGTCGATGGGGCACTCCTCGATTGCATAGACGAGGAGCTTCGACTTCTTGTCAGAAGCGGGGACAGAGCTCATCATTGGGCCACACCTAGGGTGTTCCCGATTCCCGCCACGAGCACATCGTCTCCCTCCTTCGTCTTCTCCTCGATAACCCTGTTGAGCACCTGGACGACCTTGTCCGACGCTTCGGCGATCTCCTTCCTCATCACCGTGATGGCTTCAAGGATGCTCTGCTTCACGAGGATGGCGTAAAGCGGGACCTTGTTCGCCGTTGCGACCTCTTCAATCTGGAACTTCTCGACCCCGATTCCGCCGATGGCCGCCCCGACCCCCTCCGCCACCTCGCCAGTCTTCTCCCCTTCGAGCTTGAGGGCTGCGTCTATCATGATTATGGCGCTCGGCTTGACGCCCATCTCCTCGATTACTTTCTTGATGGCCACCCCAGGCTGGCCCACGTACCCCATGGGGCCGTCTGCCTTCACCACGTACAGCTTCCTTCCCTTGTACTCCGTGATGGCGAGCACCGTGTCTTTGGCAATCACCCGCTTCTCCTTGCCGACCATGTACCTGGAGACGGTCACCGGGCCTATCCCGTCCCCGACGGGCTGGCCGACCTTGAAGGAGTCCACGGCGTTCAGAAGCGCGTCTGCCTCCTGCAGAATCAGGGGGAGCAGCATCTGGAGCTGGATCAGAGTGAAGTACGAGTTGGTCTTCTTCCCGAGGAGGTAGTAATGGCGGACGATCTTGTGTATTATGTTCAGCGCGGAGGCAACCTCCAACAGGTTCTCCGAGATCGAGACTGTCACCGGGCTCGGCTGGGTTAGCAGGGTCGTGACTTCGGCCCTTATCCTGTCGTTGCTGGTGGTTACCACATGGTCGATCTTGTTCACCAACCCCGCCGGGTCGATGTCCACGGGCATTATCGTCACGTAGTCGAGGAACTGGTCCACCCTGGCCGTCGGGTCTGTCGGCGCCTTCCCTACGCTGGTCAAGTATTCTATGGCCTCTTTCCTGGACTTCTCCTTCATGACCCTCAGCTTGTTCAGGCCTCTCCCTACGTCGCCCATGGCCATCCAGAGCTGGAACCGCTGTCCATACATCATGAACAGCACGAAGCCCCCAAGGTAGACGATGGTGAGAACCGTATTGAAGTCGCCGCCCAGGACTTGAAGGTTCGGAAGAGACAAGATGTATTCGAAAAATCGACGTCATTTGCCCGAACTTAAACGTTCTGCAGAGACAATCAGGGAAGATGAAGTAATTGGGATGGGTGCCGGCATCGGAAGCTTCGCGAGAGCTCTCGCATCTCACTAACACCCCGACGACGCGCGGTTTGACTTCTCCCCCTCTTTCGAGTCTGGGGTCGGAACGAGTCCAGGTCGGACCCACGCGCTATGGCCGGCTGAAGAAGGCCGAGGTTCTGAAGGTGATTTAACCGTTTTGGCGTATCGCTTGTAAGAGCCCACGATCTTTCGCATTCTATCCGCTTTGGTCGGATTCGTGAAGCCGACTAGCCTTTGATAAGCCTCAAGACTTTGACCCCTGAGAATCACCAAAACGTAGCTGTCCCTTCGGACCTTTCCTTCTCCCTCGCGATGGTCGAGGTAAATCGTTGGCTCGATGTTCGCCTTGCGTAGGATGACCCTTACTGTGTTCAGCAGTGGCAGGTCAGTGTTCGATATCACAACCATTCTGATATTGGGATACATCATAGAAGAGTGCTGAGCCTGGTGATAGTACAGTCTGGGTCCGCCCTCTCCATCCGCAAACCCACGGACATACTTCAGTTGCTCAGCCACTGGCCATGTCAGCGGCTCGGGATATGTTTCTTCGGCGTCGACTTTGGTCATCGAGGTTAGAACGAGACAGAGGATATGACCATCACTCTGAAATAACCAGACCACAGAGGCATGATAGGCTGGGACAGAATGCAAAGACGACTTCTCGACATCCTCGCATGCCCGATTGACAAGAGGTACCCCCTCCAGCTGTTCGACTTCGAACTCAGAGGGGACATCATTGTCAGCGGAGTCCTAGTCTGCGAGGAGTGCGGCCGCTACTACCCCATCGTGGATGAGATCCCCGTGATGCTCCCCGACAACCTGAGGAGCAAGCGAGACGACCTGGCCTTCCTTGAGAAGTGGAAGGGCAAGATCCCGGAGAATGTGGCGCACGGCGGGAAACCCTGGAGCCTCTAGGGGCGCAGATTGGGGCTCGGCAACGTCCCCGCAGGCTGAGAGACGCGATTCGGGAAACCAGATATAAGGACTAGGGCGAGGCCCCCCTCAGGTCCTAGTAATTGGTAAAGAACTCGATTATCCTGGGCGCGGCCGGCCGAGACTTCCACAACTTCAATGTCTTCTTCAGAGACAACCCGAACTACCGGGTCGTGGCGTTCACCGCGACCCAGATCCCGTACATCTCAAACAGGACCTACCCCGCCTCGCTTGCGGGGAGGCTCTACCCCACTGGCATCCCTATTCATCCCGAGGAGAAGCTGGAGGAGCTCATCGCCTCTGGGAAGGTGACCGACGTCTTCTTCTCCTACAGCGACGTCTCGAACCAGTACGTGATGAACCTCGCGTCGGTGGTCCAGGCCAAGGGGGCAAGCTTCCACCTTCTGGGGCCCGCCGACACGATGATCAAGTCGAGGAAGCCCGTCGTCGCAGTGGTGGCTGTGAGGACAGGGGCAGGAAAGAGCACCATAAGCAGGAGGGTGGCAGACGTGCTTCTCAAGGCGAAGCTGAAGCCGGTGGCCATCAGGCACCCCATGCCGTACGGAGACCTTTCGATACCCGTGCAGAGGTTCTCGACTCACAAGGACTTGGACAGGTTCCACACCACCGTGGAGGAGCGCGAAGAGTACGAGCAGCACATCGACAAGGGAGTGGTCGTCTATGCAGGGGTCGACTACCAGGCGATTTTGGACCAGGCGGAGGAGGAGGCGGACGTCATTCTGTGGGACGGGGGGAACAACGACTTCAGCTTCTACCGCCCGGACCTGAACATCGTCGTCGCTGACCCGCTGAGGGTCGGGGACGAAATGGGCTACTACCCAGGAGAGACGAACGTGAGGATGGCAGACATAGTGGTCGTGAACAAGGTCAACATCGCGAGCAAGGAGGCGGTGGAGAAGCTTGTGAGCAACTGCAGGAAGCTCAACCCCAAGGCGAAGATCGTGAAGACCAGGTCGGAGGCGGTCATCGACAAGCCTGAACTCGTCAGGGGCAAGAGGGTCCTCGCTGTGGAAGATGGGCCGTCAGTCACCCACGGCGGACTGTCGACCGGGGCCGGTGCCGTCGCGGCGCAGGCGGTCGGAGCCACGCTGGTCGACCCCAGGAGCAAGGCGGTCGGCTCGATTCGGGCGGCCTACGACAGATTCCCGAAGCTGGGCAAGATGCTCCCCGCCCTGGGCTACAGCGTCGAGCAGCTTGAGGAGCTGGAGGAGAGCATCAACGGCGTCGACTGCGACACGGTCGTTCTCGGCACGCCCTCAGACCTGACCAAACTCATCAAGATCACCAGGCCCGTCGCCCGGGTCAGGTTCGAGGCGTTCGAAGTAGGCAAGCCGACACTGGAAGAGCTGATCGACCCGGCCAAACTGCGCAAGCTCGGGAAGAAGCCATAAAGCCACCGCAGGTCGGCCTTGCTGACCGTGATGGGGACGTAGCCCAGCTAGGTGAGGGCGGGTGTACAACTTCACCCTGGAAAGGCAGGGCGACAGGCTCCAGTGGTCAAACAACAAGTTTGATGACACGGCAGCGTGGATGATTAGGCATTGGAGCTGCACGGGGAAACCTGTAGACCGTCGGTTCAAATCCGACCGTCCCCACACACTCTGAGAAAGAGTCAGCCCTCCGACAGAGAGGGGACGCCGTAGACGCCGTCGTAGCCGGGCTGGAAGGCCAGACGGTCCCCCCTGACGGCCATGATAGCCGAGGCCACGTTGGACGAAGTGTGCTTCAGGATCTCGGCTTCGGGCGCGTCGAGCAGCACGGTCAGTTCGCTTCCGAAGGCTCTGATGAGTTTGTCCTGTTCTTCGATGACTGCCCTTGCGTAAAGCCGGTTGACCCCGAGAGCGAAGGAGACGACTTCGTAGAGGGGGAGCAGCCGTCTGTATGGGATGGTCCCCGCCGGCCTTGCTCCCTCGGGGCGGTCGGCGAGCTCCTCGACCCTCTGCAGGACGCCCACTGTGAGCTTCCTACCGCACCTCGGACACTTGTTGCCCAAGTCCCGGGCCTCGCTTGGCGGCAGCGAAACGCCGCATTTCTTGTGTCCGGTGAAGTGATACTTGCCGTAGGCGGGGTCTACTTCAATCGTGTAGAGGAAGCGAGATTCATCCCGCAGCCTAATCGCGTCGAAGACAGCCCTGTATGTCGGCTTGTCGATGTCGAAGACGTTCGCCTCCCTTCCTAGGCGCCAGGGATTTGGCGAGTGGGCATCCGAGTTTGAGACGAGTGACACCCCGTCGAGGGACGAGAGTCGCCAATTCATCGGCGGATCGGAACTCAGCCCCGTTTCGATTGTGAATATCTTCCCAACTTGGTCCTGGTAGCACTCCTTGAGCGAGTCGAAGCCCGACTTGCTTCCGAACACGCCGAACCAGGGGGTCCATGCGTGCGCGGGAATCACGTTGACGGAACTCGAGACACTCGTCACGAGCTCCACGAGCTCTGCGGAGTCCATCCCCTTCAGGACGGGGCGTCCGTCAGAGGAGAGGTCGCCGAACCTCGAGAGCCTGTCATTGATCTGGGAGACTGACTCGAAGTCGGGGGAGTACAGTAGGTGGTGCACCTTTCGTGTTTTCCCTTCCTGCTGGTAGACCGTGCTGACCTCGCCCGCAAGCATCCAAGTCATCCCATGATACGTGAAGAGCCCCTCGCCCTCGGCGGGTTCGAGCTTGGCCTTCAGTTCCGCGAACCATTCTGGGTGGGTGAAATCTCCGGTCCCGAGCAGTTGCAGCCCCTTTAGCGCGGCGCCCGCAGCCATGTGTTCCAGGTCCATGTCCTTGCTCGTCGCTATGGCGTGCTTAGAATGAAGCTGCAGGTCGGCAACGACACGCATTGCCCACGGATGTGATGGGCGGGATAGTTAAGTGGTTGAGATGACGCCAAGCGGGCGGCCGCGGCGTCCTCACGTCTTGTGATTACACTTGGTGAGCCAACTATAATACCGAAGGGGGAGGACTCCTAGCTGTGGAAGAGAGGCCGTTGTCTGCCGAACCTCAGGCGAAGCGAGGCGTGTGGGCGTCGGTTCCCCCAAAGGTCAGGCTTCTCATCCTCGCCCAGATTCTGAACGGCTTCACCTTCGGCTACTTCGGGATATTCATCACGGCGTATCTTCCTCAAACGGGGATGAGCGCCTTCCTGGTGGGTGTCCTCCTCTTTCTGGAGGGATTCGTGGCGATCCTCGCATCGATACCCCTCGCAATCCGTTCCGACAGGAGGGGAAGGAAGGGGAACCTCATTCTCGGGAGCGTCCTGTTCGCCCCATCGGTCCTCGTCTTCGCGTTTACCAGAGACCTCATCCTGTTCGGGATTGCAGCCGCAGTGCTCGGCATCGGGGAGGCGATGGCGATTTCGTCGTGGAATGCGCTGATTGCGGACCTTACCGACCTGGGGAACCGTGACTCCGCGTTCTCGCTCTCCTTCCTCGTTGGGATTGGGTCGGGAGCCCTTGGGGCCGTGCTCCCCCTCAGTTTCCCGGCCGTCGAATCACTTACTGGGATGAGCTCGGCCGCGGTTCACAGCAGCGCACTTCTCGTGCTCGGGGTTGCGAATTTCGCCACCCCGGTGATGCTCTGGGCTCTGCTGAGGAACCACCAGGAGACCTTGAAGCCCCAGGCCGGCGGATTCAACCTCAGGGGGATGAGTAAAATCCTGAAGTTCTCCGCCTGCAACAGCGTAATCGGATTCGGCGCGGGGCTCATCATCCCGCTTCTGCTGACTTGGCTCTGGCTGAAGTTCGGAGTGCCGGACTCCTACAGCGGGCCTTACTTCGCCTTGGCCGGCCTCACTATCGCGTTCGCGGCCGTGGCCAGTCCCAGGCTCTCGAGGAAGGTGGGCCTCTTTCCTGCCATCCTGACGACTCAGTTGAGTTCGACAGTATTCATGCTCAGCCTCGCGTTCATCCCCAACGTCTTCGCCGTCGGTGGGGTTTACCTGATCAGGGCGGCGCTGATGAACATGAACCAGCCGCTGATGGACTCTTTCCTGATGGGAATCACGCCTTCCGAGCGCAGGGGGATAGCGAGCACGCTGAACGTCATCATCTGGCGGGTCCCGAACTTCGGCAGCACGCTGATCGGCGGGTATATCCTCCAGACGGCGTCCTTCGGGATACCGGGGCTCGGCCTCTCCCACCTGGACGTCCCCTGGGTCCTTGCCACGGTGTTCTATGTTGTTGGGGCGGCCCTCCTCTTCATGAACTTCAGGAACGTAAAGCCCAACCAGTAGGCGGCCGTTCGGCTAGAAGCCAGCCGGAAGGTAGTTGTTCTTGGCCAGGTACTCCTCGTGGGCCTTGATGTAGCGCCAGAGGACGTCGGCCCTTCTGTCGTCGAAGTCCCAGGGGGCAACCAAGACGATGTCGTGCTCCCTGATCCAGACCCGTCTTTTCATCTTCCCCCTGATTCTACAGAGTCTGACCTTCCCGTCGGTGCATTTCACAAGCACGTGGTCCCCGCTGGAGATTTTGTTGACCCTGCCCAGCATTTCGCCCTCCTGAGGCAGGACAAGCTCCTTCAGGTTCGACTCGCTCAGTACCTTACGCTTGCCCAAAGTATCTCTCCTCCGATGTCGGCCTGTCCAATCTTGTTAGCTCCTGTATGCAGACGGGCAGTAATCCCCGCCTTGAAGTGAAATTCGTTGTGTGGTGTATATAAGACATCTCCCCCGCCGTGGTTCCGATTTGGCGAGGCTCGGACGCGTCTTCTTCGAGGAGGATGCGCCTCAGGTCGCCAGGAAGTTGATCGGTAACCTGCTCGTAAGGGCGTCTGACGGGAAGAGGCTCTCGGGGGCCATCGTCGAAGCGGAAGCATATAGAGGGTCGAATGACCCCGCGAGCCACGCTTATCGCGGAAGGACGAAAAGGAACGATGTGATGTTCGGGGACCCCGGGCACGCCTACGTGTACTTCACATACGGCAATCACTTCTGTCTCAATCTGACCTGCGAGCCTGCGGGCGTCCCCGCGGCTGTCCTAGTGAGAGCGATTGAGCCCCGTGAAGGGATTGAAGAGATGAAAGCCAGAAGGGGCGTGGAGAAGGTCCAAGACGTGGCCAACGGGCCTGGGAAGCTGACCAAGGCCCTTGGTATAGGAAGGGAGCTCAACGGGGAGGACCTCGTGACTTCTGAACGGTTGTTTCTGGAGGAAGGCGAAAAGCCGCGGAGGGTCGAGTCAAGCTCGAGGGTCGGGATAAGCAGCGGAACCGCGTACAGGTGGAGGTACTTCGCCGAGGGGAGCCGGTTCGTCTCTCCCGGGAAACCTTCAAGGGGATAGCCCAGAACCCATAACTACCGCAGCCACCCACGCAACCAACGTGGGGTCGTCGGCTAGGCTTTGAGTGCGGTCATTCGCAGTCAAGGGGCTAGTCTGGTCTAGGCTTCAAACCACGCGGAAGCGGCCTTGGGATCTCCTACAAGAACGCTTGAGACCCCCGGTTCAAATCCGGGCGACCCCATCCAACTCGCATTAGCCTCTAGCCGGACATTCCGCGAATGACGAACCTCAAGATGGGGATGCGATTGGCCCTAATGAAACCCAAATCAGATTTGGAAATCACTGGCCTGCCATAGTAATTCACTACCGCGAGGGCAAGTATTCGGCCCGGGGACAATTTGCGCCACCTAAGGGCATCTGTCAATTGATCTTCTAGTGTGTCACCACTCGCACCTTGGAGGCAATGACTGCCGTATGTCTTCACTTCCACAGCCAGGGTTTCGTTAGTGGTGACAATTTCGACCAGCCTGAAACGTCTCAGGGACGGAAATACATCAAGCCCGAAATCTTCAGCCCTGATGAGCAGGGGGTGGTCTCTGATCTTGTACCCAAGTAACCCAAGCCACCCCTTGACTAGCCCTTCGCCAAAGGCCCCCCTCACATGCTTGGACGCCGACATGGTAGGATTGCCGACAAAGCTGCCCCGTCTGGAAAGGTCGATTGCCTCGCTTTTGGTTATCCTGACGTTTCGGGATTCCATCACGAGTTGGTCGACAACTCCAAATTTTAGCGATTGCAAATGGGCGAGGTAGAAGATTGGAGGGGCTAGTGAAACTGAGTTGTCCAGCCGGATGTTGCCGAGCCGTTGATTTCCCTCAATTCAGCGGTCGGCCCGAGTGAACAAAAAGCTTGTGCCATTCTCTCTTCCTCACACCGCGCAGTTCAGATTCTCAGCGCAACAGAACTTCTTTTGACTAACTGTCCACATAGCTTGATATAGTTTCTAACAGGAAGTCTCCCCCGGACTTGCAAGCCGCTCCAAGAAGGGTAAAGACGATTTACAGTGTCATCGCGTCCCCGCAGAGGCTGGAGATCCTGAGGATTCTGAACATCAAGGGCCCGCTGACCTACAGCGCGCTGAAGACCCTCGCGGGTTTCAAGTCGAAGAAGGAGTCGGGGAAGTTCGCCTACCACCTGAGGAAGCTCGTCAAGCAGCTCCTCATCCAGCTGAACCGGCAGGAGAGGAAGTACACGGTCACGAACCTCGGCAGGCTAGTGCTCAACCTCACCCGCCAGATAGAGGAGCAGTCCCTGGTCGAAAGCGGCAAGCTCTATGTGAGGACCTCGCACCAGACGATGGAGGAGTTCAACGCGAACAAGATCCTCCAGTCCCTCGTAAAGGAGGCAGGGATGCCGGTTGAGCTTGCGCAGAAGATAACCAGCGAAACCGAATCGAGGCTCTACAAGTTCCAGACGCAGTATCTCACGGCCCCCCTGATCCGCGAAATCGTGAATGCCCTCCTGGTGGAGCACAGCCTTGAGGAGTACCGCCACAAGCTCACCCGCCTGGGGATGCCCATCTACGACGTGACCCAGCTTCTGAGCAGGGCGGGGGACGACGGGGGGAGCGTTGAAACCCTCATCCACCAGACGGGGAAGCAGGTCTTCTCAGAATACCTTCTGCTGGAACAGCTTCCGAGGGACGTGGCCGACGCCCACCTGTCCGGGGACATCCACATAACGAACGCCGGGACCTGGGGGCTCACCCCAGACACCGTCTTCGTGGACCTCCTGTCCATGAGGAGCGCCGGACTGAACCCGAAGGGGAAGATCGTGAATGCTTCGATGATACCCAGCCCCGAGAGCGCTGAAAGGGCGCTGAACATCGTCCTCAACATGTCGTCCATGCTCAGCAGGGAGGCCTCCGACGAAGTGACGTTCAGGAACTTCCTCCAGTACATCGGGCCCTTCTGCAGGTCGAGAGGGAAGCGGGAGCTGGAGAACCTCTTCCTGCGCTTCTTCGAGACGATGAGCACCCCGATCGTGGGGGCGGGGGCGCCGGCGGTTGGGATCGAGCTGAACCCCTACAAGCACGACGACGTGCCGCGGGAGGTGACTGACAAGATCCTGGACGCTGTGCTCGGCGCGTACAGGAGCTTCGTGGAGGAGACGCCGAGGCCCGACGTCAAGCTGCTCCTGGCGAAGCCCAACCGGGTCGATGAAACCCAGACGCTGAAGGCCGCTGCGGGAATCATCTTCAGGGGCGGCCGGATTGCCTTCTTCTCATCCGACCAGCGGCGGAGCTTCCTCGGGCTGAATGCGAACGTGCTGCCCCAGGAGTTGCAGGCAGACAACGTGAGCGTGCTGCACGGGCTGAGCCTCAACCTTCCCAGGCTCGCCTACGACTCCAACCAGGACGAGACCTACTTCAGGGCGAAGCTCGCCATGCTGATAGCTGTCGCGGCCGACGCCCTCTCGACGAGGAGGAGGCTGATAGAGAGGACCCTCAAGAGGGGGCTCCTCCCCTCGCTGGCGGGGGGCTCCGACGCCGTAACGACGGACACGATGCCCCTGGTGATGAACATGGTCGGGCTCGAGGAGACCCTCGCGAGCCTGATCCGCGACCCGACGACGGCCTCGAGGTACGAACTCGCCGACAAGATAGTCCAGACGGCCAGCCAGGTGGCCCTGGACAAGTCCACGAAGAGCGACAAGCTCGCCGTCGCCATGCTGGACCTCGACGGCGCCATGAGAATGGCGACCCTCGACTCCGAGAAGTACGGGAAGGCCAACATTCAGCCGCTCCAGAAGGGGGCATACAGCCAATCGCCCAGGCTCGTCCTGTCTGACCTCGAGAACCCCGAGAAGATGGACTATGTCGGCAAGCTGTCGTCAGGCCTCATGGGGGGGCTCTCACTGACCCTCGACGGTTCGGCCGAGGAGGTCAGGGGAGTCTACAACCTGATCCTCAACGCGACCCCGAAGCTTCCGTGCTTCAAAGTCGACAGGACCATCTCCGTCTGCAGGAACTGTGGGGCCAAGCTGCCGCAGAAGGCGGTCCGCTGCAACAGGTGCAAGTCCGTGGCCTCGGTCCAGTATTCGACAGCGGTCTGATCCGAACGAATCGAGTTAACATCCTGTCAAAAAGAGTTCACAGTGGAACGTTTCATGCTGCTAGCGCCAGAGGGACAAACGCCCCAATTGTCAACTGAGCATTAGCCAAGAGCGAGATATATATCGCCGAACATGGGTTCAAGGTTAAGGATTATGACGTCAATCGCTGAGAATCCACGTGACTCTGCGGACGCCGCAGAGCAGACCAAGGGAGAAGTGAAACTCCCATCCGAGACTCTCGCAGCATTCGGCGGAGATGAACTGCGGGCGAGAGTGTTCTATGAGAAATACGCGCTACGGGACCAGTACGGCAAGCAGGTCGAGAAGACACCAGAGGAACTGTGGCGGCGGGTCGCCACGGAGCTGGCGTTGCCAGAGCTGGATGCCGAGAAGAGGAAGGAGTGGGCGAGCAAGTTCTACTGGCTCCTGCAGGACTTCAGGTTCGTGCCGGGGGGAAGAGTCCTCTTCGGCGCAGGGCAGTCAAGGAAGTCGACTCTGCTCAACTGCTACTTCTTCAAGATCAAGGAGGACTCGATCGAGTCGATCTTCGACTGGTGCAAGGAGGCCGCCAGGACCTACAGCTTCGGCGGAGGCGTCGGGACCGACATCTCCGTGCTGAGGCCCCGGGGGGCGCCGGTCAACAACGCCGCGATATACAGCTCGGGTTCGGTTTCGTTCATGGAGCTCCTCTCGACCACCACAGGGACCATCGGTCAGGCGGGCAGGAGGGGGGCGCTGATGATCACGATAAGGGTGGACCATCCGGACATAATGGACTTCATGACAGTCAAGCGCGACCTGAAGAGGGTCAACTACGCCAACATCTCAGTGAAGATCACGGACGACTTCATGAAGGCCGTCGAGACCGACGCGGACTTCTTCCTGCACTTCAAGAACGAGAAGGTGGAGGTGAACAGAACGGTGAGGGCGAGGGAGGTGTGGAAGTCGCTTGTCAGGGGGGCCTGGGAGTCTGCAGAGCCCGGGGTCCTGTTCTGGGACACCATCAAGAGAGACTCCACCACCGAGTACAACGGCATGGAGGTGGAGGGGGTGAATCCCTGCAGCGAGCAGACTCTGGAGAGCTACGGCTGCTGCTGCCTCGGCTCGATCAACCTCAGCGCCTTTGTGAAGGAGCCATTCACGGAGCGGGCGAGCATCGACGAGGAGGCTCTCACCAGGGCGTGCCAGTTCGCCGTCAGGTTCCTCGACAACGTCCTCGACTACAACGCCGAGAGGCACCCGCTCCCCCAGCAGAAGAAGGCCTCGCTCTGGAGCAGGAGGATAGGCACGGGGATCACCGGCCTGGGGGACATGCTGATCAAGCTCGGGCTGAAGTACGACGACGAATCCACCATCGAGTACGTCGACCACCTCTTCGAGAGGATCAAGAACGTCATCTACGAGTGCTCGACGGACCTGGCGAAGGAGAAGGGGAGCTTCCCCGCCTTCGACGCAGAGAAGCACCTGGCCCAGCCCTTCATCCAGAGGCTGGGGGACCGGGTGAAGGAGAAGATCAGGACCCAGGGGCTCAGGAACGCGGCGGTCACGACCATCCCGCCCGTCGGCTCGGGATCGATCCTGGCCGGATGCTCGAGCGGGGTCGAGCCGGTGTTTGCCCTCTATTACACCAGGAGGAGCAAGTCGCTCAGCGAAGGCGAGTTCAAGGTCTTCCACCCCCTGGTGAAGGAGTACATGGCCCTCAGCGGGTCGGCGGACGAGGGGAAGCTGCCGAACTACTTCGTCACGTCGCACCAGATAAGGCCCGAGATGAGGGTGAGCATGCAGGCGACCATCCAGAAGCACATCGACACGGCGATCTCCAGCACAGTCAACCTCCCCGAGGAGATAACGCTGGACGAGGTCGAGAACGTCTACATGCTGGCCTGGAAGCTGGGATGCAAGGGCATAACGGTGTACAGGGAAGGGAGCAGAGAGGGCATCCTGGAGACGGAGAAGGCCCCCAAGAAGGAGGAGAAGGAGGAAGAGCAGAGGATCACCTTCGAGCGGCCGAGGCTGATGGAAGGGAAGACCCTCAAGCTGAAGCTTCCCCAGGGGGCGCTCTACCTCACGGCTAACCTGGTCGACGGAGAGCTGAAGGAGGCATTCGTGACCCTCGGCAAGTCGGGAGGGGACGAGAAGGCCGACGCCGAGGCCCTCGGGAGGCTGATCAGCCTCTACCTGCAGCACGGAGGGGACGTCCAGAGCGTCGTGTCTACGCTGAAGGGCATCAAGGGGAAGTACGTCTCCTGGGACGAGGGGACGCAGCTGCTCTCGATTCCCGACGCGATAGCGAAGGCGCTGGAGCTGCTGACCCTCAACCACGTCGTGAAGGAGTCGGCCATCCCCCTGCAGGCCGAAGGGTCCAGGATGCGCCCGATCGGGACCACCTGCCCCGACTGCCACGAAGACGCGCTGGTCTTCGAGAACGGGTGCTACCGCTGCAGCAGCTGCGGATACTCCAAATGTGAGTAGTGCGGTCTGTCCGCAGGCGCCTCGCCCCCAAACGATTTAACGCCCAGCGGCGGCCCCGGGCTCGTGTCGGAGCGGAAGAGACGGAACCCGGTTCTGACCGTGGCCCTTCTCACCCCGCTGGTGATTGCGCCGCTCGTCTTGCTCGGGGTCTACCTGGGATTCTACGTGGGGGACGCGACAGGCTACCCGAGGACGATCCTGGCCATAGCATTCTCGACCGTCGGCTTCCTGGCGTCGATAGCGATTCTGGTGAAGGTGATCACGGCCGTCGTCGCCAGGAGCAGCTGGGCTAAGCCTTGACCTTCGCGAGGGCATCTGACTTGGCCCTGGCGACCTTGGCCCTCAGCTCTCCCACCGCCTGCTGGTGAGCCTCCTCCACCTTCTGAGAGGCCGACCTGAAGGGTTCGGCGGCTATGTCGGCGCTCATTGTGCCGCCCTCCTCTCAAGGACCCTCTTTACATGCTTTAGCCTGGTGAACTCCTCCCTCTCCCTCTCCTCGAGGGTCTGCTGGATGAAGCGGATAGAGGTCTCGTAGCGGGGGATGATCATGAATTCGAGCGCGTTCAGGAGCCGCTGGGTTCTCTCGAGCTCCTTCGCCAGTCTGAAGATCGCGTTCTCGTATTCTGCGGCCTTGAAGATCGAAGGGAGGACCCGCCTCATCTGCATCGAAGCCCTGTCGACGGCGACGTTGGTGTCGGCGAACCCGTAGGTCATGCCCACCTCCTTCTCTGAGAGCGTGACTGATGGGATGTCCACGTCGACGATTCTGCGGACTTTGACCTCCGCCTCCGTCCCGGGGGGGGTGTTGGCCGCGATTCCCTCCAGACGCAGGGGTCCCAGCTTCAGGTAGGCGTCATAGAGCGCGAGGTAGGCGTCGGAAAGGGGCTGCGATATCTCGTCACGGGCCGTCCCCGCCTGCACTATCATCTCGTCCAGGCGCTTGAGGAGGACGTCGCGCTTGTCGTCCAGCACCTTCTTCACTCGTCTCGCCGTCCCAAGCCTCTTCCTGGTCCCGATCAGCTCGATCTTTGTAGGAAGGACCCCGGAACCGGAAGCTACCGACACTTCAACCAGCCGGCTCTTTTGCCACGTAGTGTTTCTTGATGAACTCTTCCTTGATGTTGGTGAGCTCGTTCTTGGGGAGGATCGAGAGCGTCTCCCAGCCAATCCTGAGAGTTTCCTCGAAGGTCCTGTTCTCGTCGTACCCCTGGTTCAGGTACTTCTGTTCGAACTCGTCCCCGAATGTGAGGTAGCTCAGGTCCGACCCCGTCAGCCCCGACTTCCCCACGATCTCCGCCAGCGCCCTCAGCTCGACCGCCCTGGCGT
The DNA here is from genome assembly GCA_035314985.1 of Nitrososphaerales archaeon. GTDB lineage: Archaea > Thermoproteota > Nitrososphaeria > Nitrososphaerales > Gagatemarchaeaceae > DATFYP01. The sequence goes on from DATFYP010000101.1 coordinate 43,875, forward strand.
AGGCGTTGTAGAGCTGGTTGCCGACCTGGTGGTGGTCCGGGCGAGCCTTCCCCTGCTTGATGACGTAGCCGAGGGCGGGGCCCATCAGCCTGCTAAGGCTTGAGAGGACGTAGACCGGGGGATACAGCCCCTTCCTGAAGAGCTCCCGTCCGAGGAACACCTGGCCCTCGGTGATGTAACCCGTGAGGTCCGGAATCGGATGGGTAACGTCGTCGCTGGGCATAGACAGGATGGGCATCTGGGTGATGCTTCCCTTCTTTCCCTTGATTCTCCCGGCGCGCTCGTAGAGGCTGGCAAGGTCCGTGTAGAGGTAGCCGGGAAAGCCCTTCCGCCCCGGGACCTCCTCCCTTGCGGCCGATATCTCCCTCAGCGCTTCGGCATAGTTCGTGATGTCGGTGATTATCACGAGGACGTGCATGTCCAGCTCGAAGGCGAGGTACTCCGCGGCGGTGAGTGCGACGCGGGGGGTGATTATCCTCTCGATTGCCGGGTCGTCGGCGAGGTTGAGGTACAGGATGCTCCTCCTGATGGCCCCAGACTCGGCAAGGGTCCGCTGGAAGAAGGTGGCCTCACTGGAAGAGACCCCTACGGCGGCGAACACGACCGCGAACTCCTCGCCCCCCCCAACGACCGTCGCCTGTCTCGCGACCTGGGCGGCGAGCATGTTGTGGGGCATCCCCGCCCCTGAGAAGATCGGGAGCTTCTGGCCCCTCACGAGGGTGAGCATTCCGTCGATGACGGACACTCCGGTCTGGATCAGGTCGGTTGGGTAGTCCCTTCGCTCGGGATTGATGGGCGCGCCGTTCACGTCGGGGAAGCTCTTGGCCACCGGCTCCGGCAGCCCGTCTAGAGGCCTGCCCAGCCCGTCGAAGACCCTTCCGAGAAGCTGGTCTGAGACCGGGAGCTGCATCGTCCTGCCCAGGAACCTGGCCTTGGTGCCGCTGATGGAGAGCCCCGATGTCCCCTCGAAGACCTGGACCACCGCCTTCCCGAACCCCGTCTCGAGGACCCTCGCTAGCCTCTTCCTCCCCTCGGCGTCCTCGATCTCCACGAGCTCGTCGAAGGCCGCCCTGTCCACGCCGTCGACCACCAGGAGCGGGCCCCTGATCTCGGCCACCTTGCTGTACTCCAGGCCGGATGAGGACTTGCTCAAGCCGCCTTGACCTCCTGCACCCCGCCAAGAGAAGCGAACTCGTCGAACATCTGCTTGGCCAGGGCCTGCAGCTTCTCCGGCTCCTCGCTCTTTATCGCGAACTTTGCCCTGAGCATCGGGGCGATCACCTGCATCCCTCTAATCCTCGCCAAGGGGACCCCGTTCTTGAGTGACTTCAGCGCCTCCTGGTGATACTGCACGAACATCCTCATCATTGTGAACTGCTTCTGGGGGCTGCAGTAGGCGTCGACGTCGTCGTAGGCGTTCTGCTGCAGGAACCCTATCTGAATCATCCGCGCTACGTCGAGGATGAGCTTCTCTTCGTCCGGAAGGGCCTCGGGGCCCAGCAGCCTGACTATCTCCTTGAGGGCGTCCTCGCGCTGGAGGATGCCGTATGCTTCCGCTCTCACGCTGAACCAGTCCTTGTCGATCTTGCTCCCCCACCACTTGCTCACGGATTCGATGTAGCCCGAGTACGATGTCATCCAGTTGATTGAGGGGTAGTGCCTCGAATACGCCAGCCTCGCGTCCAGGGCCCAGAAGTTCTTGACGAACCTGATGGTCTGGGAGGTCACGGGCTCGGTGAAGTCACCGCCCGCGGGCGAGACCGCCCCTATGAGGGTGATCGACCCTGTGCGTGCAGGGGTGCCGAGCAGGTCGACCCTCCCGGCCCTCTCATAGAACTCCGCCAGTCTGGAGGCGAGGTATGAGGGATAGCCCTCCTCGGCCGGCATTTCTTCGAGCCTCCCGCTGATTTCGCGGAGCGCCTCGGCCCATCTGCTCGTCGAGTCCGCGACGAGCACGGTGTCGTAGCCCATGTCTCTGTAGTATTCAGCCATGGTAACTCCGGTGTAGATGCTGGCCTCCCTGGCGGCCACGGGCATGTTGCTGACGTTTGCCACCAGGACCGTCCGCTCCATGAGGGGCCGGCCGCTCTGGGGGTCAATCAACTCGGGGAACTCGACGAGGACCTCCGTCATCTCGTTGCCGCGCTCTCCGCAGCCGATGTGGAACACGACCTTCGCGTCCGCGTACTTCGCCACGCTGTGCAGGCTGACCGTCTTCCCTGTCCCGAAGGCCCCCGGAATCGCCCCCGTCCCTCCCTTTGACATCGGGAAGAACGAGTCGAGCACCCTCTGCCCCGTGATCAGGGGGATCTCCGGGTCGAGCCTCTCGCGGATGGGCCGTGGGGTCCTGACGGGCCACCTATGGTAGAGCTTCAGTTCGTGTTTCGTCCCCGACTTGTCCTCGGCAGTTACCACGGTCTCGTCGACCTTGTACTTGCCCGCCTTCGCCACGTCGGTGACCTTGGCCTTCGGTGCCGTTGGGGGGACCAGAATCCTGTGCTCGATGAGGGGGGTCTCTTGGACCGCGCCAAGGACCGAGCCGCCCTCGACCTTGTCCCCCTTCTTGACGGACGGGACGAACGCCCACTCCTTATTGAACGGGATCGAGCTCGCCGTCACTCCCCTCGTGATGAATGCGCCCGCCTTCTTGGCGATCACGTCGAGCGGTCTCTGAAGGCCGTCGTAGATCGTGCCTATCATGCCCGGGCCTAGGGTCGTCGAGAGGGGCTGGCCGGTCCCCTCGACCGGCTCTCCCGGACGGAGGCCGCTCGTCGACTCGTAGACCTGGACGAAGCCTATGTCCCCTGTGAGCTTGATTACCTCTCCGATGAGCTTCTCCTCGCCGACCTGTAGCACTTCGTACATCTTCGCAGAGGACATCCCCGAGGCCTTGATGGCAGGCCCTGAGATCCATTCGATCTTCCCCTTGACAGGCAAAACGGATACTTCTGGGGCGTCCAGAATGTCGGGCTAATAACGTTTCGAAGCGCGAGTCAGCGTTTGCGGCCGAACAGGGCGGCGACGTCCTTGCGGAGCGCCGGCCTCATCCTTTCGAGCCTGGCCTCGAATGTGTTGTCGAACCTCACAGAGCCGTCGCCCGTGGCAAGGACGACCCCGCCGGCTGTCTCGGTGTCCTTCGAGCTCATCGTGAGCGTGACCGGTCCCCTGCTCAGCTTGCCGGCCGCAGACGCCACGGCGTCTCTGTCCCTCGAGTTGCAGGAGATCGTCGCCTTCGGCCCTATGACGTCGATCCCCTCTTTGACGAGGCGGGCGATGCACTTCTCGTAGCGCGCCCGGGGGACCTTGTGTATCCCTCGAACCGCGTCGCTGAAAGCCCCGTTCACGGCCGCCTCCATCGCCTCGAGTTGCGCGTTCCTTACCTTGAGCTCGGCCGCGCCGACCATCTGCCTCTTCAGGGACTCCGCTTGCTTGGTGCCTGACTGCAGTATCTTTGCGACGGCCCCCGCAGTCTCCCTCTTTGTCGACTCGATCAGCGCCATGGCCTGGCCTCTTCCCGCCTGCAGGTCGGCGAGGACCTCTCCCTCGAACTCCGCGGAGACCTTCTCAAGCGTGTCGGCGGCTGCCTTGCTCACCCTGTCATACCCCCAGTATCGCCCTCAGCATGGCCCTGTACTCTACCTTCTCGAGCTTGCTCCCCGGACCGGGGACCTCGTAGATCAGCGGGACCGCCTTCTTTGACCTGACGGCCATCAGCTCTCCCCTGATAGGCCCGGCCACCTCGTCGCTCACCATGATGAGGCCGACTTCAGGGTTCTTCACAAGCGCCTGGATCTTTTCGAGGGCGGCTTCGGGCCTGTCGACGTATTCTCCCGTGACGCCTGCCAGGACGAACCCGGTGACGAACGCCTTTCCCCCCAGCGCGACGACCTTCAACTTCCCTCGCCTAGGAGGGTCTTCTCGACCAGCTCCGATGCCTTGGACCTCTGTTTGGACAGGGACTCCTCGAGGCGCTTCACGGCGACGCGGCCTTTCTTGGCGATCGATTCGGCCTCTTTTTCTGCCTCCTTCCTTGCCTTTGAGATTGTGTCTGAGGCGATCTTCTGCGCCTCGGCGATGGCGATCCCCTTCGCAGTCTCGGCCCACTCCCCGGCCTTCCTGAGCATCTGACGCTTCGCTTCGGAGGCCTCAGCCTTCGCGCCGTCGAGGTTGGACTCGAACTCGGTGAGGGCCTTCAGTGTCTCCTCGATGGCAGTGCTCATGAATAACGCTTTTCGGTCTGGCCCTGAGTTCTGTAGATAAACGTTCGGCTCAGGATGTGAGCTTGAGAATCGCCCTTGCGACCTCGCCGTCTGCTTCCGTGAGAGCGGCCACGGCCCTTTCCCTGCTCACTCCGGCCTGCTGCTGGACTAGCACGATGTCCTCCTCGCTGAAGGTCTTCTTCTCGACTACCGTCTCCTCGACTTCGCCCGCCACCTGGAAGACCCTGTTCCCCGCGGCGTTGACCTCGGACACTGTCGCGTTCGTGATGTGGAGCTCCTTGTCGGCGGTTCTAATGATCACTTCCTGGACGTCCGGAAGCTCCTTCATGTTGATCCCCATGCGTTCCATCGCCCGCCTCGCCTGCCTGTTGTCCATTTTCATCTAGACGCGCCCACCCTGACCTTGACAGCAATCCCGGACCTGAACTGCTTGATGAACTTTCCATTCAGCACGGCAGTCCCGACTCCCAGGACCCTCCCCCTTCTGTCGATAACCGCCACTTCGCCCTTGGGGAGGACGTTGCTGCCTGCGCTGGTCACGAACTTGCAGAAGACGGACTTCCCGCCGTGCACGAACTCTGCCGCCTCGTCGGCCACGGTGACGCAGCTGTCCCTGAACTTGCGGCTCTTGGAGAACAGGCCGGCGCCATGGATGGTGAGGGCCATCGACCCGTTGGGTTTGACAGTAGCGATAAGCTTGTCATCGTGAAAGACGAGCTTCACCCTCCCCGACCTCCTGGAGTACACGAGCCTTATTCCTTCCTTCGGAAGGGTCCTGCTCACCCCCCTGCCGAACAGGTAGTCCACCATGAGAGACAGCCTCCTTCGTTCATCGAGGACCTGCATCCTGCGGCCCGCACCATTGCCGGCCGATAAAAGGGCTGGCTAAATAGCGAGGGGAGTCACGCCCCGCCGCGTTGCCAACGCCACGTGCGCTGCTCGTCCATCACCTGGAGTTGCTTCAGAGGTTCTCATCACACCTGGAGGCCCGTCGGGCAGGAGCAAGGTGAAGAGGCGTGCGGTCGAAGAGCATCAGGGTGCTCAGGGTCGGACAGAGGTACGTCAGGGACGACAGGACGCTCACTCATCTGTGCCTCGTCTCGAGGGCCCTTGGAGCGGAGTCGATTTACCTCGGAGACGTCGAGAAGGACATCCTGGGAACGCTGCAAGAGGTCAACGAGACCTGGGGAGGAGACTTCAGTGCAATCGTGGGAGAGCCGTGGAAGAAGGTGATCCGTGAAGCCAAAGGGGAGGGGAGGGCCGTGGTCCACCTGACGATGTACGGCATGCCGCTGCAGGAGAAGCTGGAGGAGCTCAGGAAGCTGGAGAAGATGCTTGTGGTCGTGGGAGGGCCGAAGGTCCCGGGGAAGGTCTATCACGAGGCTGACTTCAACGTGGCGGTCACATCCCAGCCCCACTCCGAGATCGCGGCCCTGGCGATCGTGCTACACGAGGTGCAGGGTGGAGAAGAGCTTAAGAGGAGCTTTGGAAAAAGCAGGCTGAGAATCCTGCCCTCTGAAACGGGCAAGAGAGTCGTAGAATCATGAAGATAGAATATGAAGACACGTTTGTGAAGGTCGCCGGCCTGATCGGTGGCCCGGACTACGTCAGGGTGGCGAGGGCGCTGCTCAACAACGAGAACGCGACGGACGAGGAGATAGCATCGGCCACGGGGCTCAAGATCAAGACCGTGCGGAAGGCGCTGTACGACCTCTTCGGCAGGAGCCTGATAACAGGGGTCAGGGTCAGGGACCCGAAGAGAGGGTGGTTCGTCTACAGATGGAAGGCGCAGCGCGACCAGACCGACGGGTTCATCCAGACCCAGAGGCGCAAGGTCCTGAGCAGGCTGAGGCAGCGGCTCGAGTACGAGGAGATGCACGAGTTCTACCACTGCGGAACCGCGACCTGCCAGACCAGGACGTTCGAGGACGCCATGGAGAACTTCTTCAAGTGCCCCACCTGCTCGAAACCGCTGAACAGGCTGGACAACGCGGACCTGAAGTCCGCCCTCAAGTGGAAGATAAACCAGCTCGAAGAGGAACTGGCCAAGTGATCCCCTCCGAGGAAGAGGCGCTCGCCCTTCATCGGAAATATGGCAGCAACGAAACCATGGTCAGGCACTGCGTGGTTGTAGCGAAGGTGGCCAAGGTGCTCGCGGATGGATTCCTTGAAGATGGCAAATCGGTGGATGCCTCGGCTGTGGCTGCGGGGGCCCTCCTGCACGACATCGGGAGGAACCGCACTCAGGCCGTCAGACACGGCCTGGAAGGGGCGACGATCCTCGGAGGCGAGGGAGTAGATGAAACCGTGGTCCAGATCGTGAGGCGCCATGTGGGGGCCGGCATTTCAAGGGAGGAAGGGGCCGAGCTGGGCTTGCCAGCCCTCGACTACATCCCACGAACGCTGGAAGAGCGAATCGTCTGCTTCGCGGACAAGCTGGTCGACTCCGACAAGGTCAGACCATTCGCCGGCGAGGTCGAGAGGTTCGCCAGGAAGGGACATGACGTGGACAGGCTGCTGGCGCTGAAGAAGGGGCTCCAAGATGAGCTCGGGGAAGACCCGGAAAGGCTCGTGCTGGACAACCTTAAAGAATCTGAGTAGGGAGCGAGATTTTCGTGGCCGCGTGCATCTGCCGTGTCTGCAAGCACAAGGACTACGAGAGCTGCGGGAAATGCACCTGCTGCAGCTACCACAGGTGCGCGTGCATGCCGAAGCCCGTTTCTTCGGGATAGAGGAAGGGCGTAGGGGTCAAATACCAACAGTACTTTCAACTTTACGAGACCGTTCCCGTTGCAAGCTGAGGATCCCTATGAGTTGGGGTGGCTTGTTGGACTAATCGACGGGGAGGGCTTCATACATGTCCACTATCGGAAAAACAGGGGCACCACTCACCCTCGCCTAAGGATATACTGCACCACCAAAGAGATAATCTCTGAGGCATGCAGGATACTAGGGGTCAATCCCTATGCCCGCAGAGATCACGGCATCCTCCTGGGATGGTACGCCCAGGTGTCCGAACTGAAGGCGATAAGGGTCCTTGGGATAATCGCGCCGCGCATCATCGAGCCGTCCAAGCGCTGTCGCGCAGAAAGAATTCTGAGGGTCTTCGGGGATTGCGGCACCATCAAAGGATTACACCGCTCCATTGACTTCTTCAAAGGATGCCCACCACCTACCCGGTTGAGGGCGCCTCGAAGCATATAATAGCCACATTTTGGAAGTCCGTTGAAGCGAGGTGGGGAAGCCAGGATCATCCCGGCGGGCTCATACGCGCAAGCCGAGAGACCCGCAGATCGGTGGTTCAAAGGGGGCGAGAACCCCTGAAACTCCACCCCTCGCTATCTATTGATGGAACCCTAGGCCGAAGTCCAAACGGTCGTGCGCTTATCTACAACGCCTGCGGAGTCTTCTAGCATCTTGACCGGAGACTCCACGAGGTCGGTGCACGAGGCTGAGCCGTACGACGAGGAGACAGGGGCGCTCGTAACCCCCATATTCGAGACTTCAACCTTCGGCTTCACCAAGGCCGCAGACGTCCGGCCGGCGATGGCCGGGGAGAGGGGATACGTCTACTCCAGATGGGACAACCCTACTGTCGTCAGACTTGAAAAGAAACTGGCTGCGTTCGAAAAGGGCGGCGACGGGGCGGCGTTCGGGTCGGGGATGGCCGCGATATCGACCACTGTGTTCTCCCTGATTCAGAAGGGGAGCCACGTCGTCGGGATCAGAGACCTGTACGGCGGGACCTACGCCCTGCTGAGCTCACTCCTCCCGCGTCTGGGGATCGAGACAACCCTCGTGGACACGACGGACCTCGACGAGATGGCGAGAGCGGTCAGGAAGAACACGAAGGCCGTTCTCATCGAGACTCCTACGAACCCCACGCTGAAGCTTGTTGACATTCCGAAGGTCGCAAAGCTGGCACACGGCGTCGGGGCGGCCCTGCTGGTGGACAACACCTTCGCATCTCCGATCAACCAGACGCCCATCTCTCTCGGCGCCGACGTCGTGCTGCACAGCGCCACGAAGTATCTCAACGGCCACGCCGACGTCGTCGCGGGCATGGCGGTCGCGAGCGAAAAGAAGGCGCACGACATCAAGATGATGAGGAGGGAGTTCGGGGGGACGCTGGACCCCTTGCCTGCGTGGCTCGTTCTCAGGGGGATGAAGACCATGGCGGTGAGGGTGAAGCAGCAGAATGTCAATGCCCAGGCGCTGGCCGAGTTCCTTTCGACCCACCGGAAGGTGAAGACCGTGAACTACCCTGGGCTGAAGACCCACCCGCAATATGCCCTCGCGAAGAGGCAGATGAAGGGGTTCGGGGGGATGCTCAGCCTCGACCTGAGGGGGGGCATGCAAGATGCGATGAGGTTCACCGAATCGCTGAAGGTTGCGAGCCTGGCCGCAAGCCTGGGGGGCGTCGAAACGCTCGTGTCTCAGCCGGCTCTGATGACTCACACGCAGATGTCGGCGAAGGAGCGGGAGAGAACAGGGATCCCGGACACCTTGGTAAGGGTGTCCGTGGGGATAGAGGACGCGGACGACCTCGTCAGCGACTTCGAACAGGCGCTTTCAGCGGTATAGCCGGCCCTTCAAGCCATCCCCGCGCTCCGGGAGGCATCGCGCCGACTGCTTCTGACCCGTAGCGGACGAGGGGTTTCGTGAGGTGCCTGTTGGCCCGGGGGGATGAAATGTAGGTCCCCCTCGCCAGCGTCCTCTTCGGCGCTGCCCGCGCGAGGGCCATGACCTCCATCCTCTCAACGTTTAGGATCTTCTCGTGGGCCGAGGTGGCTCGCCTGACCCCGCCGGAAAGCCTGACCCTGTCCCCCTGGGCGAGCCTCTTCGCCGTCCGTCTGAGGTCGCCCGTGGGTTCGTAGAAGGCGCAGAGCCGCTTCCGTCCTCCCTCGATGAGCGTGAGATAGACGTGCCCCCCTGGCCCTGTCTCGACCTCCTCCACCTGTCCGGCGACCCAGCCCGAGGAGAAGACTTTCCAGTCGAGCGGGCGGTCGAGGTGGGCGTCGGTGTGCTGGTTGGAAACGTAGACCATGTGGCCCTCCAACTCCTCCTCGAACCGCAGGCGGGCGAACCCCCTGATGACCGCGGAAGGCGAGTCTCCGCGCACTCCTGCGAAGACCGGGTCGGGGCCATGAGGGGCCACCAGGACCTTGCTCTTCTGGTAGTCGTAGTTGTTGAACGTGTGGGGGGAGGTCGCGAGGTCCATCTCTCTTACCGAGGAGGGGTCTATCGACCGCCTGAGGCCCCATGATCCCCGCCGCCTGTAGGAAATGAGCTCGAAGGTGCGGTCCCAACGCTCGGCGAAGCCAAGCGAAGCGGCGGCCCCCACTAGGCCCATGCCGTTGCCCAGAGTCGTGAATCGGACCCCCATCTCCCGGAGAAACGTGCGGACCCCCGCAGGGTTGACGACCTGCGACAGCGCCCGGCGGTAGAGGGGCTCGAAGCTTGGCGCGAGCCCGGGATCGTCGAGGAACACCAAGCCGGAGTTCGCGCCGCCGGCCACGTCGGAGAGGTCGGCCAGCTTTGCGCCCAACAGGCGGAATGCCTTGTCCGGGTCGGCTGTATCGATCAGGAGACAGACCGCCGCGTTCCCCCTTGTCTTGAACGGGATGTTGGGGTTGAGCCTCACGAGCCTCGGGTACGGGACGACTGGAAGGTCCGCCTTCAGGTCGACGGCGATGCGGAACGCCAGGTAGGTGGTGCAGTATCCCCTGGAGGAATCGGTATCGTCAATGCCGACCAGACAGCGCATGAGGTAGCGCTGAATGACCGCGGATATTTCAACCTAGATTCGAGTGAAGCTGCTATGCCTCGACGACGATCATGGTGAGGGTGCTCCTCACCTTGTCGAGCCTTCGTATGTTCCAGGTTATGGTCTCCTTGACCTTCTCCATGGTGTCCGCCTCGACGCGCGCCACGACGTCGTAGACGCCGTAGACGACATAGACGTCCTTCACGTTCTGAATGTCCTTCAGCTTCTTCAGCAGGTCCTCTTCAGCCCCTAGGTCGGCGTTGATCAAGACGAAGGCCATCGGCATTGGATATCGTAATCAATCTGACCGTGTCGGTATAAAAGAGTTGTGAGAATTGAGACGCGCACGTCGAAGAATTAATACTGACGCCGGGAGACCGCGGGTTCGTTCGGCCAGAGAATTTGAACATCTTCGCTCTCGAAATGGGACAGGACGACCCGGCAAAGTGCACCGCCCGGAAGATGATACAGATGGACCTGGCAAAGGGGGTCGGGAGGAAGTTTCACGCCTCTGACACAATCATCGTGCTCAACCCATACGCCCACCGCACGGTCTCGCCGCTAGACCGAGACGCCAAGGGGATCCTCGTCGTCGACTGCTCGTGGAACCTTGCGCAGGAGATCTTCTTCAAGAGGCTGGGCGGGAAGCACAGGAGGCTGCCGATCCTGCTGGCAGGAAACCCCACCAACTACGCGAGGCCCGGGATGCTCAGCTCGGTCGAGGCGCTGGCAGGGACCCTCTACATCCTGGGAGAGGTCGAAGAGGCCGAACGCTACATGAACATCTACAAGTGGGGCCCGACTTTCCTGACCCTGAACCACGACCCGCTGGAGGAGTACAGGAGGTGCAAGACCGAGGGCAAGGTGCTCCAGAGGGAGAGGGAGTTCTTCCCGAGCCTCTTCGCACAATAGGAAACGGTTATTTCCCGATTCCCTGACGCTGGGGAAGACGCGAGTCGGTGGACGGGCCACGGGGACCTCCTGGGGAAGTTCCTCCCTCACGGCAGGACGCGCGGCGCCACGAGGCGCAGCCGGAGACGGCTGGCTCCAGAACAGAAACGACACCCGCCCCATCAAGGGCGATGATAGGGAAACCTTGAGGTCGGTGGGGAGCGGGATGAAACGGCTGACCCGCGCGGAGCAAGGCCGAACGTGGTCGATGATAGGCCTGCGGGAGACCAAGGTGGGCCGCTTAGCTGAATCCCGTCTAGAACAGGAGGAGGACTACGGCCGAATACGCGTCAGATGTCCCCTGGGGAGGGCTGAATCCCTCCCCTGGGGGTCTTATCCGGGTTCATCGGGTCGGCGCGGGGGCAACAGCTACTTTGCGAGTCGGGATACCTCCGAGGTCCCGTTCTTCTTCTCGATTCTGAAGATGTGGTCGGCCATCGACTCCAGCTCCCTTTCATGCGACACCAATATGACCTGTTTCGAATCGAGCTCGTCCAGAAGGCTCCTCATCTTGTAGACCTGCTCCCTGCTGAAACCGTCGGTGGGCTCGTCCAAGATGACCAGTTCGGGCCTGGACGACACGCTCTCCCTGACCACCGAGTTCAGGGCGAAGCGGTAGGCAAGCGCCATGCTTGTCCGTTCACCTCCGCTGAGGGCTTCGAAGTCCTGTTCGAAGCCCTCTCTTTCGAAAAGGGGGGTGAAGTCCTCCCTCACGCGAACCACCATGTCGGGGTCGTCGACCAGCGAGGTGAAGTAGCGTTGGAAATGCTCGTTGAATCGGGTGGCGGCCTGGGTGAGCGTCTGCTCCTCAATCAACTGCACGGCAGGTCCGAAGAATGAGGAGAGCCAATTCTGATAGCTGGTCAAGCGCCTAGCTTGGTCGGATGCCTTCTGCTTCTCCGCGACCTCTTCCGACAGTCGCAACAACTCACGTTTGGAGTGTGTGAGCTCCTGCCGAGCCTGGGACAGTGCCAAGCCCGCCTGCTTCTCCTGTTCTCTGGCATGGGCAAGCCTGGCTTCGAGCTCGGTGATCCGAGCCGAGACCGCAACCATCTCCTTTCCCCGAGATGAGGCCTCTTCCAACTCGGATGCGTGAGACGCGAGGCGCGCGCTGGTGTCCCTGAGCTTCCTGCGGAGGTCTTCGATGTCACCGCCGACCCTTGCCTTGTCCTCGGCGGCACGGGAGTACGCCTTCTGGGCATCCTCGTACTGCCTTGCAATCTCCAGCCGAGAGGCGTAGGCAGCGACGGTTCTCGACGAAGCGGCGATATCGGCTTCGATTCTAGCCAACTCTCGCTCCGAGTGCTCGGACCTGGCAGGGAAGTCACCTGAAATCCTTTGACCGCAGAGGGGGCAGACCCCCTTCGAAAGGAGGTCGCGGGTCTTGGCGAGCTCGGCCTCGACTGCTTGCTTTGAGTCTTTGAGTCTGGTCAGGTTATCTCGCTCCTGGGCGAGTTCGGATTCTAGGTCGCTTGCCTTCGAGTCAGGCTTTGTTCTCGCCTCGAAGGCCTTGATGATGGGTTCGATGTCTTTGGACAGTTGGGTCTCGGATCTCCCGAGCCTCTCTTCGTCCGCGCCGAGTTCGGCGTTCAGCTCTGCAATCTGCTTCCTGAGTGTCGGCATCTTCCCTTCACTCCTGGCCAGGCCTTCTCGCAGGCTCAGGGAGTCTTTCCACTCCGATTCTAGGCGCCGCGTGAGTTTGGAGCAATCGGCTTCTTCCTGATCGAGGCGAGGGATTTCGGATTCCAGCTGGGCGATGTTCCGCGACTTCTCCTCCGCTTCGACTTTCTTCTCGTCCAAGTCCTCGCTCGTCTTCCTAAAGACGTAAGCGATTTCCTTCAATCCCTTCTCGACAAGGTCGGAGTTTTCCGCGGCCACCTGGTAGCTCTGCGCGCCCAGTACCCGACGGATGACGTGGAGCCGTTCTTCGGCGTTCTGCATCAGAATCTCCTTCATCTGCTCCTGGGGGGTGAACACCGCGTATCTGTAGACAAGACTCTCGGCCCTGGGGTGGGTGGGTTCGTTGAACCCGAGGATGGACACGACCCGCTCCTTCAGGTCGCTGGGAGAAAGCCGGGTTCTTTGGCCTCCTGAGGTGATGAAGCATTCATCCTGAACGACCTCTTCCCCCTTGACCTTCAGCGAGCGGTCGATAGTGATCTCCTGCCCATCAGACTCGAACGAGACCGACACGCTTCCCTTCTTTCTGCCCTCGCTGAGCAGATGCGCACCCTTCATGTCGCTGAACCCGAAGAGGGCGAATTCGAGGGCGTAGAGCAGCGTTGATTTGCCCGAACCTATGTCTCCTTCGAGGAGGGTTACTCCTTCCGGGAAGTCGAGCCTGGTCTCGCTTCCGTCGTTGTAGCTCCTGATGTTCCTGACTGCGATCTTCCTCACCAGCATCATTTCGCCGCCTCGATTCCGAGCACGTCAAGGCCGGCCTTCAACGTCCTGTCCTGAAACTCACCCTTGTTCTCGTTCTCCTTCTTCCCCTCCTTCAATGTGTTAAGGAGCGCCAAGGCAAGAGCCACTCCTCGCTCTCCGCGGAGCCTGGGTTCTTCTGACTTCACTCTGGTGATCTCCCGCTCGAAAAGCTCGCGTTCTGTCTCGTTGACTGGCCTGGAGGGGGCAGCCCGTGCCTTCAGCTCGACGGGGGAAAGGTGGCTGTAGTTGGACAGGACGATCCTGGGGCCCGACGCTTGCAGCAGTCTCCTTATCGCCGGGAAGTCGATGTCAGATGTCTTCCCGTCTGAGAGCCGTCCTTCGACGGTCAGCAGGACGACCTTCCCTCTGACACTTGAGTTACCAGCCAACTCGGTCAGCTCCTTCGAGACCCTCCCCGAGGTTTTCCCCTCCGCCGAATAGTGGATCTCGACGATATCGCAGACGTGCACTGGGACGAATTCCGTTCCCGTGACCTCTCTGTCATCGAATTCGACGAGGAAGAACCCCCTTTGTTCACCCCGTGCGAGCTGGACGAGTTCCGAATAGTCTGTCGCGAAAAGCGGGCCCGGAAATGAGATGTTCGCATGGCCGGGGAGCGAATTCAGGCTCCTGCTGTGAACATGGCCTCCGGCGTAGTAGCTGAAGCCGGCAGGGAGACTCGAGGCAGGCATGGCCTCCATCTTTTCCAGCGAGGGGGGCTTCAACTCATCAAGAGCCCCGTGGAAGACGAAGATCTTGAACCCCGGCTCGGCCTGGAGTCCGTCCTTGTCCAAGGCGGCGTATTCGTCCCGGTCAATCGACAACTTCCTCCCGGATATTCCGCAGATTCTCGGTCCGGCCGGGTCTTGGACGAAGGATAGGCGAACCTGTCCGTCTGCGCTTGACAGGTCCTCGGCCTTCGTGAACAACCCGGCACCATTTAGCACGTCTACGATTGAAGAGTAGTTCGGGCTGAAGTCGTGAGAGCCGTAGATGGCATAGAGCCTGATCCCAGAGTCGATCGCCTGTTTCATCTTCTGAGCTGCCCTGGTTACGGAGGAGAGGTCTGGGATGTTCGAGTCGAATATGTCGCCTGCCAGAATGATGAATTCGACTCGCTCTGCAATGCATCTGTCGACTGCTGCCTCGAAGGCGTCCAGGACGAGAGACCTGAGCTCTGGCTGCCTAAACGCTCCAATGTGTACGTCTGACATGTGCGCGAATCTTGGCATCCGACAGGAGGAGGGGCTCGTGGTATATTTGCGATGAGGCAGCGGCCGGAGGAAGTCTAGGATCTACCACGGAGTTTAAGAGGACACTCGCACTCTTTCTGCAAGGTTGCCCAGAAGGATCACTTGGCTCTCCAGCGTGATACCGTCCGCGGTGACCGGCATTGGGGATGAAGTCGCAAAGTCCATCGAGGTCGTAGAGAGTCCACCGGCCTGGATGTGCCTGCAATGCCGGGGGGCGAAGCTTCTTTGTGGGAAGCCCAGATGCCCCATAATCGTCAAGGCGCAAGCGATTGCCAAGGCGGGGGCAGCCATGTCGACCCCGGAGATCGAAGGGTCTTCCCCGCCAGGGGTGTTCGTCGGGAGGCTGGGCTACCCAAAGGTGTCAATCGGCCCGATGGTCCCTCCCCAGTTCGGGGATACGGCAATTCTCGATACACCTGAGGATTGGTTGGGCAGGCCCATTGATCAGATAGTAGACTACAGGTACTCCTTGATCAGGGGGAACACCAGGGCCAACGTTGTCGACGCCAGAGAGCCAGGAAGGTTGTTGATGAGTCTGCAAGAGCTTGCCATGGCGAGCCGGCCAGTCGATTCGGAACTGAAGTTGACGAAGGCCCCGAGGAAGATCCTGACCCTGAGCGAGGACACCCAGCCGTTCGGTCCGTCGGCCCCACTTAGCGGGTTCCATCTAGGTAACTCCACCCCTGACCGGAGGATAGAGACGGCCTACTACGACAGGGACCTGAAGGCTGTGGACGCCGTGTCGGAACTCTACCGCAAGGGGGTCCTCGTGACGAGAATACAGAAGGCGTTCAGTCTGGGGATGTTCGGGAGCGGCGCCCGGAGGCGGATGGTGCCCACCAGGTGGAGTATCACGGCCGTGGACAGCTCGCTTAGTCTGGCCGCGCTCGACAAGGTCAAGCACAACCCGACCATTGACGAGCACAGGGTTTACGGGTTCAACGTCTACGACAACCAGTACGTTGCGATACTGCTCCCCGAGCAGTGGAGGTTTGAG